>JBHIET010000032.1:0-34286 GCA_046760785.1 Anaerolineae bacterium | reverse complement strand
TGGGCGAACAGCGCTGATCCTATCACAGACAGGTTACCAGCGATGAAGCCCCATCCCACCCAGCGCCCAAAGCCATCTTCGCCGTGGTAGAGACAGCGGCCCAGCCCGTGCTTGCGTTTCAGCACACTGATCCGTCCCTCCACACCGGCATGGAAGCGACGCACCCGTTTGAACCACCGTTGCTGCTCGTGCTGCCGACGGGCTTCCGACTTGTAACCAGGCTTGGGGAGGATGACGCGTTTGACCCCGACCTGCCCAGCGTAGGCTTCGTTGGGAGCGGAGTACACACCCCGGTCGGCACTGGCCTGGTAGGGCGGTCGGCCAAACAGTTGGATGTGGTGGTCGAGGCTGGGTTTCCACTGGTCACGATCCGGCGGGTTACCATCCAAGATACAGTAGTGGCTGACGATGCCCCCCTCGACTTCATCTAACCAGACCTTGTGACCAAACTCGACTGGCTGGTTGGCCTTCCCACGACAGATGATCTC
Organism: Anaerolineae bacterium; assembly: GCA_046760785.1. GTDB lineage: Bacteria > Chloroflexota > Anaerolineae > B4-G1 > B4-G1 > JBHIET01. The sequence goes on along the minus strand of JBHIET010000032.1, from coordinate 33,798 downwards.
GGTGTGCAGCTCGAAGATACTGACGATCTTCTCGCTCGCGGGCACCTTCTCGCCCTCAAAGAGCTGCCGTTTGGTCTGGGCGATAACCTGCTCGACGCGGGGAATGAACTGCTCCAGGCTGGCCTTCAACTTCTGCGCTTGCTTGTCCATATGGCCTTCCAGCGCCGCCAACACTCGCCTGGCCTGACCCACAAGGGCACCGGCTCTCCGAAGAGGTGGGAACAACGCACACCTGCGATGGCCGAAGACATCGCTGACCACATCATGACTGTCGACGCATTGCTCTCTTCCCGGTCTTGCCTGAACGTCATCACAACGATAGAGGGCCATAACCGAAATGGCTGCCAGAGGAGAGGCGGAACGAGATACTGAGGGTGCGTCGAGGCATCGTCAGGAGGATGCTCACCCATGGCAGTGCATAATATCACGACGGGTTCCAGACAAACCCGAGTGATGGTCAGCGCCCGAAGTTCTGGTTCACTGCTGCTGCCGTCTGACATTCCACAGCGCGCACCCCACCCCCAGCATCAACATCCCCAGCAAGATCGCCGCCAGCCCTAATGCCAGCCAGTCCCACCCCCGGCTGGCACTCGCCCCGGTGACAGGTAATTCACTAGACAGAGTGGGGGTCGCTGAGGGAATGGGAGTGACAGTGGACGTGCTGGTCGCTGTGGGGGAGGCAAGCGGCGGCGTCGGCATCCCACCGCCGAACCCGCCAGGCGTCTTCTCCGCCACGGTGGGTGTGATACGGGCAACTGTGGCAGTCGCCGTCGGTTGAGGCGGAGGCGTGGCTTCCGGGGGGCTGGTGCTCGTGGCCGTGTGGGTAGGGGTCCCCACAGCCGCTTCGGATACGGGCGCCGCGGAGAGAGGGAACAACCCAACCAGCGGAAACGCTGCCAGCGTCCCCAACAAGATGATGAACAACCCGACGAGGACACGCCGCTTTTTCTTCTTGATCTCCTCGTCCAGCAGACCCTCTTCGAACATCACGGCTTTCTCTGCGCCCAGTCGCGGGCCTGCTCGATCCAGGACTCGACGTTCGTCCGCTGCCACGCCTTGATATCGAGCATACGCCGGAGTTGATCGGGGTCGGCCGTGGCCAGTTGTTGATACGTGTTCACGCCGGCATCGCGCAGCTTCCACTGGTAAACCGGCCCGACGCCCTTGATGGCTGTCAGATCGTCCGGGTGTGTCCGCTGGTAGGCCTCGAACTCATCGCTCAGGCCATCCAATTGGGTATCCATGGCCGAGAGCTGCTCACGCAGATCGCGCACCTCTTCGTCGCGCTGGCGCAGAAATTCGGCCAAGGTCTCCGAAGAGGAATCGCCGCTCTGCACGCCTACACCGGCTCCCAAGGCCACCGCCGCGCCACCCTGCTGCCCCAACTGCCGCCGCAGCTCCCGGTTCTTGCGATACGCCTCGTCAATGAGCCACTCGGTGACAAAGCCGACGATGCCGCCGGCGATGACCAGCAGCAGGCCGATGAACAGGTTCAGCGTAGCGCCCGCGCCGAAGGCCCAGGCGACGATAAATCCGACGACCAACCCCAGGACGACGAGTGCCAATCCAATCACGATTGTCATAACCAGCCTCCTTTTCCCTGGATTTCCGGCCCGCCCGCGAGAGTGCAGTCAGTATAGCACAATGCTAGCGCGAGGGCAATTGGAGATTTGGGGTTGCGACCGGAGTAGCCCCCAGGGCAATCGCATTCTTTTCTTGTGCTCAAAGCCTCCGTCCCGGAGGCGTCTCATAGCGTGAACGCAGTATCCTATGACGGGACTTTCTGCCTGTGCCGCCCCCGAGGCTTCGTCGTGAGGCCCTCGGCTGAGCTCGGTCGAAGCCCTCAGCCGAACGGACGTGGGCGGAGAGCGTCGTAAAGAAAATGCGATTGCCCTAGAGTAGCCCCAATTTCCTATTGACGGATACACCGTTTTGCTTTATACTTCTCGCCCTATGTCCATTCGCCGACTTTTCAGCATACTTGTCAAAGAATACCGGCACATCCTGCGCGAGCCACGCACCTTGTGGATGGTATTCCTCTCTCCAGCCTTCGTCCTCATTGCCCTGTCCACCGTCTTCGCCAGTGGCAGTGGTCGCATCAACCTGGTGCTATGGGATCAGGACCACACCCCCCTGTCGCGGCAATTCGCGACCACCCTCTCCAGCGATAATGATTTCTCCGTCGGCCGCGCGTCCGGCTACGAGGAGGTCGAAACGTTGCTGGTCGAGCAGCGCATTGACGCGGCGCTGATCATCCCGCCCGGCTTTGCCGACACGGTCCAGAGCGGTGACAGCGCCTCGGTGCAAGTCATCCTGGATGGGGTGGATACCCTCGTCGCCGGGCAGACGACCGGCAGCCTGCTGGGCCACGCCGCCGATTTCGGGCTGGCGCTGAGCCGCCAGCTCTCCCTCCCCCCGCTGCCGTTGCAGGTCCGCTCACAATCCGCCTACCTGCCCAGCACGGCCGAGCGGGAGAGTATGATCCCTGGCCTCATCCCCATCGTCTTCTCCCTGCCGGTGATGGCAGCCGCCCTGGCCCTAGCCCGCGAGCGCGAGACCGGGTCGCTGGAGTCGCTCATCGCCACCCCTGTGCGCGGCCTGGAGTACCTGGGAGGCAAGCTGATCGCCTACGTCACCGCCGCGCTGGTCGGGCTGCTGCCGGTGTGGCTGGTGGCGACCTTGCTGTTTGGCGTCCCCTTCCGGGGCAACCCGCTGCTGCTCGTGGTGCTGGCAGCCGACTTCTTGCTGGCCAGCGTGGGCATGGCCCTCTTCGTTGGCAACGTTGCGCACAGCCAGCAGACCACCACCGTGATCGCCCTGTTCATCTTCTTCGTGCCCGGCTTCTTCCTGGCCGGCCTGATTGACCCCATAGACACCACCGACCTGCCGGGCACCGCCGTCTCCTATGCGCTGCCCAGCACCCACTTTGTGACTATCTGCCGCGCCCTCTTCCTCAAAGGAGCCTCACTCGCCGAGATGTGGCAGCCAGCGCTCGCGCTGCTGGTCCTTTCCATCGCCTGGGTGGGGCTGGGGGCATTGACTTTCAAGAAACGGATGCGCCAATGATGAATGCTTTGAACCGTATCTGGGGCCTGGTCAAAAAAGAGTTTCTGCAACTGGGCCGCGATAAACTGCTGCTCGCATTCGTGCTCCTGGCACCATTGCTGGAGTTGACGCTGATGGGTAGCCTGACGGGAGAGGGCGTGCAGAACCTGCCGCTGGCCGTGGTTGACCTGGACCGCAGCCAGGCCAGCCGCGAACTGATCACCAGGCTGGATCAGACGGACGAGCTGTTCATCAAGGCGTACGGAGACAGCGTCGCCCAGGCCCAGGAGTGGATGCAGGCCGGGCAGGTCGCCGTCATTGTCGTGGTACCTCCTGGCTACGGGGAGGCGCTGACCGACCCCCAGCAAAGCGCCGAGGTACAGGTTGTCGCCGACGGTTCCAACCAGGTGGTGTCCAGCGCCGCCATCGGTACGACCGAGAACGTGGCCGCCGAGATCGTGCATGATCTCACCGCCCGCCACGGGGTCGCCGGCGGAGGCGTGGTGGAGCTACGCTTCGTGGCCCGCTTCAACGCCGCCCTCGACGACCGGCCCAATGCCATCACCATGATGCTGGCGCTGATTGTCTACCAGGTGACGCTGGTCATCGCCGCGCAAAGCCTCACCCGCGAGCGGGAGCTGGGCACGATGGAACAACTGCGCGTCACGCCGCTGGGCCGCCTGGAGCTGATGGCGGGCAAGACCATCCCCACCCTGCTCGTGGGCCTGGTGAACTGCCTGCTGATGACGGGGGTGATCGTCCTCTGGTTCGACGTCCCTATGCGCGGCTCGTTATTGCTCCTGCTGCTCCTCACGATTCCCTTCATCCTGGCGCAGATCGGCTGGGGCACGCTCATCTCGCTGATCTCTCGCACGCAGCAGCAGGCGATGCTGTTCGTCTTCGCACTGGCGATGTTGGAGATCGCCTGCTCTGGCTTTCTGGTACCCGCGGGGGACCTGTCTGGCGTGATGCAAGCACTGTCCTGCGTGTCATCAATACGGCACTACATGACGATCGTACGCGGGGTGACGTTACGCGGGGCGGGACTGGGAGTGTTGTGGCAGCCAGCGCTGTCGCTCAGCGGAATCGCGTGCGCTGTGGTAACGCTGGCCTGGCTCCGGCTCCGGTTGGGGCTGGATGCCGACTCGCTGAGGCAGCGGCTACAGGTCGCGTGGCACGTCCACCAGCGCAGACGGCGCATGCGGCGAGTCGAGCGCAGGGCCAAGACAGCACGCAGACACGGCGTGCAGAAGCCAAGACCGACTAGAGAGCCGGCCTACGTAGATGTGCGCGTCGAGGACCAGTGACGAACCAGGAGTAAAGACGCCCCCAGGGCCAGGACCCTGAGGGCGTTTGCCGTTTCGGCCAGCGGGGGCTACCGCCCCAGATGCATCGGCATGATCACGTGCGTGAAATCCACGTCGCCCACGGGCCGGATGACGCCGGGGCTGGAGGATGTCGTCGTGTCCAACGCGATCTGAGGAGTACCGACCACCGAGAGCACGTCAATCATATATTTGACGTTGAAGGCGATCTCGATCTCGTCACCCTCGATGCTGGCGTCCAGTTCGCTCACGTCGTCGCCGGTCTCGGCCGAGGTGGCGGAGACGGTCATATGAGCCGGGGCCAGTTCGGTGCCGGGCCTGATGTGCAGGCGGGCGATGTGGGCCGCGTCGCGGGCAAAAATGAGCGCCGTCTTACAGGCTTTCAAGAACGCAGCCGTATCCAACACCGTGTGCGTCGTACGATCACGAGGGATGATCTGCCGGTAGTCGGGGAAGTTGCCGTCAATCAACTGCGACACCAGTACAATGTCGGTAAGCTGGAAGAGCACCTGGTTGCGGGTGGGCGTGACGGTAATAACAACAGGCTCCTCCTGCTCACCGCTGATGCGTCCCAGCTCGACCAGCGCTCGGGCGGGGATGATGATGCTGAAGGGGTCGGGGACGGACTGGGGCAGCGGGACGGTGCGCACCGAAAGGCGAAACCCGTCGGCGGCGGCCAGCGTGAGTTGCGCGCCTTCAAACTTGGCCAGCACCCCGGTGAGGATAGGGCGGCTCTCGTCGGTGGCAGCAGCGAGGGTGACCTGAGAAATTGCCGTGCGCAGCACATCGGGCTCAATGGGGATGCCCCCTTCACCCTCGGGCACCGGCACGATGGGGAATTCCTGCGCATCAATGCCCTTGACGTTCGCCTCGCTGCGGCCGGCGTGCAGGTTTAGCGTCTGAGTACGCACGATCAGTTCCATGTCCATCCGTTCCGGCGGCAGCGCATTGACCAGGTCAATGAAGGTGCGCGCCGGAACGGTGGTCGCCCCCTCTTCCTCCACCCTGGCTCCAATCCAGCAGTTGATCCCCACTTCCAGGTTGGTAGCGGAGAGTTTGAGTCGCCCGGCATCGGTCGCTAGAAGCACGTTGCCCAGCACCGGGAGCGTGGAGCGGGGTGAAACCGCCCGTCCGACAACGCCCAGGCCTTTAGCCAGGTTTTCCTGCAAGCAGGAGACTTTCATCAGTGTGGTCCTCCTCAGAGTCTGATGATCTGAACAGAGTCAGTATACACCAACTCTGCAAGCCGCACAAGTGCGGACACTACTCGTACCCCTCATCCTCCCAACCGGGGATGTCAAGCCGCACCACGTCACCGTGCACGTTGACGATGGCACGGAACTTCAACATCCACAGCGCGGTGCGCAGTTCATCTACGTCCACGTTACCCGGCTCGAGGATGCGGTCCATATTCTCGATGGCATGCTCAATCGAGGCCCGCGTGAACAGGTTCTCCTGGCCGAGCATGTGGATCACCCCCTCGGTGATGACGTCGCGCATCGCCATAATGCGCTCCTTCATTAACGCCACAATCTGGCGGTCCACGTACTCGGCCTCGACGTGGCGCAGAAAGCCCTCATCGGGGATGGCGTAGTGGGGCACCCCGCCGATGTAGATCGCTTTCACCGGCTGATCCTCTTCGTTGAAGACCAGGTCGGCAAAAAGCGCTCGTCGAATCGCATCGCTCATCTCGCGCCTCCCGCGAGCGGTGCCTTGAAGTCGTAGATGCCGTCACACACTGCGAAACATGCCCCACAATCGGTACAAGATAACGTTTCCTCTTCGTGCACCAGCATGGTCGAACCGCAAATGGTGCAGCGGAAGAAAGCACCCTGCGGCGCGGCGCTCTTTTCGGCGCTGGCCTCACAGCGCGCGAAGACGCTCGGCGTCAGTTGCCAAAGCGCCCCCGTGGGCTGAAACAGCCGGTCAAGCGTCACGAGCAGCCCCGTGGGCACCACCCGCTTGAGAAGGCCCAGCCGGAAATGGGAGACAGTGCGAAGCTCTCGCATCTGCAGCCCAACCTCGGCCAGCCGCTCGCGCATCCAGGCCGGGTGGAAGTCGAAGTTCAGTTTCACGAACTCCAGCGGCTCCTGGTCGAAGGGGGACCAATCCTGCCGCTGCAGCAGGTAGCGCAGGATCGCCTTCAGGTTGCGCTTGTTGGCGAACTCCAACACGAACGCGCCGCCGGGGGCGAGGATCTGAGCCACGCCGCACAGCACCGCTGGCGCATCGGCGGCATGATGGATGGTGCGTACCATCGTCACCGTGTCAAAGAGGCCAGGTGCGAAGGGCAATTTGTAGAAATCGCCAGCGACGTAGACGTAACGAGGTTGCCCGCCGGGACTGGCCTCTCCCCACAACCCCTGGGCCTGCCGCAGTTGCGAGAGCGCGTAGTCGAAAAACACTACCTCGTCGTAACCGCTGTAGAGGGGCACAAGTCTCCCGTAGCCCACGCCGATCTCGACCAGGCGGCGACCGGTGGGAGGTAACAGGTGGCGCAGCGCCACCCGCTCGACAGCATCCTCATACTCCCGCCCCTGTCCCCAGAACTCGGTGCGGTAAGCAGAGCCTTCGTAGTCACAGATGGGGGGCACCACTCGAGCCATCATCTAACGAAACTCTATCCCGTCCGGCAGACTCTCAACCAAGTCCTCCACCGGGCGGAACACCGCGCGTAGCTCCTCCACCGCCGGGTCCAATCCCGCTTCTCCCAACGTGATGCTCACCGGCACCGCCATCTGGATGGGGATGGTCTGGCTGACCGGTACGTTCATCTCCACAGAGATGGTCTGGCTGACCGGCACGACCATGCTCAAGCGGACAGGGAGCTGCATACCGGCCGGCAAGGAGAGAGAAACCGATCCGTTAATCACGCCGCCGCCACCGGGCAGACTGAATTGAGCCGGCCTGTCGAGCCTCACCGGCTGCTGTAATTCGACAACCGTGTCCTGCTCGATGGCCAGGTCGAAATCTATCGGGAGTGGCTGATTGAGCGGCATGTCGAACCGGATGGGGATGAACTCGTCTATCTCGACTGTGGTGTCAATCGTGGCCTCGCCCAGCCCGACGAAGGCTGCGTCCAGGTCATTCAACAGCGGCTCGACCATACCGGTCTTAACGGCAAAGACGGCCCGGAGAGCTGGCACGCTCGTTACGAGCAACAGAGCGACCAGGACAACCAAGACGAAGTTGACGACGAACGAGAAGATGATGGCGATGTTCTTGAAAGCATTCCAGAAGCGCTTCAGCCTTTCCATAGCGCGACCCCCTTGTGCTGGTAAGTTGGGAAATTGGTAAACCGCAGACTGGGAACTGATCCACTGGCTATATTAGCATCACTGGGCAAAAAATACAACTGGAGAAGTTCCCCTTGTCTCCCCTCACGCTCCTCGCATCAAAGCCCAGTCATGGGAAAAGACGTAGGCCGCCAGCAAAACGGATCCCACAGCGTAGGCGGCGGTCGCCACCCACGCCAACGCCAGCCCCGCTGGGGCAACTCCGCCTCCGAACAGATCACACATCGCCACCAGCACGCCCACTACCGGCAGCGCGCACCCGCCCGCCCTCTTCGTACACATCCAGCCCATCCACCAGGGCGGTGCCGGGCCCGCGCCGCTAGGCCCCAGAGTAGGCCGAAGCTCTCGCCGTCGTGGCAGGTGGAGGAGATGGAGTTCACTGCCACCAGCTTCCCGAAGCGCTTGGTGAGTCCCTGGGCTTCGATCACGAGGGCAATTATGGTTATGGCCCTCTATCGTTGTGATGACGTTCAGGCAAGACCGGGATAGAGAGCAATGCGTCGACAGTCATGATGTGGTCAGCGATGTCTCCGGCCATCGCAGGTGTGCGTTGTTCCCACCTCTTCGGAGAGCCGGTGCCCTTGATGGGAATCGGTTCTGGCAGCTCTCGGCGTAGACTAGTTTCCGGTACAAAACTACCCAGGTGGGCGCACTGCTCCCTGGGACCTAGAGAACCTTGAAAACCCATACTCACTGATGTCGGTGTCGCTGTCTTGGCAGAGAAACCGGCCGCCGTTGTCCGGGCTGGTCCACCTGATCTGGTGGTACATACTCCTCCACTCCTAACAGCAAGCCAGGATTCCGCTTGCGCTCAGGCCGCTTGTGAGACCGTCCGCGTCCGGGTTTGGTCGGGTCCGGCTGCACTTCGGTGCTGTAGTGCTTGGTCAGCGGTTGGCGATAGCTCCGTCCGTCGGGGACAAGAAGGGAGAGCGACCATCACTGACCTGCTTGATCTTGGCGATGAAGATGTCAGCCGCCTGAGCATCATCCTTGCCGATGTGGAAAGCCAGACGCAGCTTGGTGTCCGGCTTCAAGGCTCGCCAGACGAGGACCTCTCCGATGGTATCAAGGTCCGGCTCGTCGCCGCGGATGTGCTGCCCCTTTCTTTCACGAAGGTGTATAGTTCATCCACCTGCACGCGATCCATCTGCCACTCCACCAGCGGGATCGTGCTATGTGTCAGTTCAGTGCCACTTGTCAGTATCATCGCTCTCTCGCTCATCTCATCTCCTCCGTCTCTATAGTACCGTGCTATCTCCGCGTCTAGTGAGTTTCATCAGGGCCAAACGTGACGCCTGTCGGTTGCATAGACGAGTGTAACGGGGTAGAATTGAGTAACAAGTCAGGTAGCGAAAACGCCAATTTGGGTAAGTTGCCCGAATGCGCGGCTTGTGTTACATTGATACAAACGTGGCACCGCGCCTGGAGGACTATATGACCGTTGATGAACTGACTGCCGAATCGCAACGTTCCGTCGAAGAAGAGGCGCTCCACTGCGTCCGTTGCGGTGAGTGTCTCTCCGTCTGCCCGGTCTATCGGGAGACGCGCATCGAGACGCTGTCGCCACGCGGCAAAGTAGCCCTCTATCGCGCCGCCGGTGAGGGCAACCTGGAGATCGGTGAAGTCTATGCCGACAAGTTTTATACCTGCCTGATGTGCGAGGCCTGCCGGGAGACCTGTCCTAGCGGAGTCGAGTTGGATTTGATCCTGAACCAGGCCCGCTCCGACTTGGCCCACGACGGCCTGACGCCCGGATCCCTGCAACGATTGAGCGAGACCATCGTCGCTGCGGGCAACATCTCCGGCGAGGACAACGAACAACGCTTAGGTTGGACTGCCAATCTAGAGTCAAGGCCCGCCGGCCTGGACCACGGCGGGCAGGCCGAGGTGGCCTACTTCGTCGGCTGCGTGTCGGCACTGTTCCCGGCCAGTTACCGGATTCCCCAGTCGCTGGTCGAGATCTTCGAAAAGGCTGGCGTGAATTACGCCCTTCTGGATGGTGACGAACGCTGCTGCGGCTATCCCCTTTTCCTCAACGGGGAGGTCGAGCGCGCTGTGGAGATGGCGCGACACAACGTCGAGGCAGTGCGGGCCACCGGCGCGACCAGGCTCGTGATGTCCTGCCCCTCTTGCTACCACATGTGGAAACACACCTACCCGGAACTGCTCGACGACGGGGGAGTGGACGGTCTCGAGATATTGCACGAGACGGAAATGCTGGCTGGACTGGCCCGCGCGGGACGGCTGCACTTCAAGTCCTGGCCGGTCACCGTGACCTACCACGATTCGTGCGACCTGGGCCGCAAGAGCGGCATCTTCGAACCCCCGCGTGAGGTGCTGCGGGCCATCCCGGAACTGGAGTTGGTGGAGATGGCCGAGCATCACGAGAATTCACTGTGCTGCGGGGGCGGCGGCAACCTGGAGACCTACGACCGAGAGTTGGCCCAGGCATTGCCTCGCCGGAGATTGAGGCAGGCACAGGAGGCAGGGGCGAAATATATCGTCGTCTCCTGCCAGCAGTGTAAACGCACCCTGGCTGGAGCCGCCCGCCGCGAGAGGATTCGTATCCGCGTGATGGACCTGGCCGAGGTGGTGGCGAGACAGGCTGAAGGAGAATGGCCTTGCGCACACAGCCGTAGACAGGCGGTGTTGGACAAGAGCATTTACCCAGCACCAGCTCTTCAGGCTAGTGTGCACCGAGTTTTAGGAAAGAGGGATGCTTGACCCCAAGATCACTGACGAATTGAAATCCATCGTCGGCGAGCGGTACGTGCTGACCTCGCCGGAGGATCTGGTGGCCTATTCCTACGACGCCACGTTTACCTCCGCCAGGCCTAACCTGGTCGTGCTGCCGGGTAGCACACAAGAGGTCTCGGAGGTGCTCAAGGTGGCCAATCGGGAACTGATCCCCGTGGTGCCTCGTGGGATGGGAACTGGCCTGGCGGCGGGTTCGATCCCTTTCGGCGGGGGGATAGTGCTGCCCCTGACCCGCATGGATCATTTGCTAGAGTTCGATTACGATAATATGATGGTCGCAGCCGAGGCGGGGATCATCACCTCGGAGTTGGCGCATGCCGTGGCCCGAGAGGGCTACTTCTATCCGCCGGACCCCACCAGCGACCACTACTCCACTCTCGGCGGCAACGTAGCCTGCAACGCCGGGGGCGCGCACTGCCTCAAGTACGGCATCACCGGCCGTTACGTCGTGGCCCTGGAGGTGGTGTTGGCCGATGGCCGCATCATGCGCGTGGGCGGCAAGGCGACCAAGAACGTCACTGGCTACGACTTGCTGCATCTGCTGGTCGGCTCCGAGGGCACACTGGCCGTCATCACCGAGGTGACGGTCAGGTTCATCGCTACACCTGAGACTGAACGCACGGCTCAGGCGATTTTTCCCCAATTGACCGATGCCGGCCGGGCCATCAACGCCGTGCTGTCCAGCGGCGCCAATCCCTCCATGGTGGAGATCATGGACGAGACCGCCATCAAAAGCGTGGAGGAGTATCTCCACATAGGGTTGCCCCTCGACGTCGAGGCCATCCTGCTCATCCGAACAGACGGCGATGAAGCGGACGCGGCGCGCGGCATCGAGACCGCCGCCGAGATCTGTCGCCGGAGCGGGGCCAGCGAGGTGCGCGTGGCCGCCACGCCGGAGGAGAGCGAGGAGATGTGGAAAGCACGGAGTTCCATATCCGGATCTCTGGGGCGCATTCGACCCAACAAACTGGGCGAGGACATCACCGTGCCCCACAGCGCCGTTCCGGAGATGATCGCCAGGATCAAGGAAATTTCGGCCAGATGGAACCTGCCCATCGTCATCTTTGGTCACGCCGGCGACGGCAATCTGCACCCCAATATCCTCTTTGATAAGCGCGACGAGGGAGAACGTAAACGGGTCGAGTCGGCGGTGGATGATCTCTTCCGCGCGGCGGTCGAGGTGGGGGGTTCTCTCTCTGGCGAGCATGGAGTCGGGGTACTCAAACGCCCTTATCTGGAAATGGCCATGGGATCGGTGGCCGTCGAGATGCAAAAGCGCATCAAACAGGCATGGGACCCGAACAACATTCTGAACCCAGGCAAGATTTTCGAATAACCACACCCTCAATGGTACGCCAGTTTGGATTTGACAGCGCAGCTTGAATGCAGTATAATAAATGTATATTGAATACATTTACCCTGTCGAATGTAAGGAGGAGGGAGATGGTTGTGGCAAAGAAACCGGTGCAGGTCTATCTGGGACCAAGGCATCTCAACATTCTGAGTCAGTTGGTGGAAAAGTTGGGCGTTTCACAGGCGGAAGCACTGCGGCGCGGGTTGGAGGCCCTGGCGCGAGAGGTCGTGCCCGTGGAAGAAGACCCGGCCTGGCAGCTCATCGGGCTGATGGGGGAAGATACAGACAGCCCCGGCGACCTCTCGGTGAATCACGACAAGTATCTGGTCGAGTGGACGTCCAATGAGTAGAGAGTTATTTGTAGACACCGGGGCATGGTTGGCTATCCTCGACCCACGCGACAAGTATCACCAGGTCGCTGTGACGTTCTACCGAGAGGCATTGGCGCATTATTCTCGGCTGTTGCTCACCAACCTGGTAGTAGCCGAGACCTACATTAACGTGTTGAGAAATGCCGGATATCACAAAGCACTGTCCTTTCTGGATATCGTTGAGCAATCATCTGCCGTCCAGTGTGTCTGGTCGGATCAAAAATTGGAAGCGCGAGCGCGTGACATCCTGCGCCGCTACGACAATCAGGATTTCAGCTACGCCGACGCGGTGAGTTTCGCCCTGATGCAGCAACGGGAGCTCACGGATGCGTTCGCCTTTGACCATCACTTCTCCGTCGTGGGATTCGTCCAGTTCCCTGCAGGGCAGTGAGACACTCTCATAAACTCGACCTGGAGGAGGCACTGTGAAAACCAGTGAACACAAAAGCGATCTGGCGCGGATGCTGGAAAAGCATTCCCGCGTCATCAACAATCCAGATCGCAAGGATATGATCCAGGCGGCGGTGGACAACGAGGAGGCACTCGTCTCCGCCAACGGCGCGCTGGCGACCTGGACGCCGGTCGAATCCACCGGCCGCAGCCCCAAAGACACCTACATCGTCCGCCGCCCGGAGAGCGAGGGGAACATTGACTGGGATTCCCCCAACAACATCCCGATGGAGCCCGAGACCTTCGACATGCTGTGGGAGGACGCGCTGAAAACCCTCGCCGGGAAGCCGAGAGTGTACATCACGGACAAGGTGGTAGGTGCGGACACCTCTTATGCCCTGCCCGTGCAGACGGTCTCGGACCAGGCGCTGACGGCGCTGTTCACGGACAACATGTTCCGCTCTGTGCCCGGGGACATCCAGCGCAGCATCTTCGCCAATCGTGGCTTTACACTGCTGGTTTGCCCCTACGACAAACTGGACCGGGCACGGTACGAGGGGCGGCTCAGGAAATTGCTCGATGGCCAGACCTCGAACATGGCCGTGGCGATGGACTTCGACCGCTACCTGGGCGTGGTCTACGGCTCGGCCTACGGCGGCAGTGTCAAGAAACTTATCTTCACCGTGATGAACTACGTCTTGCCCGGCGAAGGCATACTGCCCTTGCACTGCTCGGCCAACGAGGGGCCGGAGGGTGACTGCGCGCTCCTCCTGGGGCTTTCTGGCACGGGCAAGACGTCGCTCTCTGCCGACCCGCGCCGGGCCCTGCTGGGTGACGATGAGCACGGCTGGAGCGACAACGGCATCGCCAACTTCGAGAACGGTTGCTACGCTAAACTGATCAACTTGCGCCCCAACAAGGAGCCGGAGATTTGGAACGCCGTCTTTCACGAGGCCGACTACCTGGAGCACGGCGCTATCGTCGAAAACACGATGATGTACCCCAACGGCGTCTTCGACGTGGACGACGACCGGCTGACACCCAACTCGCGGGCCTCATACCCGCTTACTTACCTGAGCAACGTCAAGCCCGACTCGAAGAGCGGCCACCCCAGGACGATTCTCTTCCTGGCCGCCGACGCTAACGGGGTGCTCCCCCCCGTCGCCAAGCTGACACCCGAACAGGCGATGCTCTGGTTCCTGATGGGCTACACGAGCAAATTGGCCGGCACGGAGACAGGCATCGTTGATCCCGTGTCCACCTTTTCACGCTTCTTCGGCGAGCCGTTTATGCCCCGTACCCCCGACGTCTACGCCCGCATGCTGGGCGAGCGCATGCAGCGGCACGGCACCCGGGTCTACCTGGTCAACACCGGCTGGAGCGGGGGCCCCTTCGGCGTGGGGGCGCGAATGGATATCAATCTGACGCGGGAGATCGTCCACGCTGCCCTCACCGGCCAACTGGAGGAGGTAGAGTACGTCGAAGACACGACGTTCCACATCCTGATTCCCAAACAGTGCCCACGTATTCCCTCCGACGTGCTGTTCCCCAGGAACACGTGGGCAGACAAGGAAGCCTACGATGCCCGGGCTAGAAAGCTAGCAGGAGATTTCAGCGCTCATTTCGACAAGGCGTATGGTGACAAGAACATTGACCCAGCCGTCGCCGTGCAATGTCCGGGGAAGTAAAAACCTCAGTATTTAATGATGTATTGACTTGGCTGACCATCACTCTAACCAAGGAGGGAGAGAATGCTAAAGTGTGCCCGCAAGATCGAGGAACAACTAATCGCCTGGCGACGGGAATTCCATATGCATCCCGAACTGGGCTTTCAGGAAATGCGCACCGCCGCCCGTGTCGTGGAGGTGCTGGAGCCTCTGGGCTACCGGATCCGCACCAGCGTGGGCCGCACCGGCGTGGTAGCGGAAGAGGGCGAGGGCCACCCCGTCGTCGCCATCCGCGCCGATATGGATGCTCTTCCTCTCCAAGAAGTCAACGACGTGCCATACGCCTCCCAGGTTCCCGGCGTGATGCACGCCTGCGGCCACGATGCCCATACCGCCATCGCGCTGGGCGTGGCGACGCTGCTGGCGCAGGAGACGTTCCCCGGCACCGTGCGCTTCCTCTTCCAGCCGGCGGAGGAAGTGGGGGATGACGAGGGGATCAGCGGCGCGCCTCGCATGGTGGAGGACGGCGCGATGGAGGGGGTGGACACAGTGCTGGCCCTCCATGTGGATGCCGACACGGCCGTTGGTGACATCACCCTGGGAGCCGGCCCCGTCTCCGCCGGGGCGGGCAGCTTCTACGTCACCGTCACCGGCAAGGGGGGGCACGGGGCGTACCCCCACGAGGTGGTGGACCCCATCTACATCGCCGGCCATGTCATCCTGGCCCTCCACGGCATCGTCTCCCGCCGGTTGCACCCCTACGACCCGGCGGTGGTCAGCATCGGTTCCATCCACGGCGGGCAGGCGGACAACGTCATCCCGGAGCAGGTAAAGATGTCCGGCACCATCCGCTACATGGAGCCGGAGGTGCAGGAGAAGATCCACGCCGAGATCGAGCGGGCGCTGGAGGTGGCACGGGCCTTGGGTGGGGATTATGCGCTCAGGATCGAAATCGGCGGTTACCCGCCGATGTCCAACGACGCAGGGGTGGTTGATTTTCTGCGGGAGGTCGCCACCGACCTGCTGGGGGACAAGCACATCCAGCCTCACAGGCGGGAGATGGGAGCAGAGGATTTTGGGTACTTCTCTTCCCTGGCACCCGGTGCGATGTTTGGCTTGGGCTGCCGGATTGAAGGGGATAAGCGAGAGCATCACAACCCGCGCTTCGACATTGACGAGCGCTGCCTGCCTATCGGGGCGGCCATCCTGGCCGAGGCGGCATTGCGGTTGCTGCAGCGGGGAAGCTGAACTACACCGTCGTAAACAGGCGGTGAAGGACTATAATCTATGCATCGCAATCTGGGAGGTGAAGATATGAAGATCATTGATCTGCGTAGCGACACTGTGACGCAGCCGACCCCTGCGATGCGGGAGGCGATGTACCAAGCGGAGGTGGGCGACGATGTGTTCGGGGAGGACCCCACCGTCAACCGGCTGGAGGCGATAGCGGCAGAGCGACTGGGGAAGGAGGCGGCGCTGTTCGTGGTCAGTGGCACGATGGGGAACCTGGTGGCGCTACTGACCCACTGCAGGCGGGGAGATGAGGTGATCCTGGGGGATCGCAGCCACTCTTTTCTCTTCGAGCAAGGCGGAATGGCGGCGCTGGGGGGCATCATGCCTCGGCCCATATCCAACCAACCCGATGGCACGCTGCGGCTGGAGGACATCGAAGCAGCGATCCGGGGAGACAACGTCCATTTCCCTCGCACACGGCTGGTCTGCCTGGAGAACACGCACAATATGTGCAACGGCATGCCACTGACGGTGGAGTATACCACGCAGGTGGCGCGCCTCGCCCACGACCACAGCCTGCGGGTGCACCTGGATGGGGCGCGCGTCTTCAACGCGGCGGCCGCGCTGGGGGTGGACGTGGGGGAGTTGGTGCGGGAGGTGGACTCGGTGATGTTCTGTCTTTCGAAGGGACTGTGTGCGCCGGTGGGTTCGCTCCTGTGTGGCAGCGCCGACTTCATCGCCGAGGCGCGCCGGGCGCGGAAGGTCGTGGGCGGCGGGATGCGGCAGGCAGGGGTATTGGCGGCGGCTGGGATCGTCGCCCTGGAACAGGTGGCTGGCCGGATGGCGGAGGATCACGCCCGGGCGAAGCGGCTGGCGGAGGGGCTGGCGGAGATACCGGAAGTAAAGGTCGCCCCGGTGGCGACGAATATCCTATACTTCTGGCTGGCGGAGGAAGTATCGAAGACGCAGGATGAGGTGGTGAATGGGCTGGCGGAGCGAGGGGTGCGGTTATTGGGCCGGGTGGACGGCCGCTTCAGGGCGGTGACGCACTACTGGATCAGCGACGAGGACGTTGAAAGAACCATCGAGGCAGTGCGGGAGGTATGCGCCTGACGCGCGGCGACGCTGACGACTGGTGGGGATTGTACCTCCAGTTGTGAGAGGTAGGCCAGGGCCCCGTGCGGTTGCTCAGACCACCCCCGGCCTCCTCTCTTGTACGTTTAGGCACGTTTTCGCACTTTTCGCACGGAATTCGACCACAACTTGCATACTTCTGCTATGTACAGGAGCGCCGGTGTTTGCTATAATAAAAAGGGTATCTGTATGCTATCTTCGCCCCTACTTTAGTCAGCAATGTGTGAGAGTAGAGTGAGAATTGCAGGTGGGCGGGATGAGGAACGTGCGATCTCTGCCGATAGTAGCGATGGTGGCTGCTCTGCTTCTAGGCGGTGTAACTGCTACGCATCCACAGACACCAGCGGGAAACTGCCGCTATTTCGCCGAGACCGGTCACTACGTATGTGACGAGTTCCTTGAGTTCTTCGAGACACGAGGAGAGCTCGAAATCTTCGGTTATCCCCTCACGGAAGCGTTTGACGATCCTGCGCGGGGGCTGCGTGTACAGTACTTCCAGCGCGCCCGGATGGAGTGGCACCCGTACAACCCGGAGCCTTACAGGGTGCAACTAGGGCTGCTGGTTGACGAACTGGGCCATCGCTTCCCTCGGGCCAGCCCGGAACAGATTCCCATCTTCAACAACAGCCTCTACCACTACTTCCCTGAGACCGGTCACGTTGTCTCCTATGCCTTCCTCGGTTACTTTCGCGAGAGAGGAGGGCTAGACATCTTTGGCTATCCTCGCTCTGAGTTTATGCTTGAGAATGGGTACATCGTACAGTACTTTCAGCGGGCGCGGATGGAGTGGCATCCTGAGGAACCCGCTGGCTCGCAGATGCGTTTGACCAACCTGGGGGAACTCTATATTGAGCGATTCGGCATTCCTGGGGACTATGACGAGCCGCTTCCGCCCCCTTCCATATCCGGTGATCCTTCCATCGCAAGACCCACGGTCACGCCGCTGCGTATCAGCATCAGTGCTTCGGTGCGATATGTCATCATCGGACGGGAGGGTACTCAGACAGTCTTCGTCTATGTGACGGACCAGTGGCAACAACCCGTTCAGGGCGCAGCCGTCAAGATGGTGATCCATTACCCATCGGGCGATCAATGGTATGAGTTCAGGCCCACCAATGCCAGTGGTTTCACGCGGTACGGCTTTGACCTCCTTCCATCGCCGCCAGGTCGGAGAGTGGTGATTGATGTGACGGTGACGTATGGCGGCCTCACAGCCACGACGCAAGCCTTCTTCATACCGTGGTGGTAGGATCAACCGAGGACAAAGGGCCCGCTCTAGAGCGGGCTTTTTTATTCCGCCTTTGACCATTGCGCGGACGTGGCTTTCCCTTTGACACCATTCGCTCCCTGCGGTATACTGTGATCGCGGACTGATCGCTAACTGCCAGCGGCTAACGGCTAGAATGACACCAGATTACCTTACCGAGTTACTGGAGGCTTACTGGTTCGCCCCACCTGTGGCACTTTGGCGGGCGGTCGAGTTGCGCACGGCAGCGGAGGAACAATACGAGGCTCCTCTGTTGGACCTGGGCTGCGGCGATGGGTTGGTCGCGCAAGTGCTCTTCGGGACAGAAGGCCAGGTGGACGTGGGTGTAGATCCCTGGCCAGAGCAACTGCGCCGGGCGGCCAGATCCGGTGCGTACCGTCACGTGGACCAGGCCGAGGGTCACTGCCTGCCCTACGCCGATTTCACCTTCGCCACCGTCTTCAGTAACTCGGTCTTGGAGCACATCCCCGACGTGCTGCCGGTCCTGCGCGAGGTGAGGCGGGTGCTGATGCCCGACGGTCAGTTTATCTTTACAGTCCCATCCGACGAATTCCGCCGCTTTCTCGATGGCTACGCCCGGCGAATAGCGGCCGGGGACGTACAGGGAGCCGAGGCTTACGCCACCACTGTGGACACCCGGCTGGAGCACCACCACTACTACAACCCCGCCGATTGGCGACATTTACTGTCTGCCACCAGGATGGAGATGATCAAGGCGCGTTACTACATGCCGGAAGAAGTGGAGCGACTGTGGGACCGGATGAACGCTCGCTACGGGGTCGGGCGGCGATGGTCGGCGTGGGGACTGCTGGTCTCGCCCCGGCTGCGGTCTCTGGGCTATCAGGACTTCTTGCGCCGTGTCGTCTTGCAGCGCCTTGGCCGCCGCTGGCAGCTCTACTACGAAATGGACGTGCCTCCCGGCGAGAGGGGCGGTGGGCTGCTCATCGTAGCTCGGCGGGGGGCGCGGTGACACTGACCCCCGTTCTCCGCGTCACACCCGGCGACTGGGACCGCTTCGTCGTGGGACATCCCGATGCCCATGTCCTCCAGACCAGCGCGTGGGGTGCGCTCAAAGCCCGGTTTGGGTGGACCGGCGAGCGGGTGGGACTGGCGCGCGATGGTGGACTGGTAGCCGGGGCGCAGGTACTCTACCGGCGCTTGCCGGCCGGGATGGGCTGCCTGGCCTACGTTCCCAAGGGGCCGCTGGTAGATTGGTGCGATGAGGAACAGATGCGAGTTCTATTGGCGGCACTCGACCGCGCCGCCCGGTCGCAGGGAGCCATCGCGCTCACCATCGAGCCTGACCTGCCCGACGAGCACCCCCACCGCGAGCGGCTGCGCGGGCTGGGTTTTCGTCCTGACCCCTTCAGCAGCATCCAGCCCTGCCGCACGCTCGTGGTGGATATTTCCCCCGATGAGGACACGATCCTGGCGGCGATGAAGCCGAAGACGCGCTACAACGTGCGGCTGGCGGCCCGCAAGGGAGTGACGGTGCGGAAGGCCAGTGAGGCCGACCTGCCGGCCTTCCATGCGCTGATGGCCGCTACCGCTGCGCGGGACCGCTTCGGCGTTCACTCTCCAATCTACTACGAGGCAGCCTACCGGCTGTTTGTGCCCCGGGGGTGGGCGCGGCTGCTGCTGGCCCAGGTGGAGGGAGAGCCAGTGGCAGCGCTGGTAGTCTTCGCGCTCCCGCCGAGGGCCTGGTACTTCTACGGTGCCTCGAGCAACGCCCACCGCGAGAAGATGCCCACTTATCTGCTCCAATGGGAGGCGATGCGTTGGGCCAAGTCGCTGGGTTGTACCACCTACGACCTGTGGGGTGTCCCCGACGAGGATGAGCAGAAGTTGGAGGCGGAGTTCACGCAGCGACGGGATGGGCTGTGGGGAGTGTACCGCTTCAAGCGGGGCTTCGGCGGGCGGCTGGTGCGCAGCGTGGGCGCGTGGGATCGGGTCTATGCGCCGCTGCGGTACTGGATGTTGGGTATTGGATACTCTATACGGAATGTCTGGCGTCGAAGATGAAATCACGCAACACGGAACGCGCACCACGAATCTGCGAATCCCGAGTCACGAATCCCGCCCAATGGAACGCAGCGTTGGCCAATTTGCCCACTGCCCACGTCCTGCAGACCTGGGAGTGGGGCGCGTTCAAGTTGCGCTATGGGTGGCGACCAACCCGCTATCTGTGGCTAGAGCCGGAAGGTGAGCGACCCTGCGCAGCCGCTTCGGTGTTGACCCGCCGCCTGGGCCACTGGCCCTCGGCGGTGATGTACGTCCCTAAAGGCCCGGCCCTGAACTACGGGCACATCATTCTCCTGGAGCACATTTTGGGTCGTTTGGAGGACGTGGCCAGGCATGAGCGGGCGCTGTTCGTCAAGATAGACCCCGACGTGTGGGTCGACACCGCCGAGGGGAAAGTGGTCGTGGAAACACTGCACCGTCGGGGGTGGCGTCCCTCCCGCGAGCAGATTCAGTTCCGCAATACCACCTTGATTGACCTGAGCCGCAGCCCTGACGAACTGCTGGTGGCGATGAAGCCCAAGTGGCGCTACAACGTGCGGCTGGCGGCGCGCAAGGGAGTGACGGTGCGCCAGGGCCGGCTGACTGACCTGCCATTGTTGTATCAAATGTACGCCGAGACCGCGGCTCGCGACGGCTTCGTCATCCGTCCGGAGGTCTACTACCGCGATGTTTGGGGTTCCTTCATCAAGGCAGGGCTGGCACAGCCGCTGATCGCCGAGGTAGAGGGAGAGCCGGTGGCTATGGTCGTCATCTTTCACTTTGCGGGGCGGGCCTGGTACATGTACGGGGCGTCCCGCGCCGCTCACCGCGAAAAGATGCCGAATCATCTGCTGCAGTGGGAGGCGATGCGCTGGGCGCGGCAACAGGGCTGTGTGATCTACGATATGTGGGGTGCACCGGACGTGCTGGACGAGTCGGACCCGTTGTGGGGAGTGCACCGCTTCAAGCAGGGATTCGGTGGGGAGTTGGTGAGACACATCGGGGCCTGGGATTTCCCCGTCTCACAGTTCGGTTACCGGCTTTATACCACCCTGATGCCCCGTGCGCTGGCGGGGATGCGTTGGTTGTACTGGAGGCGTGAAACGTGAGGCTGGATTACGTTTTACGCATCACACTTATTCCAATCCCTCCCGCGACCGGGAGATGGCGTTTAGCCCTAAGAACACCAGCCAGCCGACCAAGAAGGCCAGCAGTCCGATGGCAATGCTGCCGGCCAGTTGGGCGATCAGTTGGCCAGGGCCGTCGCCGATGAAGCCTGCCGCCGGGAAGAAGCCGGTCACGCCCTGCCCGGCCACGGTGCGGTACTCCTCCAATCCCACGCCGTTCCACCCCTGCCCCCACAGCCCGTCGGCGAAGAGCGGCACCACCAGCAGCCCCAGTAGCCCCGCCGTGCTGCCCAATGGGACGGCTGCCGTCCCGTTGGGCAGCCGCAGCACCCGCTCCACCAGGTAGACGCCCAGCGGCAGCAGCAGCCCGGCTACCACGCCGGTTGTCAGCGCTGCCCACGTCGGCAGGAACGGCGCGCCCGCCGCGATGGCAACGAACCCGGCCACCGCTCCCCGCGCCGACATCAGCGCGTCGGCGTGGCCCACCGCGAGCCAGCAGTAGAGTTGCGAGGCGAGGATCCCCCCCGCCCCGGCCAGTACCCCGTTGACCGCGATGCGTGGCAGGTTCAGTTCCGCCCCGGCTGCGTGGAAAGGCACGCTCAGCGACCAGCCCAGCCAGCCCAGGCCGAACAGCAGTGCGCCCAGGTTCGCTAGCAGCGGGAAGTGGGCCGGGGGCATTTCCGCAGGCTCCCCTGGCTCGCCGGGTGGCAAGCGCTGCCCCAACCCCACCAGCGCACCCAGCGCGGCCAGCCCGCCCAGCAGGTACACCACGCCGCTCCCGGCGTAATCAACAAAGCCATGCTGCGGGTCTTGCGGTGACGCGATCACCCGTCCGATGTTCACCAGCCAGCCTCCACCCCAGGCCCAGCAGGCCGCCAAGGGGAAGAGCAGTGCCGCCACCACCAGCCCACCCAGGACGGCTTGCCAGCCGGGCGCCCGCCCGCTCAGGCTGAGCACCACCAGCAACACCGGGGTTGCCACCAATGGTAGGTAGTTCAAGAACAGCGCCAACGCCTCAGGAGTGGCGGCCTCGCCGCTCAGGAAAAAGCCACTCAAGCCGATCAGGCCCCATCCCTCCGCTTGCTCGTAGAGCCTGTCCAGCCCGCCCAGGCCCGGATAGTCCAACTCTCGTCGGTCGGCGACCACCTGTGCGCCGCCCAGATGGAAGGCGAAGCCCACCGCAAAGTACCCCAGCGCCGCCAGCGCCAGCGCCAGCGCGCCCACCGTGGCCGCACGGCGTGCCCGCTGCGGCTCCATCCCTCCCCAGGCCAGGAGGAACAAACCCACCGGGATCAGATAGCCCAATAATGCAGGAAGCCAGGTTTCGAGTGTCATCGTCGCCACTACATCCCTCCCTCGTGCACGTCCGTCGCGTGAACCACCGGGGCCTCCTCCGCCAGCCCCTCCCCGGCGACGATGCCGGCAAAGGCTCCCAACGGCACCTCGACGAACAGTGGTCGCCGGGTGCTCTCGGTCACCTGCTCCAGCGGAACCCCCTCCTCGCGGAACAGCCGCTTGATCAGGTTGGAGCAGGTCTTGCCACCGCAGGCCCCCATCCCGGCCCGCGTCACGCCCTTGATGTGATTCATATCCCGGACACCGGCCCGGATGAGCGCGCGAATCTCCCCCGCCGTCACCCGCTCGCAGCGGCAGATGATCTCGTCGTTGGCCATCCACTCCACGTACCGCGCCAGCGGCTCCGTCACCGCCGGCTCCTGCACACGGATGCCTGCGATGGTCTTGGCGATCTCACGGGGAGCCTTCACCTGCACCAGTAGCGCCCGGTCGGCGAACTTGGGCGCCCGCACCTTAACCACTTCCACATTGCCCAGCACCGCCCCCTCCGTATCCAGCACTGTCACCACGTCTCCCTCGTGGATCGTTTCTGGCGGGAACTCGTAGGGGATCGTCACCATGGGATACTCGGCCCCCTTACGGTAATCCACCAGCGTGATTGCCAGGCCGGGACAGACCGCGACGCATTGCATGCAACCTGTACAGCCCTCCCCCTCATACTCCGGCAGCGCCCGGATGTCCTCCCCCTCCATCACGATGCAGCCTTGAGGGCAGACCGAAGTGCAGGGGTTGCAGGGAATCTCCTGGGCGCAGTGAAGCACCGGAAAGACCCCTTCCTCCACTGCGGGGATGTCCTCGGTGACGACAGCGCCCGGACGGGACTTGAGAATCTCGGCGGTGCGATGCCACTCCGGCGGCACCTCGCCCACGTCCCGCCCCAGGAACTTGGCGATCTCCAACCCCCGGATGCGGCCGGTGAACATCGCCGCCGACGCCTCGGCGATCTCCTCCGCGTCCCCTGCCACGTAGACCGGCAGGCCGAACTCCCGTGCTTTGTGGACAAACTCGTCCACTGGGTCCAGCCCGACCGCGACCAGTACCGTATCGCAGACGAAGGTCTTTTCCGTGCCTGAGATGGGCCGCCAGGTCTCGTCAATCTGGGCGATGGTCACCGACTCCACCTCCTGCTCCCCATTGGCGCTGAGGACGGTGTGGGAGACGTAAATGGGGACCCCCATACGGGCCAGCTTGTCTTTGTGCACCTTGTAGCCGGAGCACTCCGGCAGCGCCTCGCACAGGCCGACGACCCGGATGCCGGCCTGGAGGGCGTGGTAGCCTGCGATCAGGCCTACGTTCCCCCCGCCCACGATGAACAACCGCTCCGTGGGCCGCACCAAATCGCGATTGGCCAACGTCTGGAAGGCGCCCGCGCCGTAGACCCCCGGCAGCGTGTTGCCCTTGAAGGCCAGCGACTTCTCTCGCGCGCCGGTAGCCACCAGCAGGACGTGGGGCTGGACAACGATGTAGTGTCCCTCCCGCAGGACTCCCGCCCTCCGGTCGGAGAAGACGGACAGAGCGGTCGTGTTGAGCCACACCTGGACGTTCTCGAACTGGCGCACCTCATGTTCCAGTTTCGTGGCGATGTCGGTGCCCCGGGTTCCGGCGTAGCAGGTGTCAATCGAGCCGAAGAACTTGTGGGTCTGGAGGACTAGTTTACCGCCCAGCCGGTGCTTGTCGTCCACGATGAGCGTGCGCACGCCGGCCTGGCCCAGCTCGATGGCGGCCGAAAGCCCCGCTGGCCCACCACCGATGATCAGACATTCCACCTCAATGGTCTCGACTGGCTGCATCGCGGGCACGGTATGCACGTCGGGCAGGGCAGGTTTCCCATCCAGTGGTGAGACATGCATCCCCGGCTGCACGGGCGTCATGCAGGCCTTGACCGTAAGGCCGTCGGCAATCACGAGGCACTGGGCGCACTGGCCGTTGGCACAGAAGATGCCCTGGGGTGCGCCGTCCTTATGGTGATGGCCGAAGATGCGCACCCCGTTGGCGAAGAGAGCCGCAGCGATCGTCTCCCCTTCGCGGGCCTCTATCTCCTGACCTTGCCAGGTGAACTCGAACCCCAATCGTTCCTCGATCGGGAGGATGGGGTGCTCGTGAATGCGATAGTCTTTCATCTGATTTGATCTCCTTAAATTCGACTGACTACTGGACTCTTTCACCTCGGTGGCGATAGTACAGCATCTCGGAGGGCAAAAAGAAATAGAGGCAGCCCAATCCGGCCATTACCCCGCCCAGGTGAGCGAACGAGTCCACAAGGCTGTACAGGTATCCTTGTGCCTGAAACTGCTGTTCCAGCCATCCGCTGAGGATGTCGCGGGTCACGGTGTAGAGAATAAACACCCAGGCCGGCATGCGCAACGTGAAAGGGATGGGGATGATGGCGAGCATCACCAGCGTGCGGATGCGCTGGTCGTGGTACAGGAACAGGTAGGCCGCCACGACGCCCATAACCGCCCCACTCGCCCCCAGGCCCGGTATCACCCCTTTGGTCAGAGGCAGCGCGGCCCGTCCCAAAACGCTGCCTGTGCCCGATACAAATACACACGCCAAGTAGAAAAGCCCGAACTTGGCCGGCCCTAGCACGTCCTCCAGCTTCCGCCCGAAGAAAAATAAAAAGAGCATATTTCCTATCAGGTGTGACCAGTTAGCGTGCAAGAACGCGGCCGTGATCATGCTCAGTGCTCCCAGCCCCTCGCCCTTGAGAATGTCGTCCGGCACGAGCATCATCTGGAACAGCAGATTCGTCAAGGCGTCTTCGCCAATCCACTGCGGCAGCAAGTAGTAGACGCATACGTGCACGACCGTGTTGAGCAGCACAAGCCCCACCGTCATAAAGGGGAAACTTTGGTACGGCCTACCATCCTTAATCGGGAGCAGGAAGACGAGCGAAAGCAGGTAGTTGAGCATCAGGAACAGGATCATCAAGGCCATCTGTCTCCCTCACCAGGGCAATCGCATTCTTTTCTTGTGCTCAAAGCCTCCGTCCCGGAGGCGTCTCATAGCGTGAACGCAGTATCCTATGACGGGACTTTCTGCCTGTGCCGCCCCCGAGGCTTCGTCGTGAGGCCCTCGGCTGAGCTCGGTCGAAGCCCTCAGCCGAACGGACGTGGGCGGAGAGCGTCGTAAAGAAAATGCGATTGCCCTATCTCCCTCATACGTTCAGCAAGATCAATCCCAGCGCCCCGGTCCACAGCAACACGCCCGGCAAGCCTACCAGGGCCTGCTTCCTCAGCCCCTTCACGCCTTTCTGCCCGAGGACGGCGCACATCGCGGGGTTGCGGGGCACGTCGCTCGCACAAACCCACAGGTAAGCGCCCCCGGTCGCCGCTACCAGCGCGCCCCATGCCGCCAGGCCGATCTCCCATGGCACGAGCCTGGCGTTGACCAGCGCCGCCAGCGCCGGGATCACCATCAGTCCGGTCATCAGGCGCAACGTCGTCCCCCACCCCTGGGCCTGCCTGGGCAGAGGAGGGCGCAGCTTGACCAGCTTGCGACGCGCCTCCTGGCCGAGCAGCGCATCGGGCGTGGTCAGTTCGCAGGCCCATTCGTACTGCTCGATCGCCTTTTGCACCTGCCCCTGTTCGAGGTACACGTCGCCCAGGAGCAGGTGGGCTTGCGCGTGTTCCTGATCCAGATTGACGACTCGTTCCAGCAGTTGGAGGGCCTGTTGCGTCATGCCATCTTCTTCGACGTACAATTGCGTCAGCTCGAAGAGAATCGCCGGGTCGTCGCCGGCCCGCTCCGCCGCCAGTTCGTACATCGTGCGCGCCTCGGTGGGCATGGCACGACGGCGGTGGATCGCCCCCAACCGAGCGTAGGGAGCTGCATTTTCGGGGTGATGCTCAACGGCCGACTCGTAGATGGCGATAGCCATATCGGTGTGTCCCATCTCCTCGTGCAGTGCCGCTGCGCTCAGCAGGACTTGCAGATCATCGGGAGCCTCTGCTTCTGCATAGCCGATGGCCTCTTCTGCCCGCCGGTATTGCTGTCGCTCCTTGTACGCTCTCGCCAGCGCGAGGTGATAGCGCGCCCCGTTCCGAAAATCCCCCAGCAACTGTCCGCACTCAGGACACGAAATCTCCACTACGTCAAGGTACTGCCCACAAGCAGGGCAGGCGACGATGAGGACCTGCCCGCAATGGGGACACGCCGAACCAGATTCGGGAACCGGTGAGTGACAGCGGGGACAGTGGTCTTGCGCGGCAGGGGCCGGGGGTGCCTGTTGGTTAAGCCAATGCAGGCCAGCCTGAGCATAGGGGTTATCCGGGTTGATCGCCAGCACGTTCTCCAGGCAGATGCGCCGATCTTCGAGTGACTCGACGACCCCGCTTAACCACAGCCAGGCCTGCTCGTTGCGCTCGTCCAGCTCGGTGACCTGCAGCAGCGCCTGGTGCGCTTCCTGCGTCCGTCCATCCTTGGCGGCGGCGATCCCTGCCCGCAGCAGTTCGGCCACCTGGGCAGAATTGGGCATCTGCAATCTCTCCGGTGATCTCTGCTGTGTAGATTATACGCATGCCCCTGGAACTTGCAAGCCGCTGCATTGGTGGATTTTCGGGGCACAACAAGGGCAGGGAATCAACCCCAGGATTTCTCCTCCGAATGTTAGCGCATCTGGCGCAAAATGGGGCATCTCAACTTAGCCCGTTTTTCGCACCCCTGGAAATCGTAACAGTGATTGTACAGATCATAGCTGAATCGCATCCTGAGCTACGTCCTGAGCGTAGACGAAGGGTAGGCCGAAGGTCGTATCGAAGGGGCGATTTAGCGGCCCGTCGCCCCCTTCGGCCAGCTCAGGACAGGCTTCGATACGCCGCTTCGCGGCACTCAGGACGACTGGCCTGATTTAGCTGCTAGCGGAGTGCGAAATCTAGGCTTAGGAGATGCCCTATGTATGTAGCTGTTCAAAAATAAGTCCGCATTTTTGATGTATAATATCCTTGCATATTATGATGTGGAGGGATAAGGAGCATGCCCCAACGAGCGATACACCAGTGCGAATGTCCGAACTGCCGACAATCAGGAGATCATCCGGACAAGGAGTTGCACTACAAAGGGATCAAAGTCTCGGATGAGGAAATGGCGGCGCTGAATCTGGAACAGCGCAGAGTATGCCCGAACTGGAACTACGTCATCAAGCCACGTCGTGCACCGCCGTGAGTCGGTTGTAAAAGTGCGGAGTTATTTTTGAACGTCTACTAGGTCTCAACTCACGAAGGGGTGGCCCGGGCACCGACTCCGAGGCCACCCCGTTCCGGCAGGCGCAGGCAGGATGTCCTGACAGCCTGAATTCCCTGATGACCCGCCACGATGGCCTGGTTCAGGGTGTCGCGCGCGAGCAGGTTACGGTGCCCAAGCCGTCGGGCCGCAGCGCCCGAAATTACCAGCCGCCACAGTCAGGTCGAAGATGTTGATCGTCCCATCGTCGTTGATATCTTGGGGGTCGCTGATAGGCAGTCCTGTCTGGCCGAACTTGCCGATGATAGACACGATGTCAAGGATGTTGATGCAGTTGTCGGCGTTGACGTCGCCTGCCACCAGCTTCGTCGTGCCGATGTCCACGGTAGTACCCACGACGTAGACCGAGTCTTTTTGCGCGTGGAGATAGCCGGGGTAACTGGCGTTCACGGCGTAGGTGCCGCCCAGCGGAAGCTCCATGCTGAAACTGCCGTTTGTGGTTGTCGTGGTCGTGGTCAGAACCCCACCTGTCGCCTGGGCAACGATCTCCACGCCTGCGTTGTCGGTACGCGTTCCCTGTCGTTGCACGGTGCCCTCAATCGTGCCAGGGTACGTCACGGTGATATCAGGCACAGAGGTGCTGTCAATAGGAATGGCCTCACCATATTCATCGGAGAGGACAGAGCCGGGTGGGATGCCGGTCTCCACTACCGGAATACCGATGGCGGGCGAGCCTTCCGCCAGGCCGACCCAGGTGATGGTGGCCACCGTCCCTGTCGTGTTGGTCATTGGCCCGCTCCCACCGGTGTGGCTGGCGGCCATGTGGATGCACGCCTGCGCGTCGCACTCTGTGGGATGGGGAATGGTAGGCGTGTCGGTGAAGACCTCGTTGGCTACTATCACCAGGTTGCCGTCAAAAAAGCCGTTCTTGACCTCAACCTGGGTGCCGTT
Source organism: Anaerolineae bacterium (assembly GCA_046760785.1). Classification (GTDB taxonomy): domain Bacteria; phylum Chloroflexota; class Anaerolineae; order B4-G1; family B4-G1; genus JBHIET01. The sequence goes on along the minus strand of JBHIET010000032.1, from coordinate 5,343 downwards.
GCCCGCGTTGCCGTCAAAGTCGTACACGCTTACGACGGTTGGGTCAAAGCTCACCCAGATTTCGACGCCCAGCACTCCAACAGTAGAGGTGACAACGTTGGTGATCGAGACCTGGAGGTCGGTGGTGAAGTTTTTGCCGACGAGGGGAGCTCCAGATACAACGTCGGTCACGGTTATCGAGGTCTCGGTCTCGGGAGATTGTGCCCTCGCAAAAGGGGGTACCAGGGCCATGAGAATGGCAACTACGATCAGGCTTGTGCTACAAATCCGTACCTTCATTGTTATTCCTCCTCCTTAAACACACGTTTTACTGGCAGATCGCCCAAATGGAACTCCAATCGTCATCATAGCACGGATTGTCAGTCAGTGCGTTACGAAAGTGTTACAGCCCCTGTTACAATCTCTTACAACCTGCATATTCCTTTGCCTAGAGATTGGCTTGTTCATACATCTGCGCTCACGATCTATAACGAAACCCTAACCATTTCTCAATCCACAAGGATGTTGGTTGATGATATTATTGATGTCATGGTATAATATGGTTGCTCAATCTTATGCCGGTCACGGCCTGCGTAATAGCCAACCATCATATTCTGATTGCGAGCGATGAGGCCAGAGGCGATATGGCAGAAGTTCCGCTATCCTCAGAGGCTGATCAAGAAGCAAGACTACTGATCGTAGACGATGAACCCAGCTTGCGTGCCGGCTTACGGGATCTTCTCAGCGCGATGGGGTATCACGTTGAAGAAGCGGCTTCCGGTCACGAGGCGCTGGAGTTGTTGGAAAATGCGCCCTACGACTTGATGGTGCTGGATATACGCATGCCGGGAATGAGCGGGGTCGAGGTGATGCATCGCGCTCGACGGATGTACCCTGACCTGTCTATCGTCGTGCTGACAGCCCATGCCTCGGTGGAGAGTGCCATCGCTGCTGTGAAATCAGATGCTGCAGACTATATACTCAAGCCATTCGACGTAGAAGACCTCACCACCACGATCGCCCGGGCTTTGCAGGAGCGCACCGGACAGTTGCGCAGCCAGCGTTTGCTGGATCTGATAGGCGAGACGCTGGGTGCGCTGGGCGAGGAGGAAAGCCCAGCGACACCCTCATTTCCCCCACCGATGTCCCTGGAGCGTTTCCTGACCGTTGACCTCATAACGCTGGATCGTCAAAAGCGGCTGGCTGTGGTGCAGGGTGATCCGTCTCGCACGGTTGAGCTGTCGGAAGGCGAAGCAGCCATTCTGGCTATCCTGATGGAGAATGCCAACCAGGTGTTCTCTTGCAGCGAGTTGGCTCGCGCCGCGGTGGGCTGTGACTTGGACGAACACGAAGCCCAAAATCAAGTGCGTCTCTATATTTACCGTCTGCGCCGCAAGATTGAAGCCAATCCTCGCAAACCCCATCTGATCTGCACAGTGCGTGGACGCGGTTACTTCTTCTCCCCCGACTGACGATAGCTTCTATTCTACTATCGCTCTTCCCCGCTTTGCGCTAGCCACTTGTCGAGCCCAGATAACGGTTGTATAATCGCTCCAGAGTTGACCGGGCCTTACCAGGAGCTTCTCGATGGCCCCGATTCTTGATGGGCACACGTTGGAATTTGTGAGTCGCAGCCCCGATCAGACGCAGCGACTGGGTGCACGCCTGGGTGCACTGCTGCAGGGCGGGGACGTGATCTGCCTGGAAGGGCCGCTGGGCTCAGGCAAAACCTGCCTTGCTCAGGGTATAGGGCGGGGCTGGGGAGTGGGCCAAACGCTCACCAGTCCCACTTTCGTCCTGGTCCGCGAGTACGCGCGCCCGAATGATACTGTTGATGCCGTGAGACTCTATCACGTGGACCTCTACCGCATCTCTAGCGTGGACGAGGTGCCGGGCCTGGGGGTGGATGAATTTCTGGGGGACGCGCACGGGGTCTGCGTCATTGAATGGGCGGAGCGGGCACGGCCTCTGGTGCCATTCGAACATCTATGGATCAGGCTGGAATTTGCCAGCCAGACTCGGCGAGCCCTTCATTTCACGGCGCAAGGGGAGCGTCATGCCGCGCTGCTACGTGAATTCCGCCGGGTGGCCTTCGGAGCGTAGGTGGAATGTTGGTCGCCATTGATACCGCCACCGCGTATGCCAGCCTGGCACTGCACGATGGGTTCCAGGTGCGGGTGGAGCACACATGGGAATCGCCACGCAGACATACCGTCGAGTTGTTGCCACGCTTGGCGGCCGCGTTGGAGCAATGGGGCCTTGGGGTCGAGGAACTCAGCGGGGTGGCAGTGACGCGGGGGCCAGGCTCCTTCACAGGGTTGCGGGTGGGTATGGCTGTGGCGAAAGGGCTGGCATTGGCGAGGGGGCTACCATTGATCGGTGTGCCGACGCTTGACGTGGTCGCAGCGGCCCAGGGACGGGATCGCCGGCCGTTGTGTGCGGTGTTGCGGGCTGGACGGGGGCGTATCTGTGTCGCCATCTACCGCTGGCGGCGTAGTGGGGAATGGCGCACGCGCGAGGAGCCACGCCTCACGACTTGGTCAGCCTTGGCGGAAGAGACGACCTGCCCCACCCTCTTCTGCGGCGAGATTGACCCGGCGGGAGCCGAGACCCTGGCCACTCTCGGTGAACTGGCCGTGCTCTTGCCGGCGGCGGCGAGGCTGCGGCGAGCCGGTTTTCTGGCGGAGTTGGCCTGGCGGCGATTGGACCAGGGCGAGGCCGACGATCCGGCCACGTTGATCCCAATTTATCTTCAGTATCCCACGTGATAAATGAGTCTCTACCCTACACCATCCGTCCGATGGAGCCAGGCGATGTCCCGACGGTGGCCGCCATTGAACGGCTTTCTTTTCCCACGCCCTGGCCAGCGTCATCTTATCTGTATGAACTGAGTCATAACACGCGATCTTTTTATTACGTTTTGTTGAAACCGACGACGGGCGAGGTTGTGCCCTCTGGGCGAGGATGGCGTCACTGGGTACGTGGTGTGGCGGGCCTACCGAAACAAAGCAGGGTTATCGGGTACGTGGGCTTCAGGCTTCAGCTCAACGAGGCACATATCACTACCATCGCTGTCCATCCCGATTGGCGCGGGAGAGGTCTGGGAGAACTGTTGCTGCTGACGGCGATGGAGAAGGCGTTGGAACTGGAGGTCAGTATGGTGTCGTTGGAAGTGCGCGCTCCCAACCGGGTGGCCCAGCGACTGTATCGCAAGTACGGCTTCCGATTCAAGGGCGTCCACTCAGGCTATTACCGGGACGGCGAGGATGCGTGGCTGATGGAGATCGAGGTGAAGCAGGATGCTTATCGGACGCGATTAACCAGGCTGCACCAGGCGCTAGAGGCGCGCCTTCGCCAGCAGCAGACAGGCGTTGGACAAAACGGTGGGGATAGGCTATAATCCCTTGCTAGAAAAGTCGAGGAGGCAATGATGGGACTAATCAAATTTGTGCGCAACTACAATGACGAGAGCACCGAGCGGGGCTTCCAGTTCGAGTTTCTCTGCGACCGGTGTGGGACGGGCTACCGCACCCCATTCGTGGCCTCAGCAACGGGCGTAGCGAGCGAAGCCCTGGACGTGGCCAGCGGTCTGCTGGGTGGTGTGTTCGGCACGGTGGCTGACGTGGGCGACCGGATTCATTCTGCGGCTTGGGAAAAGGCACACGACAAGGCGTTTACCCGGGCGGTCGAACAGGCCAGGCCAAACTTTCGTCAGTGTCCGCGTTGCAGCAACTGGGTGTGCTTGGAGCAGTGCTGGAACGAGATGCGAGGGCTGTGCAAGGACTGCGCTCCCGACCTGGCGGTGGAGATGTCGGCGATGCAGGCCGAGGCAGCCCTCGAGGCAGCACAGGAGGTGGCACACGCGGCAGCGAGTGAGCAGGTCACGGCAGGGGCATTCGACGAGGTGATCAAGGCGGTTTGCCCCAAGTGCGGTGCCCCGGTCAGCGGCGGCAAATTCTGCGCCCAGTGTGGTGCTCCACTGGCAGCAGAAAAGTTTTGCCCGGAGTGTGGGAACAAAATCCCGGCCGAGGCGAAGTTCTGCCCGGAGTGTGGCGCACCTCAGAAGTAGGTCGTTTCGTAACGGTTTCTTCAGAATAGCACAGGAGGGAGAGCGTGTCGGAGTTGGAGGCACTGGCAACAGAAGTTGCCAGGTGTACGAAGTGTCTGTTGCACCGGGGGCGAACCAAGGCGGTGCCCGGTGAGGGACCAGAGAGTGCTGAAATCATGTTCATCGGTGAAGCGCCGGGCTTCCACGAGGATCAGCAGGGACGCCCGTTTGTGGGAGCGGCAGGCAAGTTCCTCGAGGAATTGCTGGGAAGCATCGGCCTGACGCGCAAGGAGGTCTTCATCGCCAACGTCATCAAGTGCCGCCCGCCGGGCAATCGCGACCCGCTGCCCGAAGAGATCGAGGCCTGCAAGCCGTTCCTCGACCGGCAGATCGAACTGATCCAGCCCAAGTTGGTGGTGACGCTGGGGCGCTTCTCGATGGCGCGGGCCTTTCCGAAAGCGCGCATCTCCCGCATTCACGGTCAGCCGCGCAAGATCGGCGGCATCATCTACTATCCGATGTATCACCCGGCGGCGGCGTTGCACCAGCCCAGCCTGCGTCGCATGATCGAGGAGGATATGCGCCGCATTCCTGAGCTGATCGAGCAGGCAGCGCAGATCGCCGAGTCCCCGCTTCCCGCAGAAGCGGAACAGCTCAGGCTTTTCTGAGGCCGGAGGCCAGAGATTAGAGGCACCTTCTCAAAATGTAGGGGGTGAACCTTTGCAGTCGCCCTGGCGGGCAGGCTTCTTCCCGAGGCTCAGCCCGAAGGGCGCAAGGCCTGCCCCTAGCCCAAATCATTGAGAAGGTACGATTAGAGATCGGCTGGCAGGCAGTAAGTGATCGAGTCTATAGTCAAGTTTATCTCCATCGTCGTGCTCACGTTTGCGCTGGCTTTGCTCGTGCTGGGGGCCATCACGATGTGGCTGGAGCGGGGACGGGGGAAGCTCCAGGGCGGCGCGCTGATCCTGATTGGGCTGCTGGTCGGCACCGGGCATGCCTTTCTGGGGAGCCGGTTCTCAGAGGCGCTCTTCCACCGTCTGATCGTGCGAGTGGATTTGCCGGCCCTGATGGCGACGGCCTTCACCTACACGGTGGGCGTGTTGAGCGGTACAGCGTTAGCCGTGGGGCTTTTCCTGTGGGCTACGGGCCGCTTTGGGCACCGGGTTGAGCGGACGGTGGTCGCCTTTGTCGTGATCGGTGTGCTGGTGGCGCTGGTGGCGACACTCCTTGCCGTCGCCCTCAGCACACCTTAGCCTAGTTTCCGCACTCCGCTAGCAGCTAAATCAGGCCAGTCGTCCTGAGTGCCGCGAAGCGGC
>JBHIET010000031.1:0-34385 GCA_046760785.1 Anaerolineae bacterium | reverse complement strand
GCCGTCTGGCATTTCGAAAGCAGAATCAGTCCCATGTGGCGTCAAAAGCCACCAGGCGGAGCACCTTCGAGACTTCCGCAGTCTGGCAGTTTGAATTGCGAAAGGCTCTCGATAAAATCACAAAGCGCAGCAAGCAATACATGGGCTACACCTTGATCGTTGGGCAGAAACCTGGGTAGTGTGTCTACCCCGCAAATGGAGGACAAAATGGAGAAGGAACAGACTTTCTTCGATTTTGCGGCCGAGGTGGGCCTCACAAAACATCTGGGAGGCGTCGCGGCCGCAGAAGAGCTTATTGAGTTGTGCCACATAGGCGAAGGCAAATACGTCCTGGATGTTGGTTGTGGCGTTGGGGTAACGCCCTGCTTCATCGCAATAAGGTATGGCTGTAGAGTGGTTGGTGTGGACATTTCTGAAGGGATGGTCGAGAGGTCCAAGGAAAGAGCGAAGAGGGAGGGGGTAGCGGATGGGGTTGAATTCAAGGTAGCAGATGCGCAAGACCTTCCTTTCGAGGATAACCTTTTCGATGCAGTCATCACCGAGTCCGCAACCGCCTTTCCAGAAGACAAACAGAGAGCGGTCAACGAGTATGTGCGGGTGACAAAGCCAGGGGGATACGTCGGGTTTAATGAGTCAACCTGGCTAAAGGTTCCACCTCCACCGGAAGTGGTCGCATGGGCATCCCAGGATGTAGGCGCTAACGTGGAACCTCTGACTTCTGATGAATGGGTGGAACTGTTGGAGAGTGCCGGGTTGAGAGAAATCGTCGTGAGAACCTACGAAATCAACACCCAAAACGAAGCCAGAGGAATACTTCGGCGGTATGGTTGTGGGGGGAATGCTGCGTACTTTGTGTAGAGCTCTATTATGGTGTATACGTCGGAAGGAAGTGACATTTGGAGGATGAAAGTGAAAATGCCATTCCTTCGTGTCTATGGTCGGTGGATTGTCTTGACGATCTTGGTCAGCGCAGTGCTGTTTGGGGCGGCAGGACGCTGCGACTTGCCCATATTCTGGGCCTTCGTTGTCGCTCACTCCGGGTCTCACCTGGCGCTGACGCTCATCGTCTTCAGGAGCAACCTCGATTTGCTGGAGGAGCGACAGAGGCCAGGCGAGGGTGCAAAGACGTGGGATCGGGTTTTGCTCTCGATCTACATTGTGGTTGCGATGGCGATACTTGTGGTGGCGGGCTTGGACGTGGGACGCTTTCACTGGTCCGACACTGTGCCGCTCTGGTTGCAGGTCGTTGGCTTGGCGGTGTTCGTGATCTCGTTCGCGTTCGATATCTGGGCCATAGCCGTGAACAACTTTTACTCGCGGGTTGTGCGGATTCAGGAAGATCGAGGACAGTACGTGGTCACGGATGGTCCCTATCGCTTCGTGCGCCATCCGAGTTATATGGGGAGTATGGTCTCCTGGCTGTGTACAGCGCTGGCCCTGGGCTCCTGGCGGGCGCTCCTTCCCGCCGTGCTGGTCGGGCTTGTGTTCGTGGTTCGCACTGCCCTGGAGGATCGGACGTTGCACGAGGAACTGCCCGGATATGTGGAATACGCGCAGCGCGTGCGCTATCGCCTGCTGCCGGGCGTGTGGTGAGGTGGAGATGGGGAACAAAGAGCAGTTGACACAAGGGGTCTCCGACCTGGAGCTTTCCTACTTTGAACTGCAAGCGTATATTGGCACCACAAAACATATGGGTGGGCTCGAGACCACAAAGGAACTTGTTGACTTGTGCCACATAGACGAGGGGACATATGTTTTGGACGTCGGCTGCGGTGTTGGCGCGACGACCTGCTACCTGGCAAAGACTTGTGGTTGCCGCGTGCTCGGCGTTGACCTTCGCGAGGCGATGGTCGCCCTCTCGAACGAGCGGGCGCAGAAGCTGGGGGTAACGGGCCTTGTCGAGTTCAGGGTAGCCGATGCACAAGACCTGCCGTTCGATGACGCGACGTTCGACGCCGTTCTCTGTGAGTCGGTCGTCACGTTCATCAAGGACAAGCAGCGAGTGGTGAACGAATTGGCGCGCGTGGTCAAGCCGGGAGGATACGTGGGGTTCAACGAAGAGATGTGGCTGAAGCCGCCGCCAGCCCAGATCATCGAACACGTGAAGAGGACGTGGGACATCAAACCGGGTATCCAGATGGCTGAAGCGTGGGAACTGCTGTTGCAGCGGGCTGAATTGCGAGACATCGTCGTCCGGCCTTACAAGGTCAACCCACGACGCGAGGCCAGCCAGGTCAAACGATATAGCTTTGGCGATATGTTCAGGATGTTTTGGCGGACGTTGTTGCTGTACATCAAAAGACCGGACTTTCGGGCGTATATGAAGCAGCAGCGGCGTTTGCCCAGGAATGTCTTTGAGTATCTGGGGTACGCCGTATTCGTCGGGAGGAAGTAGCTGGCGGGGGAGTCTATTTGAGGTGGGGAGTATGAATAGCGAGCGAATCCTCAGAGTCATTTTCTTCATCGAGTTCTTCCTGCTCATGGCCGTCAGGGGGTACTATGGCTGGAAGATACGACGAGCGGGTGGGAGCAGTCTGCAACTGCGAGAGGAACATGCGCTCGTCACCAGCGGACCTTATCGCTGGGTCACGCATCCTATGTACACGGCGCTCTTTGCCTTCTTTGTCGGACTTTTACCCATATCGGCCACCTGGCTGATCGCGCCGCTAGTTGTGGCCTCTATCTTTATGCTCTACCGGCGGCTTGATAAGGAAGAGGCCATGATGATCGAGCAATTTGGCGATGCCTACCGCGCCTATATGCGCCGCACTGGACGGTTGCTGCCGCGCTTTATCCACGGATCGGATTAGACAAATGATTCTCAAGAACCTCTTCCGTCGCAAGGGACGCACCATCCTGACGCTGGTGGGCATCTCCATCGGCGTGGCGGCCATCGTCGCCTTGGGGGCAGTGGCTAAGGGGCTAAAGGTTGGCTTCTCCGCGATGTCCCAGAGCAGCCAGGCCGACCTGGTGCTTAGCCAATCTGAGTCGCTGACTTCTCTGATGAGCAGTGTGGACGAGAGCGTGGCCGAGGATGTGCGCGTTCTCCCAGGAGTGGCCGCTGTGGACGGCATGCTTTATTCCAATGCCCTGATTAACAATGAATCCTATCTCATACTCTTTGGCTACGATCCTGAGGGCTTTGCTATCGAGCATTTCCGCATCATCGAAGGACAATCGCTGGCGGACGCGCGCGGCGTGCGCGGCAAATCCATCATCCTGGGTAAGCGAGCAGCGCAGAGTATGGATTTGCAGGTGGGCGATACGCTTCGTGTCACCGGTAGCGCCTTTCGCGTCGTCGGTATCTACGAGACAGGGACCGGGTTTGAAGATGCCGCGGCTGTCGTCCCGCTTCGGGAAGCTCAGGCGATGACACTGCGGCCGCGCCAGGTCTCGATGCTCTACATCAAGCTGAGCAACCCTGATGAGGTTGACAACGTGAAGGCGCGGATAGAGCGGCGTCTCCCCGACTTGACGATTTCTACGACGTCGGGGTTCGCCGGCGAGGAGCAGTTGCTCGAGATGTTGGATGCAATAGGGATAGCGATTGCGGGGCTGGCGGTCGTCATCGGCGGGATCACCATGACCAATACGCTCTTTATGTCGGTCCTTGAGCGGACACGTGAGATCGGCGTGCTGCGCAGCCTGGGCTGGCATCGGCGACGGGTGCTGGGCCTGATCCTCGGCGAGGCGATCGTCCTTGCCCTGCTAGGCGGGCTGACGGGTGTCATTCTGGGCGTGCTGGCTGTCGTCGCTATCAGCCAATCCGGTTCTGTGCTTGGCATATTTGGGAGCCAGTTCACGCCCGATCTCTTCGTGCGGGCATTGGTCACCGTGATTGTGTTGGGGATAGCGGGCGGAGCGTACCCGGCCTGGTGGGCCAGCCGCCTACTGCCCATCGAGGCGCTGAATTACGAGGGCGGCGGCAAGGCGCACGTGCCTCGTTTTCTACCTGGGATGATGCGCAATCTCTGGCGGAAACGGACACGTACGGCGTTGACTCTATTGAGTATCGGCGTGAGCATCGCCGCTGTCGTTGCCCTGGGCGGGATCGCTCAGGGGATGCTGGGCGCGTTCACCGGGATGATGATAGGCGGCCAGACTCACCTGTTCGCCGCCGAGGCGGATATTGACATGGACTTTAGCGCCATTGACGAGCGGGTGGGGGCGCGCATCGCCGCTCGGCCCGAAGTGTATGCGGTCTCCGGCATGTTCTGGACTGGCGCCGTTACCGACAAGATGCCCATGCTGATCGTATACGGTTACCATCCGCGCGAATTTGCCATTCGTCGCTATCGCATTATCGAGGGAGAGCCGTTGACGGGCCGCCACCAGGTCATCGTCGGCCGGATGGCGGCGGAACAGTTGGGGTTGGGGGTGGGCGACACGCTCCGCATGCTAGAAAGCAACTTTCGCGTGGTCGGCATCTACGAGACAGGCATCGCCTTTGAAGATGCCGGTGTGGTCATCGGTCTGCGAGAGGCGCAATCCGTCACCGGTAAGCCGCGCCAGGTGCAGTTCTACCTCATCAGTCTGCGTGACCCCGAACAGGTCGAGACGGTGAGGAAAGAATTGAAGGCGGCTTTCCCGGACATTGATTTTTCTCTCTCCTCCGAGCTCGGTGAGAGTACGAGCGATTTCCGCGTCATGCAGGCAATGGCCGATCAGCTTTCGCTCCTCGCGGTGTTCATCGGCGCGGTGGGAATGCTGAACACGATGTTGATGAGCGTGCTGGAACGGACGCGCGAGATCGGCGTGCTGCGCAGCCTGGGTTGGCGGCGGCGGAAAGTGTTGGGAATGATTCTGCAAGAATCGCTGGTGTTGGGAATAGTAGGCGGTGTTTGCGGTATTCCCCTGGGGTTGGGGTTGGGTGGATTGGTCGGTTTAGCGGGGATATGGGGAGGGGCGATGGAGCCGATCTATACGTCTCAGTTGTTCGTGCAGGCGATTGTGGTGGCGGCAGTGGCCGGGATCGTCGGCGGGCTTTACCCAGCCTGGCGCGCAACGCGCATGCGGCCCGTGGAGGCACTGAGGTATGAGTAGATGATCTTTAAGAATCTCTTCCGCCGCAAAGGGCGCACCATTCTCACCATGCTGGGCATCTCCATCGGCGTGGCGGCCATCGTCGCACTGGGGGCGATGGCCGAGGGGATGCGCGCCGGCTACAGCGCCGTGACCGAGGGCAGCCAGGCTGACCTGGTGCTCTCTCCCAAAAACGCGATGGACATCACGCTGGGCGGCGTCGAGGAGAGCGTCGCCGCGCAGGTGCTCGCCTGGCCGGAGGTGGCCGCGATGGACGGTATGCTGATGGGCAACGTCCAGGCCGAGGACGCGCCCTATTTCTTCATCTTTGGCTACGACCCCCAGGGGTTCGCCATTGCTCACTTTCGCATCGTCGAGGGACAGGGGTTGGCGGACGCGCGCCGGGTGCGCGGCAAGCCGCTCATCCTGGGGCAGAGCGCGGCGCAGAGTATGGACAAGAGCGTGGGAGACACGCTCCAAGTCACCGGCGGCGCTTTTCGCATCGTCGGCATCTACGAGACGGGGGACGCCTTTGAGGAAGGCGGGGCGGTCATCCCGCTGCGGGAAGCGCAGAACCTCCTCTTGCAGCCCCACCGGGCCTCAATGTTCTACATCCGGCTGCGCGATTCCGCCGACGAACCCCGCCTGCGGGCGCGGGTGGAGCGCCACTTATCCAACCTGCTCCTCTCCACCACCTCCGATTTCGCCAACCGGCAGATGATGATCGAGATGATGGAGGGGTTTGCCTGGGGCGTGGCCGGACTGGCGATCATCATCGGCGGCATCATTATGACCAACACCCTGTGGATGTCGGTCTTTGAGCGCACGCGGGAGATCGGCCTGCTGCGGGCGTTGGGCTGGCGGCGGGGCCGGGTGTTGCGTCTCATCCTGGGCGAATCGCTGGCCCTCTCCTTCCTGGGAGGACTGCTAGGCTTCGTCCTGGGGGTGGCGGCGGTCTACCTGCTGCGTGGGTCTATCCCCTTCTTCGGAGTACTGGGAGTGCAGTTCTCCCCCGAGCTTTTCATCCGTGCCATCGTCACGGTGGCCGTGATGGGGCTGGTGGGTGGGGCCTACCCCGCCTGGCGGGCGAGCCGGCTGCTGCCGCTGGAAGCGCTGCATTACGAAGGAGGCAAAGGCGCGCACGTCCCCCGCCTGCTGCCCGGCATGACGGCGCGCAATCTCTGGCGCCGGAGGACGCGCACGACGCTGACCCTGCTGGGGATCGGCGTCAGTATCGCCGCCATCGTCGCCCTGGGAGGAATCATGGGGGGCATGACCGATGTGCTTACAGAAATGATGACCAGCGCCCAGACCGATCTGTTGGCCATTGAAGCGGACGTTTCGGACACCAGTTACAGCGCCGTAGACCAGCGGGTGGGGGCGCGCATCGCCGCCCTGCCCCAGGTGAAGGCGGTCTCCGGCGTGATCATCACCGTCTCCAGCACCGAGGAGAACCCGTTATTGATCGTCTTTGGCTACCATCCCCGCGAGTTTGCCATCCAGCACTTTCACATCGTCGAGGGCGCGCCGCTGACGGCCAATCACCAGGTCATCGTCGGGCGCAAGGCGGCGGAGACGATGGATTTGGAGGTGGGCGACACGCTGCGTATCCTGGAAAGCAACTTTCGCGTGGTCGGCATTTTCGAGACCGGCATCGGCTACGAAGATGCCAGCGTGGTCATCAGCCTGCGCGAGGCTCAGGCCCTGGCCGGAAAACCTCACCAGGTGACCTGGTACGCCATCAAACTGCGCGCTGCCTCGACCGAACAAGCCGAAAGGATGCGGGACTATTTGAACGCCCAGTTCCCCGAGATCCAATGCTCCATCTCCTCCGAGTTCGTCGAGATGATGCCCGATATGAAGACGAGCGATACAATGGTGAGACAGATTTCGTTCCTGGCGGTCTTCATCGGCGCGGTGGGCATGCTGAACACGATGTTGATGAGTGTGCTGGAGCGGACGCGCGAGATCGGTGTGCTGCGGGCGCTGGGCTGGCGTCGCTGTCAGGTGTTGGGAATGATCTTGCAGGAATCATTGGTACTGGGCCTGGTGGGTGGCGTCTGCGGCATTCTGCTGGGGATGGGATTGGCCTGGGGGATGATGCAGGTACCGCTGGTGAAGGGTATGCTGACGGTCAGCTACAAGCCCGACTTGTTCATCCAGGCCATCGTGATCGCGCTGGTGGCCGGGGCGTTGGGCGGGCTGTATCCGGCCTGGCGGGCGACGCGCATGCGACCCGAGGAGGCGTTGCGGTATGAGTAGGCGGCCGGACACCGGCCCATTACCCTTTGTAGGTGCGTTCCCTACGCCGGTCTACTTTGTCAATGACAACGACTTGCTCTTTATCGTGGATGCTGTAGATGATCCGATACGGACCGACACGAATGCGGTGCACTTTGCCCCCCCAGTTTTCGGACTCCTACTGGCTTGGGGTTGTGTGCCCGGGCATCAATGGCTGCTGCTACTCGCGGATAGTAGTCATTGTGCACCCGGTCGAGTTGCTTTTCGACTCGTCTGCTAGCGATTTCAACCTTGTACACCTGCCACTACACCCCTGGCTTTCCGCTCGGTGTCATACTCGTTGAAAGGACGGCCGTGTCCTGCTGCGTACTCGCTCTCGGCAATGGCAGCGTCACGAAGGTCTTCGATGTCTTCCAGCAGTTCGATCAAGGCGTTGTACTGGGCAGGGGAGATGAGGAAGCCCTTTACTTCCTCGTCTTCCACCAAGCGGGGAGGACGGGTGTCAAGCAAACTGAACAGCACATCTATGGTACTATTGGGGATAGGGATCGTTCTCACCATGTTCATTCTGTCTTCCTCCGACACCTACACGACACTGCCTTTTCCAGCCTGATACTTGAGCGTTTCTATGTTATTATACCATACCTGAGATCTATGAGCAAAAAACAACTGGAGGTGATGCGATGAAGAGGACTATTGCTGCAGGGTTGGTAGTATTGGCCGTGGTGCTCTCCGGCTGCGGGGGGGGAGCGGAGGAGAGACCGACGCCGGAGCTAGAGATGGAATTCGCGCCGGTGGTCTCCGTCAGCGGAGAGGTGGTGCCGGCGACCTGGGCCACGCTCAGCGCCCAGAGCGGCGGCACGGTGACGGAAGTGTTGGTAGAGCCGGGGGATGAGGTGGCGGCTGGCGACCCGCTGGTACGGCTCGACCCCACCGACGCGCAACTGGCGGTCCAACAAGCGGAGGCAGCGCTGGAGGCCGCCCGGGCTCAACTGGCGCTTCTGCAGGCCGGGCCACGTCCCGAGGAGGTCGCTGTGGCCGAGGCGCAGATCGAAGCGGCCCGGGCCACGCTTTCCCAGGCCGTCGCCCAGCGGGATCAACTCGAAGCCGGGGCGACGGATGCGGAGATCGCGGCGGCCGAGGCGCGGGTGGCGGCGGCTCAGGCGGATCAATTGGCGGCCCTCCAGGCGCACGACGATACGATGAAGTGCTTTGATGTCACGTTGCCGAATGGCCAGACAAAGGATATCTGCCCGGGACTGGGCGAGATGGAGGAGCAGGCCCGCTATGCTCTCCACGCCGCCGACGAGGCGCTGGCGGCAGCTCAGGCTCAACTGGATGCCCTGGTGGCAGGGCAAGAGAGTCAGGTTCGCGGGGTGGAGGCGGCGGTGTGGGCGGCGGCGGCGCAGCGGGACGTGGCCCAGGCGCAACTAGACCTGTTGCAGGCCGGAGCCACGGCGGAGGCGGTCGCTACGGCCCAGGCGTCGGTGGCACAGGCGCAGGCGGTGCTGGACACGGCCCGCGTGGCACTGGAGCGGTGCGAGGTTCACGCCCCCTTCGCTGGCACTGTCGGCGCGGTCAGTGTGCGGGCAGGTGAACTGGTTGTGCCAGGCCAGCCTCTCGTCACGCTGGGCGACCTGACCACGCTGCGGGTGGAGACGACCGACCTGGATGAGATTGACGTGGCGCGGGTGGGGGTTGGGCAACAGGTTGCGGTCACCTTCGATGCCCTCCCGGAACGAGTTTTCACTGGCTACGTGACCCGCATCTCCCCAATGGCCGAGCCGGGCGCGGGCGGGGTCAACTACACCGTCATTGTGGAACTGGATGAGCTCGACCCGGCGATTCGGTGGGGGATGACGGCGTTCGTGGATATTGAGGTGGGAGAGTGAAACGTCGAACGTCAAACGTCAACGGATCGTAACTGCTCAGGGAACGGAAAAATGCCTTCGCTTACCATCCCCACCCCGGCATGGGCCTGATCGTAGGGGCAGGTCTTGCGCCTGCCCCAGGGCGACCGCCAGGGTCGCCCCTACCGGGGCGAATTTGCGCTTCGGGACCCCTCAACCCTGCGGGAGGGTGAGCAGTTACAACGGATCAAGGAGTGAAATATGACGGACGAAATTATCGTTGAGACGCGCGATTTGGTGAAGATCTACAGCGACGGGACGAGAGTGCGGGCACTGGACGGCGTGAACATGCGCGTGGCGCGGGGGGAGTTCGTCTCCGTGATGGGTCCCTCAGGCTCCGGCAAGTCCACGCTGCTCAACATGCTTGGCGCCCTCGACCGCCCCACCGGCGGGCAGGCTTTGGTGAACGGGGAGGACTTGGCGACGGTGCGCGACTTGGACACTTTTCGCGCTCGCACCGTCGGCTTCATCTTCCAGTTGCATAATCTGATCCCCACACTGACCGCCCGCGAGAACGTGGGGGTGCCCATGATAGGCCAGCACGTGGGCCGGGGGGAGCGGCACCGACGGGCCGAGGAGTTGCTGGGGTTGGTCGGGTTGGCGGAGCGGATGAACCATCTGCCCAATCAGCTCTCCGGCGGCGAGCGACAGCGGGTCGCCATCGCGCGGGCGTTGGCCAACCGGCCTGTACTCATCCTGGCCGACGAGCCTACCGGCGACCTGGATTCCGAGAGCGGGGCGGAGGTGATCGGGCTGATGCACCGGCTCAATCACGAGTTGGGCACCACCATTATCGTTGTCACCCACGACCCGGCGGTGGCCCGGCAGACCGACCGCATCTTGATCATGCGGGACGGTCGCATCGTGCACGAGCACACGGTGGGGACCCCCTTCGAGGAGGACCTGGCTGCGTTCCGGCGCTCTGGGCTGGGGAAGGCGATCCTGGCGGGTGACGAGGCGGCGTTGGCCCGCTTCGGCCCCGACGAGCGGACTGCACTGCGCCAGCTATTAGAAGGGGTGGCGTGACGTTAGACGCCGTCGAACGGTGGGTAGCCTGGGCAGGTGCGGTGGCGGCGCTGGTATGCTTGATCGCTGCGCTGGCAGGGATAGTGCGCGGCTTGCACCGTCCTCGCGGGCGGTCCACCGGCCTGGCGTGGAAGGTCCTGACGCTGCCGGCCTACCTTCTGATCGGCGTCGGCTTCTTCGGCGCCTGCTACCTGCTGTGGCGACCGCTCCCGCTACCCCTGTCGGCCTCAGCCCGCCTCGTGGCCCTGATCGTGGGGGCGCTGCTCCTCTTCCCCGGCCTGGCCTTAGTCTTCTGGGGGCGGGTGGCCCTGGGCGAGATGTACAATGTCTCCAGCAGCGTGGGCGCGCAACTCTACGCCGACCACCGGCTGGTGACGCATGGGCCGTTCGCCATCGTCCGCCACCCGATGTACGCGGGTCTCATCGTCGCCTCGGCGGGCGGGCTTCTCACCTATCGCACCTGGACACTTCTGTTCACCACAGTGAGCTTCCTGGGTCTGGTGCTACGCGCCCGGCGGGAGGAGCAGGCACTGGCAGCCGAGTTTGGCGAGGAGTGGGAGGCGTATCGCCGGCGGGTGCCGGGCTGGATTCCGCGCATCCTGAGGCAGTATTGATGAGAGGGTGATCTGACTGATGACAGAAAAACCGCACAGCCTGCGGAGGAGCCGTGCGGTTGGATGTCGTGGCTAAGGCAATTGACCTTAGTAGCGACGGCCTCTCCCCCGGTCGTCTCGTGAGCGTCGCGGGCGCGCCTCTTCCACCTTGATGGTTCGCTCATCCACCTCCTTGCCGTTGAGTTGGCTGATGGCCTGCTGAGCGGCGCTGTCGTCCGCCATCTCGACGAAGGCAAAGCCCTTGGATCGGCCCGTCATGCGGTCTGTGATTAGGTTTACCGAGGTGACCTCCCCCAACTCTCCGAAGAGCTCGGATAGGGCGGCCTCAGTTGTCTTGTAACTCAAGTTACCAACGTATAATCTCTTGGGCATTCCTTTCTCTCCTCCTGTCCTGACACTTGGCTAAAGGGGCTTCACGTTGACGGCTTGCAGTCCTTTGGGGCTCTGCTCGACACCAAACTCGACCTGCTGGCCCTCGCGCAACGTGCGGAACCCCTCCCCCTCGATGGCCGAGTAATGGACAAAAACGTCCTCTCCGGCCTCGCGGTGGATGAAGCCATATCCTTTGCTATCGCTGAACCACTTAACGGTTCCAACCTCTCTCTCGTTCACTTTCTGTACTCCTTAAGCTTGTGTGAATTGTGCGGCGGACGAAACGGCGCGGCTGTAGCAAGGAGACCGCCCAGCCTCCGCAAGCCTGGGCGGTCTTCGGCACACAGTCAAAGCCCACTTCGCCCTGCAACGTTCTTAGTTTACCACCCTTGCCCGAAAAGTCAAACTGCAATCCGCTCGACTTGAAGCAGGGAAGCGAGGCGGGCGATGGGTGTTTGTCTGGGTTTGTTGCTGGGTTGACAGCCCGAATGAGCTGCGTATCATTCATAACTCGTACAGCTCCCCGTACTTGGTCCTGAGGTACCGGATGTATGGCTCAATGCTCAATGGCCGCCCGGTGACGCGTTCGACGAGTTCGGACGGTGTGTATTTGCGCCCGTGTTGATAGATGTTCTCCTTGAGCCAGTCATGCAACGTATCAAACTTCCCCTCTCCGATCTCGCTTGTGATCTCGGGATGGGCCTGCAGTGCAGTCTCGAAGAACTGAGCGCTCATGATGTTGCCCAGCGTGTAGCCCTGGAACTCGCCGCCGATCCTGCCGCCATACCAATGTACGTCTTGCAGTACGCCATCTCGATCATCCGGCGGGATAATGCCCAGATCTGCCTTGAAGCGCTCGCGCCACGCTTCCGGCAGGTCGCGCACGGCCAGGTTACCTTCGAGCAAGTCCAGTTCAAAGCCGAAGCGCAGTAAGACGTGGAGGTTGTAGGTCACCTCATCGGCCTCTGTGCGGATCAATGAGCGCTCGACCTTGTTGATCGCGCGGTAGAACGTCTCCAGCGGCACGTTCCCCAGTTGATCGGGAAAGACCGCCTGCAGCCTGGGGTAGAAGAATCGCCACAAGCCCTGGCTGCGCCCGACGATGTTCTCCCACAGACGGGATTGGCTCTCGTGGACGCCTGATGACGTCCCGCCGGCAAGTGGCGTGCCCTCGAAGTCCATACGAATGCCCTGCTCGTACATCGCGTGGCCGGACTCGTGCATCGTGGCAAACAGCGCTTCACCCAGGTCGTTTTCCTTGACGCGGGTGGTGATGCGCACGTCCCCGATCGAGAATTCTGTCGTGAACGGGTGGGGGGCCTTGTCCTGCCGTCCGCGCTCGAAGTCGTACCCGAAGCGCTTGACGACCTCCAGCCCGAAGGCCCATTGCTGTGCTTCGGGGAAGGTCTGATGCAGGCACGCGTCGTCTGCAACGGGCTGAGCGGTGATCGCCTGCACGATGGGCACGAGTTGCTCCCGCAGTTCTGCAAAGATGGTGCGGATGGTCGAGGCCTTCATGCCGTAGTCTGAGTAGTCAATCAAGGGGTCGGCGATGTGCTCATAGCCGGGGAAGAAATCTGCCAGTTGCCGGCTCAGGTCAAGTGTCTTTTCAAGGTAAGGCTGCACTCTGGCGAAATCGTTCGCCGGCCGGGCCTGCGTCCAGACCTGGAAGGTCGTAGACGCATGATCGGAGAGTCGCGCTATGAACGATGGCGGAACCTTCACCGCTCGCTCGTAGTCGCGCCGCGTGACGCGGATGAGGCTGGCCTCGTCCGAGTCGTAGGGCAGGCTTTCCTCGTAGGGCTGCAGGTCGTCCAGCAGCTTCCCGATGACAGCGTCGGTGAACTTCTCGTGCGCCAGTCGCCGCAGCGTGGCGATCTGTCGCGCGCGGGCCGGCGCGCCGCCGGGCGGCATGTAGGTATTTTGGTCCCACCCTAACAGGCCAGCGGCGGAGTTCAGATCATGAATCTCGATGAGATGGGTCTTCAGTTCCTTCAGTTTGGTTTCCATGCGATTTTGCTCCTATTCTGTTTCTGTCAGCTGAGTTTCTCCTTCATCCATCCAAAGACTTCGTAGATCACCTTGGCCGCCGCGAACGACGTGATGTCGCTGCAATCGAGTGGTGGGGCGACCTCCACGATATCCAGCGCGTGGGCGGGCAGCCGGGTGAAGACGACGCGCATTAGCTCCAGTAGCTCGCGGGTGGAGAGGCCGCCTGCCTCGGGCGTGCCGGTGCCAGGGGCGCATGCCGGGTCCAGACCGTCAATGTCCAGCGTGAAGTAGACGGCATCCACGTCCTGCAGCTGGGCGAGCACGTCTTCGGCCACGGCCTCTATCCCCCGGCGGTATACGTCACGGGCGGTGTGGACGCCAATCTCCGGGTGGGCATCTAGAAACGCCAGTTCCTCGTCCAACCAGGAGCGGAGGCCAACGAGGACCAGGTGGCGCGATTCGACGTTGGGCAGTTCCAGCACGCGGCGCTGGGTGCAGGCGTGGGACCAGTGGTGGCCTTCGTATTCGTCGGCCAGGTCGGGGTGGGCATCAAAGTGAACGACGCCGAGCTGGCCCGTTGCCGTCTGGCTGAAGGCTGCGGTCAGTGGGATGGTGACGGAGTGATCGCCACCCAGAAAGAGGGCCAACGGGTGGCGCAGTACCTGGCTCGCCTGTTCCTCCACGGTCGCGAAGTAGCGCTCCCAGTTGAGATCGGCGCTCACGTCGCCGTAGTCACGGACGCGCAAGCCCTCAAGGCGATGGGCCTCCTCGGTGGCGGGCGCGATGTGGGGCGTGATCTCGCGGATTTTGGCCGGGGCAAAGGAGGCCCCTTTGCGGAAACTGGTGGCGTTGTCAAACGGCACGCCCAGAACACCGACCTCGGCGGCGGGGTCGTCGCTACACAGCCCACTCCAAAGCTGGCGGTGGGCGGGTTGAGTCGTAATGGACTGGGCCATTGTGCTTTGATTTTATCACGTTTGGGGTGGAGGGCAAATGTCCTGCCGGGGAGCGTATCATGCTAGGGGCAGAATGGCCTCACCGCTGCCACGCGGAGCATTTTCCGCCGCTGCGTCGCCTTCACCCACCTTCCCACCCCCTATGGGGAGGGGTTAGGGGGTCAAGAACAGCATCCTCTTGATTATTGGCAGGCGGTTTGCAGCCCTTTGTCCCTAATGCGATACGCTCACATGCTTCGGCGTTGCGTCGAAGGGACAACTGATATACAATTCACTCACGGGGGCCGAACGAGGAGGTACAGCGATGGGAAGACTGAGGCTTGCGACGCTGGTTGTGTTAGCGGTGGTGCTTCTGGCCTGGGCCGTTCCGGTTCTCGCCGACGATCCCCTTCCCGAAAGCGACGCCGAGTTGGCTCAGCGCTATGCGCCGGTGCTCTACTTCCACCCGGCCGAGATCTTCCGTCCCCAGCCGGTGGACGTGATCGTCCGGCAGGCCCGGCTGCGCCAGAGCCGCCGGCTGTGGTTCGACGTCAACGTCCTGCTCAGCCTCGATGTCCTCGACCTGTTCGACCTCAAAAGCGACGGGAGTTACTTCCTCGACGTGTGGTACGGCGACGATGGCCGTTCGGCCTACACCAACTACTCCGCCCATCGGGCCTATTACCAGGCGGTGCTGAGCCCGGAGGCCGGCGGGCCACCCGCCACGGTTTATGCCCACGTGGTGCGGGATGGGGAGCACGTCACGATCCAGTACTGGGCGCTCTATTTCTACAACGATTGGTTCAACAAGCACGAGGGCGACTGGGAGATGGTGCAGGTGATGCTCACGGCCGGCGGAGAGCCGGAATGGGTGGTGCTCAGCCAGCACCACGGCGGTACCCGCCGGTCCTGGGCCAGCGCGCCGGTCGAGGAGGGCACGCACCCGGTGGCCTACGTCGCGCTGGGTTCGCACGCCAACTACTTCGTCGGCGACGAGGTTTACCCCAACGGCAAGGACATCGGCAACACGCGCATCGAGATCGTGGACCGCACGGGCACCTCTGGCCGCGTGATCCCCGAGGTGATCCTGCTCCCCGACCGGGCGAGCCTCGCGGCAGAGCCGGAGGCGTGGTCGGGGGCGGAATGGCTGCCATTTCGCGGGCACTGGGGTGAGGTGGCGGCCCAGAGCGACTTCGGTGGCCCGCTGGGCCCGGCCGACAAAGGCGCACAGTGGGAGCATCCTTACGCCTGGGGGATGGCCCAACCACTGGACACGGACACCTGGTACCGCAACCGGCTGCGGGTGGAGGTCGTCGGCGCGGAGCCGGACGAGACCCGGGTGCGGTTGGTGGACGGGCATGGCGGCGAGTTGCCCTCGGTGGAGGAGTTGGGCAACCTGGCCATCCTGCACGCCGACCCACCCACGGGAACGAGGGTCGTAGCCTCCATCCGCGTTCCCCCGGATACCCGCTGGGACGTGGTCGCCACCTGGCCCGATGCTCAGGCGGAGCAGGTGACCCGCTTTCGCTTCACCGACGTGCCATTCGCCGGGTCGGGCCACGCGACGCTGGAACTGAGCCCCGGCCCTGAGGCAAGCCTGGCGGTTGACGGCGCCGATCTGGCACTGGAACCCTCGGAGGTGGAGACTTTCGAGGCCACGTGGGATGCTCCGGACGTGGTCTGGATCGGCACCCTCCTCCCGGCGCATCAGGTGGTGATGGGGCTGCTGATCGCGCTGCTGGCGGGCGTGGTGCCGACGCTGGTCTACATCGGGGCGCTCTACTGGGTGGACCGCTACGAGAAGGAGCCGAAGCGGTTGCTGGCGGCGGCGTTTGTGTGGGGAGCCGCCCCATCGGTGCTGGTGGCGCTGGCGGCGGAACTGTTTTTCCGGCTGCCTCCGAATCTGATCGGCCCCCGGGCACTGGAAGCGGTGCGGCTGGGACTGGTCGCGCCGGTGCTGCAGGAGGCGTTGAAGGGCGCGGCGGTGCTTTTCATCGCCTGGCGCTACCGGCGCGAGTTCGACAACGTTCTGGATGGCATCATCTACGGGGCGATGGCGGGCTTCGGCTTTGCCATGACGGGGAATATCATCAGTTACGTCGGCAGTTTCGCGCTGTGGGGCTTCAATGGGCTCGGGGCGGCCACCTTCGCCGAGGGGCTGGTTTACGGGTTGAATCACGCTTTCTACACGGCGGTCTTTGGCGTGGGGTTGGGACTGGCGCGGCTGGCGCAGACCCGCTGGCAGCGTTGGGCGCTGCCTGCGGGGGGATTCATGCTGGCGGTGGTGACGCACGCACTGCACAATCTGCTGGCGCGGAGCCTGCTGGGGTTGAACGTAGTGACGGTGCTTTCGACGGGAGCTGGGTTGATCTTGATGGGGATCATTGCAGGTTGGTCACTGGAGCGGCAGCGACGCTGTTTGGCGACCGAGTTGGCTGATGAGGTGCCAGGGGCACTGTATCGCGCGCTGGTTGCGCCGGGGGGCCGGAGCCGGGCGCAGTGGCGGGCACTGTGGAGTGGGGGGCTGGCAGGTTGGTTGCAGGCACGGCGGTTACACCAACTGTGCGCGGAACTGGCCTTCAAGAAGATGCAGCATCGCCGCCGGCCGGACGAATCTGGACTGTTGGAGGAGGCACAGCGTCTGCGGGGAGAGATGCGGGCACTCTGGGCGGGGAAGGGTGTGGATATGTAGTGTTCCTACGCCTGCTTATCTGTTCTCTTCGGCAGGGTGAAGTAGAAGGTGCTGCCCTGACCGATCTCGCTTTCCACCCACACTTCGCCGCCGTGAGCTTCGACCACCTCTTTAACAATCGCAAGCCCCAATCCAAAACTGCCGGAACGGCGGGGTCTTGCAGAGTCCACCTGATAAAAACGTTCGAAGATGTGAGCCTGAGCTTCCTCAGGAATGCCAATACCCTCGTCCTTCACTGCGACCTGGATGGCATTGCCTACCTCCTTCATACTCAGGGTCACCGTACTTCCGTCTGGGCTGTACTTGATGGCGTTGCTGAGCAGATTGTCAAACACATGCATCAGCCGCCGAGGGTCGGCAAACACCCGGGGAATGTCATCGGGTATCTCGGTGCGGAGGGTGATGCGGGCGGCCTGGGCCGTCGCTTGGGCCCCCTGTAGCGCAGTCTGTGCCAGATGGTCCAGCGGGGTGGGTATCAGTGTATCCAGGTCGATCTTTGGGCGCTCCAGCATAATGATTTCCTCTGCCATACGGGCCAGTAGGCCGGTCTTGTCCAACACAATTTCCAGGCTTTCACGCTGCCGCTCTGTCACAGGGCCCAGTTCGCCCTTGAGTGCCAGTTCGACGTAACCTGTGATGAACGTCAGTGGCGCTCTCAGATCGTGGGAGATGTTCTGCACGAATTCGACTCTCTGGCGGTCGAGGGTTTGCAGTTCTTCGTAGGCGTGATGTAACTCTCCGGCCCGATCTTTCAGCTCCTGGTAGAGTCGCGCGTTCTCCACCGCCACCGCCGCCTGGTCTGCGACCGCCTGTAGCAACTGCTCATCCGCTTCACTGAAGGGAGGAGGGGCAAGGCGTCCCAGGCCGATAGTGCCCAGGCAGCGATCTTCGTAGCACAGGGGGGCGTAAAGGATGCTACGAAGCAAGCCAGAGCGGACGTGGCGCACCCGGTCATCGGCGCTGGTGTCCTCCGCGCGGAGCGCCTGCTGGTTGTGCACCACCCAACCCGGGTGGCGCTCGAGTGCAGTTTGTTCTGCCCTCTCTCTCTCCTCGGGGGTGAGTCCCAACGTGCCGACCAGACGCATTCGCTCGACCGGCTGTGCCTGGTAGAGGTAGAGTGAGTAGACGTCGAAGGGGATGACAGGCTCAAGCAGCTCAGGCAGTTGTGCTAGAACATCCTTGGAGGCCGCGGGGCGTGTCAGGCGCTGGCTGATCTCGGCCAGCACGCGGAATGTCTCTGCCCGCTGCTGGGTTTCCTGGTACAGGCGGGCGTTTTCCAGCGCCGTGGCTGCCTGTGAGGCGATGGTCTGCAAGACCTCCTTGTCTCCCCTGTCGAATGTATTGGGCTGTTCGTAACTCTGGACGGTGATGACACCTAACACTCTCTCCCTTGCTATCATCGGTACCCCAAGCCAGGAAAGACAAGGTGGACCCGTGTAATTCAATTCCAGCTCGGTGACCTCTGCCGGCATGTTCGCCAGCAGCAGTGGTTTTCGCGTGCGGAGTACGTATCTGGTGAGTCCCTCGTCATGATCTGCAGGAGGCACTTCTTCTCGCTGCCCGTTGCGGTAGAACAGGGGAAAGATGAGCTGATCTGTCTTTTCGTCCAGCAGCGCGATGTGTAGGTTGCTCACGTCCATCAATCGCCCCGTCTGGCGGCGGATTTCCTCCAGCAGTTGCTCTGCTTCGATGCGGGCGCTGATCGCGCGTCCTATCTCGTTCAGGGCCGCCAGTTCCTCAGCACGGCGCTCAGCGGACCGCACGGCGTCAATGCGGCGCTGTCCCAGCAACCCGGCTACTGCGCCGATCAACAGCACTAACCCGATGTTGATTGCCAGGCGCACCAGCGGCTCCGTGGCCAGTGAGCCTCCCAGCGCCAGCAGCACGAGTAACGACGTCACTGATAGTGCCACGCCCTCCACGGCCCCTCGATGGCCGCGTCGCACGGCATTCGCCACGACATAGATGGCGTACAATGGCACATAGGGACTGGACAGTCCCCACGAGAGGTAGAGGCCAGCCGTGAGCAGGGACAGGTTGCTCAGGTTGCTGACCCATTCCCAGAGGCGTGAACGGCCGTACCGGCGCTCTAGCCAGAGAACTGTCAGGTTGAGCACCAGCCCGATGGCAAGCAGGCTGGCCAGGGGAACGATCATCGCTTGCCCGACGAGCAGTACACCGACTGATCCCAAGATGATGACGGCAGCCAGGATCAGGAGAACGCCTCCTGTATCCAGGGGAGGTGGTTTGGCGTCACGGCGCGGCGAGGGGTTCTTGTGCATAAAATCAGTATACCACAGGCAATAGGGGTGGTCAATCCGCGAAGTTGATATTCAGCCGGTCCTGCTCGTCGTAGTGGTAATGGGCGAAGAAGGGAGGCTCGTCGGGTCCCATCGTCAGCACGCGAGGGAGCAACGTGGGCAAGTCCTCGACCAGGTCCAACTCCGCTAGCCGGTCGCGGGCCACCCACTCCGGCGTACCTTCTTCCGATGGGTGGACGTCTCGGGTGGTAGCGGTGGCGGTGAAGACGAAGAGCAACACGCCCCTGTTATATGCGTCCACGGGGATGTTGATCACCCCCCGCAGCCGCAGATCGCGCACTTCCAGCCCGGTCTCCTCCCGAATCTCGCGCAGGGCAGCGGTGCGCACGTCCTCGCCTGGCTTCACGTGTCCACCGACGCCGTTGTACTGGTTGGGCCAGATGCGCTTGTCGGGAGCCCCTCGCAGCAACAGCACGTCGTCGCCGTGGGTGACGAAGCACAGCGTGCGCGGGACGACTCGATAGCGGTGGGCTATGATTTTCTGAGCGGCCTTTCCCACTTGATCAGCCCCCCTGCTTCTTGCTTCGTACTTATAGTCTGGCCCGCGCGATGGCCCGGTGCGTGTGCTTGATCGCTCGCAGCGCGTGGATGGTGATCCACTTGCTGAGCTGTCCCCGCTTTTCTAGCTGGAACGCGCGGGTGCCGTAGCGCTTGAGCCAGCGACCATCCGCGGTCTGGGCTGCCAGCACGATGTCCAGCAATCGCCCCAGGCGTGAGTCGGTGCCGTAGTCGAGGCGCGCCAGGACGTCACACAGTTCGACCAGGTCAGATTGGTAGTCGAGAGGGAATCCGAAGTCGAGCCAGCAGGCGTCGCGGCCTTCGAAGTCGAACTCGTGGTCGAGTATGGCGTCGGCCAGGGTTTCTATGGCGTGCATCCGGTCGGGGGTGCGGTCAGCGGCAGGCAATGCGGAGAAGGCCCCCAGCGCTTTGGTGATGCCCCATTGGCACTCCTCACCATCAGCGTAAGGACACGCCAGGCCGCCGGGCGTGGTGCTACGCGTGGTCAAGTACTCGAGCGCACGCTCCAGACGCGGGTCGCCCCGGTAGCCGAAGTGAACGAGGGTGCGGATGGCGTTGCCCGTGTAGCACAGGAAGATGCGGCCCGGTGTACCGTCGTAGGTAAACCCGCCGCTTTCGTGCTGGCCGTGCTCGAAGATGTTCTGGCATGCGGCCTCAAGTTGCGGCGTATGAGGCATACCCAGTTCGGCGAGGAGGTTGAGGGTAGCGTGCGTGCCCACTGCGCCACCGTAGAAGGGTCTATCGGCCCGCCCCCAGAAGTCCACCGGGTCCATCAGCGCCAGGATCTCCTGCACCGGCGGCCAGGTCGGGATCGCTGCTCGCGCCTCCGAGACCTGGGAATCCTGCTCGGCGTGGTCGAGCAGATGGCGCAGCGTAAGGTAGCGGGCCGATGGGTTCTCCTGCTCCAGCAGCCACGGAAACGGGTTGGCCTTCAGGCTGTTTTGCCACCCTATCAGCATTGGGATAGCGCCTCTGGTTGGTCTCGCGTTTCCCCTATCAAGGGTGACCGACGGGGAGAATGTACAACGCCTCCTCGTGCTTTGGCAGAAACAGCACCTTCTTGACGGCGTCGTCATCGAACGCGCCGACGGGTACGCTTACCAGCCCCAGCGCGACGGCCTGCAGGAGCAGGTTTTGAGCGGCGTGGCCGGTGTCCATAGGCACGTAGCGCAGTTGCCCTCGCTCCCTGTAGCGCTGGGTGGTGCGCTCGAAGATGGCGCTGATGGCGAACACGCACGGGGCCTCGGCGATGAACCACTGACGCAAGGCAGCTTCTGCCAACTCGTCCCGCACGTCCTGTTCCAGGTGGCGCGCCAGGTAGTGACCTTGGGGATGATAGCGCCAGACACCGTCCGCGCGGCAGACGTAGACGACCAAGGGGTGACATCCGCCGGCCGATGGGGCTGCGCGTAGGACGTCCCTACCGCCGGTGATGCCCTGTGCCGCCCATAGCAGTTGCCCGATTTGTTCTAAACTCAGATCCCCAGGAGTGTAGCGTCGCGTGGAACGACGCCGGGCGATGGCGGCCTCCAGTGATACCTCCCCGCTGGTGCTGGGTGCGGGTAACGTGATGCGTGATTCTGACATGGTTACCTCCAGGTTCGGTTATTTCCAGGACTTACGCAGTTGAGAGCCAAACCACTGGCTGAGTAGGCCGAAGGCCGTATCGAAGCCCGGTTTGGCGCGGTTCTCGATACGGTTCTGGGTCTCGATACGCTTCGCTACTCGACCTGAAGGGCCTACCCTTCGACAGGCTCAGGGTACCGCTCGATCGGCGAACCGCGTAACTCCTGTTATTTCGTGAGTTGACCAGCATCCCCCCAATGTTGGGATCAGCGCGTAGCACAGATTGTCAATTCTCCCATGTCCAGCCCACGCCGGCGATCTCCTGTCCACAACAGGGACAGCGACCGTTGGATGTGACGTCGCAGTGTAACAGCTGCAGGAGTCCCCGTTTGACCAGTATTGTACCACAATTTGGGCAGGAGGTGTGCTCGCCGGGGTGTCCGGGAATGTTGCCCAGGTAGACGTAGCGCAGGCCCGCCTGCTTGCCTATCTCTCGCGCTCGTTCCAGCGTGGGCACAGGGGTGGGTGGGGCGGAGAAGCGGTAGGCCGGGTAATAGCGACTGAGATGCCAGACCGTGTCCGGCCCTAATTCGGCCACGATGCGGCGGGCGATTCCTTCCACACACTCGTCATCGTCGCTCACACCGGGGATCACCAGTGTGGTCAGCTCAACCCACACGCCCAGTTCCCGCGCCCGGCGGCAGTTGCGCCACACAGCCTCGACGTCCGCCTGGCAGTGCTCACGTACTGCTTCCTCGTCTCCTTTTACGTCCACGTTCATCCCATCGAGCCCAGCCTTGGCCAGCAATTCCAGCGCGGCCTCGGTCATATAGCCGTTAGTGACGAAGGTGTTGTACAGGCCGGCCTCCTGCGCCAGGGGGAAGACTTCCAGCGACCACTCCAGGCTGAGTGTGGGTTCATTGAAGCTGATGGAGGTGCCCTGGCAGTGGAGCTCGCGGGCGCGGGCCACGAACTCCTCCGGCGGGATGAACTCTCCGCCAGAAGGGGGCTGCTTTGATATGTCCCAATTTTGGCACCAGGGACAGTTGAAGTTGCAGGACCAGGAGCCAGCGGTGAGAGCCACCGATCCGGGGTAGAAGTGGTAGAGCGGCTTCTTCTCGATGGGGTTGCAGGAGAGGGAGGAGACTGCGCCGTAGATAAGCGTGTAAAGCGTGCCGTCGCGGTTCTCCCGCGTGCGGCACCAACCAGTTTGGTCACCGGCCAGCAGGCAGCGTCGTTCGCAGGTCAGGCAGCGCACCCGGCCTTGATCGGGGGCTCCGACGGGCTCCTGGAGAAGAGCAGCGCGGACGAATGGCTGAGTGTGCATCTTCGCGGGGATTGTATCCGAAAGTGGCGCATCTGGCAAATACGAGCCCTCCCGGAGGCTGTAGGGCCTCTGGGAGGGTCTGTGATGTCGTGCCCGTCAGGGTCAGGAATTGCGCAGGGTGAGGGGTAGGTAGATCGTGTACTCCGGATCTAGGTAGTCGGGAGTGTCGTCGCCGTCGGTGTCTTGAGCATCGGCAGGGTTGCCGTCCCCGTTGGGGTCAGCGTTCTCGTTGGCGGTCGGTTTCCCATCCCCGTCGTCGTCGTTGTCCAGGTAGTTCGGGGTACCGTTGTCGTCGGTGTCGTGCTCGTCGAAATCGCCATCGTCGTCGAGGTCTTCGTATTGGGTGTCAATGCCGTCTCCGTCGTCGTCTTCATCCTGGTAGTCGGGAGTGCCATCTTCGTCGGTGTCCATCGGGTTATTGGGATCCGATCCCGCCTCAACGCCGTCTGGCACGCCGTCGTCGTCGCTGTCTGAGTCCAGGTAGTCGGGCAGCCCATCCCCATCGGTGTCTACCGAGCTGTCGTTTTCGACGCCGGGGTTGTCCACCAGCCCCTCGACCGTGTCCGGGATGCCATCGTTGTCGTCGTCAGGGTCTACGTCATCACTGAGACCGTCGTTGTCGCTGTCGGTGTCCCGGAAGTTCTCGTGACCATCGCCATCGGTGTCGCCGCTGCCCTCGGCGTTGTCGGCTATGCCGTCGTTGTCGGAGTCCGTGTCTTTGTAGTCGGGGGTGGTATCGCCGTCGC
Organism: Anaerolineae bacterium; assembly: GCA_046760785.1. Classification (GTDB taxonomy): domain Bacteria; phylum Chloroflexota; class Anaerolineae; order B4-G1; family B4-G1; genus JBHIET01. The sequence continues at coordinate 11,102 of JBHIET010000031.1, read as the reverse complement.
TATCCACGTTCCCCTCGATACTGTCGAGGATGCCATCGCCGTCGGCGTCGGTGTCCGCGTAGTCGGGCGTGGTGTCGCCGTCGGTGTCTCCGCTCCCTTCGATGGAGTCGGGGATGCCGTCGTTGTCGCTGTCGCTGTCCTGGTAGTCTGGCGTGCCGTCGCCGTCGCTATCGCAGGGTGGATTGCCGCACCAATCGTACTCGTCTTCGTCGGGGATGCCGTCGCCGTCGCTGTCGCTATCCTGGTAGTCCGGTGTGCCGTCGCCGTCGGTGTCGCCGGTGCCTTCCTCCTCGTCGGGGATGCCGTCGTCGTCCCAGTCCCCGTCGCTGCTGGAGGCGAAGGTGGGCACCTGACCGATCTGATAGCGGCACAGAGAGTGGCTCGTGCCCGTGATGCCCGTGGCGATACAGAAAGGCAGGTTCACCTCGCCGGAGATCTCCCCGGTGGTGGTGATGCCGTCGAAGTCGAAGTAGCGTGAGCCTTGCTCAGCACCGCCGACCTCGACCAGGTGGGAGGTGTAGGTCACCCAGGTTCCCTGCCAGTTCACCTCGTACTCGATCACCTCGAACCAGGTGGTCGTACCATCGTCGAGGTTCTCCACGTCGGTGTAGACGATGCCGGAAGGCCCCCAGACCCCGTCGCTGCCCCCGGCCGGGGTAAAGTCGCTGCCCACGCAGGGGCCGCCGGGACAGGCCTGTCCACCGCCTTGCCGGGTGATGGTCACCGCCAGCCCGCTGTTGATCGTCTGCGTGCCACTGACCACCTCGACCCCGACGAACCAACGCTGGGAGATGTGAGGCTGACCGCTGTTGTTGACGAAGGTGTTGTCGTCGAGCAGGGTGGCCTTGTTCAGTGGGGTCGTATCCCGGGATTGAATCCCGTCGTCGCCGTTGGAGCTGATGGTGTTGCCGGAGATGTGGGGCATCGAGAGCAGATCGTCGGCTGCGTCGTCGGGGCCATCGGTGCCGAAGTAGACCCGGTTGACAATGCCGAAGGAGCTATTCTGGCTGATGGTGTTGCTGACGATGCGGGGCGACCCGCCGTAGTTGAAGATGCCGATGCCGGTGCACCAGGGTAGGGCGCAACCCTCGCCCGTCCCGGTGATTGTGTTGTTCTGGATCAGGTTATCTCCGTCGGATGGGGTGGGGTAGGTGATGTTCCAGTGGGTGGTCTGGTTGACCACGCCGTACTTGTCGTTGCTGGTCAGCGTGTTGGTGAGCACCTGGTTGTGCTGCGGTGGAGTGACCAGGGAGCTGCCGCCGGAGAAGCGCAGGCCGATGTAGTTGAAGCGGATCGTGTTATCGCGGACGACGTTGTAATCGGCTCCATCGTAGAGGTAGACGCCGCCGTCGCCGGTGTCGGTGGATGAGCCGCCGTCTCCGTTCCCCAGGTCTGTGGTGCTGCTGAAGCCGGTGCCGATGGCGTTGTTCTGCACCACGTTGTGGTCGGCCTGCTCACCCGCGATGAAGACGCCGGCCCGTCCGTTGTGGGCGATGATGTTGCGGTCGGCCGGGTCCGGCCCGCCGATGGTGTTGCTGTAGGCGTCGTTGAGCTGGATGCCGTCCCGGTTCGTCAGTCGTCCGTTGCCCAGGCCGGCGGTGCCGGCGACGTCGGTGCCGATGCGGTTGCCGGCGATGGCCGCGCCGGTGGTGCCCTGTCCCAGGTAGATGCCGTTGTTCCGGTTACCTGAAATGGTGTTATCCCGAATGACGAGCGTGAGTGCGTTGGTGTAAACGTTGATCCCGCCCGTGCCCTGATTGCCCAGGGCCGTGTCCCCCGCGGCGTTTAGGCCGATGACGTTGCCGGTGATGGTGACTTGCTGCGTGTCTTGAAGGTAGATTCCAGAGCCGCTGTTGCCGGAGACCAGGTTCCCCTGGATCGTCGTCGCCAGGGCATCGAACAGGGCGATGCCGCTGGTGCCGTTGGGCCGGGTGGCACTGCCGTCCGGGTTCAGACCCACGGTGTTGCTCAACACCTGGGTGTTCGTCGCATCCTGGATGCTGATTCCTCTCTCGTCGTTTCCTGAGAGAACGCTATCCTGGATGACGTTGCCGTCGGCGCTGCTGCCCACACCGGCCACGTACACGATGCGGACGCCGTGGTCGTCGTTCGGCCGGGCAGCGCCGGTGAGGTCCAGGCCGAGCCAGCAGCTCACGATCTGGTTGTCGTCTGCCTGCACGCCGACACCGGATACGTAGATGCCATTCTCGGGCGAGTTGGTGACGGCCAGACCCTCGATGGTGTTGTTCGAGGATTGAACGCGGATCAGACCGCTGCCGCTTCCCACGGTGCCGCTGCTGTAACGGACTTCCACCTCCGGGTCTCCATCGTTGTCCAGGTCTCCGTCAATGGAGGTATCGTCGTCGCTGAGCGTCAGCGTGCCGTTGGTGATGGTGATGACGCCACCGGCGCTGAAAAGCGTGCCGTCGAAGGTGATGCTATCCGCCCCGGGGTTGCTATTGGCCGCATTGATGGCCTCGCGCAGTGAGCAGTGGGACGTATTGCAGGTGCCGTCGTTAACGTCGTCGGTGCTGTTCACCGTGTAGGTGGCGGCGTGAGAAGGTTGGGCCAGCGCCAGCATCAGAGCCAGCACCAGGCCAAAGGCCATGCCGAGAACGATAAAGATTCGTGTCAATTGTCGCATAACAGTCCTCCCTTCTCTTAGAAGCCGTGCTCTTTGTCTCATAAACCGGGAGAGGTCAGTTGACCTCTCCCGGCTTGGCTCGAACGGGGGATGGAATTTGCCTGTCCGAAATGAAAGGAGCTTTGATGATCAAAAGGCAATGAGCGAGGTGCTTACCGTTTTGTTCGGATGCATTGGGCACCTCTTTTAGGTTCTCCTAGAATCCCCCGCTTGCCCACATAAGGGGTAAATAGATGTGGAAGGGTGGCTCAGTCTCGGCGTCTGGGTTGGGATCGAGCCAGTCGGGAACGCCATCCTCGTCGCCGTCTTGCAGCCCCTCCTCGCCGTCGGAGATGTCATCGTCGTCGCTGTCGGTGTCCAGATAGTTGGGGATGCCATCACCGTCGGCGTCGTTATCAAAGCAGACGGGATCATCGGCGGTGCAACCGGCCAGCGGATCATCGGCTCCGGTGCTCCATTCCTGGCTATCCAGCAGGCCATCGCCGTCGGAGTCGAGGTCGAGGAAGTTGGGCGTGCCGTCGCCGTCGGCGTCGTCTGCTGTTTCGACTTCATCGGGTATGCCATCGCCGTCAGAATCGAGGTCGAGGAAGTTGGGTGTGCCGTCGCCGTCGGCGTCGTCTGCTGTTTCGACTTCATCGGGTATGCCATCGCCGTCAGAATCGAGGTCGAGGAAGTTGGGCGTGCCGTCGCCGTCGGCGTCGCCGGCCCCTTCGACTGCGTCGGGGATGGTGTCCCCGTCGGAGTCGAGGTCGAGGAAGTTGGGCGTGCCGTCGCCGTCGGCGTCGCCGGCCCCTTCGACTGCGTCGGGGATGGTGTCCCCGTCGGAGTCGAGGTCGAGGTAGTTGGGGACGCCGTCGCCGTCGGCGTCGCCGGTCCCCTCCGTCTCATCGGGGATGGTGTCCCCGTCATCGTCGTCGTCCAGATAGTCGGGAATACCGTCGCCGTCGGTGTCGGTGTCTTCTTCTTCGTCGGGATCAGGTATCTCCTGGGTATTGCCCAGCCAGGTGTGGCCGATGTCGCCGGAGCTGACCGTAACCGTCTGGGAGATGCCTGTCGTGGCGTACCACTCATCTTGGAGGGTTTCCTGGACGTAGTAGCTGCCCGGCAAAATATCCGGTGGATTCCGGTCCGGGTGAGAGCTAAAGATCACCTGGCCGTTTCCGCCAGTCGTCCCTTGCATCCCGACGACGAAAGAGCCTCCCTCACGATACAGCCGCAAGTCCCATCCCTCCAGGGGGGACTCGCTGGCATCGTGTGTGCCGTCCGCGTCGTCATCCTGGAAGACGTGACCGATGATCACCGGGAGCTTGATCTGACCAAAGATGAAGGATTGGCTTTCATCGTCGGCCAGCGTGAATTCGATGTCCACGTCGGTGGTGTTGTACCAGTCGTCGAGCTCTATGGTCTCTACCGCACGGTAGGTGCCGGCGCTCAGGCCGGTGAAGCTGGCCGTTCCGGTGCCATCCGTCGTCTCGGTGTCAACCAGGTCCCAGGAACCAGCGTTATCTTTGTAGAGCGTTATCGTCCATCCCTCCAACAGTGGCTCGCCGGCGTCGTGTTCTCCGTTCATGTTGTAGTCGTCGAAACTGATGGTCGTGACCGAGCCGGTGCCGGTCCACGTGGCAGTAGCAGAGCCATGCACGGATCCGAGGGTCTCCTCGCCCAGGACCAGCTTCTGCTTGTTAGGCTCCGTGCCGACGAAGATAGTGCCCACCGGGAGGGTCATCTCGGCGCTGGCGTTGACGTTGGAGGTCACGTCGGGAGTATCGTGGGTGAGGGTGAAGGTGGCCTGCCCCTGGTCGTCGGTGGTGACGGCGTCGGTGCTCAGCATGCCGTGATCGGCGGTGAGAGCGACCGCCTGGTCACTGACCGGTGCCCCACCTCGGGTCACCGTCACGGTGAAGGTCTGAGTCGTGTTGATGGGATTGACGGTGCTGGCGGGGGTAATGGTGATGTTGGGTGCGTCGGCGGCGCAGGCGTCCTCGGGCACGACGTTGATAATGTCCCAGGCTCGCGCACCGACTGTCGTCGTATCGTCTGGATCCAGACCATCGGAGAAGTGCCACACGGCTGCCTGACGGGCGGCTATTTCTTGGTTGCGGTTGCTCAGAGCGCCTGGAGCGCCGTCGGGCCAGGGCTCGTAGTCATTCATACGAGGTGGGTAGTGGGTCAGCAGCCACTTGACCCGGCAGTCCATCTCCTCGTCGCTGGCTACGAAGGTGTCTCCCACGCCGACGTGATGCGGTATATCGGTGCAGAAGACGGCGACGGTGGTGCCGCCAGCGAGTTCCATGTGAATGGTGCCGCCCCAGTTGCTAAAGGATTCTCCGTTCAGTGTCCCGGTGACCGTCGCTCCGGGCTGCCATCCGGTCACTGTGCCCGTCTCCCCATCTGCCCAGGCTGGGATGGCGGCGAGTACCAGGCTAAAGGTAATGCCAAGTACAATAAAGCGGAATTTCCTGCGGGTAGCTTTCATTTCATTCCTCCTGAATACAAAGGAAAATTCTACCTTATTATACCGGACACCGGTTTGAATCCGGTTTGCAAAAAGGGGCAACCGGTTTGAATGCGGTTTGTGAAATGGGGGAATCGTGGCTACTGTGGGGAGAAGCGGTATCCTTTGCCCCGCTCGGTGAGGATAAATCGAGGATTTTTGGGGTCGGCTTCGATTTTCTGGCGCAGACGCCAGATATACCATTTGACGCCTTGCGATCCCGTGTCGGCCACGGTGCCCCAGATGGCGTCAAAGATTTGCTGGACGGAGAGGATACGCCCGGCTTGCTCGGCCATGAATAAAAGCATGTTGTATTCGATGGGGCTGAGGGACACTTCCTCGCCGTAGGCAAACACGGTCTGTTCACTGCGGTTGATGATCAGGTCTCCGCCTCCAAAGCGCAGCACGTCTGGCTGCTCGCGGGGCATACGGGCCCGACGGAGCAGGGCGGTCACCCGTGCTGTCAGTTCGCTGATCTTGAACGGCTTTGCCAGATAGTCATCTGCTCCACCCGTCAGCCCTTGCACTACGTTTTCTACTGAATTCAGGGCCGTGAGGAAGATGATGGGCACACAAGAAGTCTGGCGCAACCGCTCGCAGACTTCCCATCCGCTCATCCCTGGCATCATAACATCCAGGATCACCAGGTCGGGAGCGATCTGGTGAAAGAGCGTCAGCCCTTCCTGTCCGCTCGTCGCTGTGAAGATGGAAAACCCTTTGGGTTGGAGCGTTTGGCTTATCAGCTTCAGTATGATTGGATCGTCGTCTATGGCCAGGATTTTCTCAGTCACAGTAGCTGTATTCTTCATAGCGGGTTGCTCTTGGTGGAGGCAGGGTAGCTTGTTCACAGATGATATTGTAGTCAGTTTTGCAAAAGGCGCAACTTTGCCGCTGCTCGTGCCGGCTTGCCAGGTCTCAAGTCAACCGATGGGGCAGGCTTACAGGTGGCGGGCGGCCATTTGTCAGCCTGATCCCAAACGTAGGACAAGCCATCTTGTCCCACAATATGCTACTCCGGGCCGGGATGGTCACGTGCCATAGTTGTTGAGAACAACGGGCAGGTAGATGTACCACCACTCGACTGCCTCAACGGCCCCTGTGCTGACAGGGTCGGTGTCCTCGATGGAAACCGAGGCGTCCTCGGTCCGATCCTCGGCCAGTGAGTCGGCGTCGGGGTCGAAGGTCACCTGGAAGCTGTTTGGAGTCTGTGCGGAAGCATCACCGGTGAGTTGCACCACCACGAAGTAGGTCCTTGATGTGGTGGCGGGAACTTGGGCGTTGGTGTCGCCGTCGGCAAAGCTGACGGTCTGCACTCCACCGCTGAGGGAGAGAGTGGCGGTGGTGGTCACCACGGTGTCTATCGGCTCCCAGGTATCGTCGGCCGGGTAGTAGGCGTACAGGTTCTCGATGAGGTTGTTCGCCTCGGCAGAGTTCAAGGGGTCGCCGCTGGTTTCCTCGAAGAGCAGGTTCCACTGTACCAGCTCCAGGTCGTTGTCGCCGGCGATGCCGTTGTGGGTGGCCACGACGCGCAGCAGGTCGTCCCTCTGGCCGCTGGCTACCTCCGCCGGTGCGGTCGCCGTGGTGTCTTCACTGACCGAGCCGCCGATGTTCCGCCAGGCCATGACCTCATAGTCCGCGCCCGTGTTGCTCCCGGAGACGAGGTCCAGGTCGCCGTCGTGGTCCAGATCGCCCACTGCTATCGCCTGCACTAGGTCCGCAGTCTTCATATTGTTCCGCGTCCACAGCCCGCTGAAGGGCGTGCCGTCGTTCCGCCAGGTGATGACCTCATACGTGGAGTTCCCCAAAGCAATGTCCAGGTCGCCCACCGCCACCGACTCCACGTGGTCCACGCTGGCCCCCACGTCGTTCTGCGTCCAGGTGCCGCTGAAGGGGGTGCCGTCGTTCCGCCAGGCGATGATCTCGTAATCCTCCGCCTCGCCCCCCCGGAGACGATGTCCAGGTCGCCTAGGGCGACCGAGCGCACGGTGGCTGTGCTGGCTCCCACGTCGTTGGGCGTCCAGGTACCGCTGAAGGGGGAGCCGTCGTTCTGCCAGGCGATGACCTCATAGTTCTCTTCCTCTCCCCTCCCGGAAACGAGGTCCAGGTCGCCGTCGCCATCCAGGTCGCCCAGCGCCACTGAGCGCACGGTGTACGCGCTGGCCCCCGCGTCGTTGCCTGTGCCGAAGGAGAGGGTGTTGCCGCCGATGGGCGGCGTAGCCTGTGCGGTTTGGGTTGCCAGCAGGAGCAAGGTGACCAACAGTACCGGCATAGATTTGGATGACTTTTTCATTTTCCCGATCCTCCTTTGTTTTTTGGAAAAGTTACTATACCTTTACACACCTGGCGCGGGGGCCTTGCTCTCGATCATCGCCCGCAATTCCTGCGCGTCCTCCAGCGCGAAGCCGAAGGCGTCGTTGTTGAAGTAAGCGTAGACCTGGCAGCCCTCGGAGAGCCAGGTGCGGATGCGGTCGGCCCAGGGGCGCAGCCCCTCCCGCCCGTACCGGCCTCCGTAGACCTCCCCGGAGCCGTGGAAGCGGAGGTAGACGGCGCTGCCGGTGACCCAGGTGGGGCAGCGGAGGCCGGGCATGTCAAAGATGCAGCAGGCCAGGCCGTGCTGCTCCAGGATGCGGCGCACCGGTTCGACGAACCAGCGCGGGTCGCGGAACTCGAAGGCATGGAGCAGGTCGAATGGCAGCAGGGCGGCGAAGGTCTCCAGCCGCTCCGGGTTGGCGCGCCAGCGGGGCGGCAGTTGCCACAGGATGGGGCCGAGTCTGTCGCCCAGCCGCTGTGCCCGCGCCAGGAATCGCTCCACTGGCTCGGCGGCGTCCTTAAGCCGCTTGAGGTGGGTGATGTAGCGGTTGGCCTTGACGGCGTAGAGGAACCCCTCCGGGGCCTGCTCCCGCCAGCGGTCGAACGTTGCCTCGGAGGGAAGGCGGTAGAATGAGTAGTTGATCTCGACGGTGTCGAAAACCTTCGCGTAGTGAGTATACCAGCGGGATTGGGGCAGGTCGGGCGGGTAGAAGACGCCCCGCCAGTGGGAGTAGACCCAGCCGGAGGTGCCGATGCGGCAGTGTAGGTTCATCGGTTGATTTGCTCCTTCAATTGAGCCTGACAACGGGAGCAGAACCCGGCTCCCTTCACGTCGGTATCGCGCAGGCTGTTGGAAAAGTGCATCACGCATTGGGGGGCGGGGCAGTGACCCAGGCTGTAGGTGTGCCCCAGTTCGTGCACTGCCTCCTTTAACGCCCGTTCCCGGAACAGCGGTTCGTCCTCCGGCAGGCCGTAGAACGATTGCCTCAGGCGGGGCAGGGCGATGAAGCAATCCCGTTGGTGGGCGCCAGCCTGGCCGAAGACGAAGTTGAGGCCAGGGGCGTAGCAGTCGGCGTCTATGACGCCCAGCACGCGCTCGGTGTACGGAATGTCCAGCCGGGCCAACGCGGCCAGGATGCGCGATCCTGTGTATTGCCCACGCCGGCGGTCGTAGGCCCTGGATGGGATAGGGATGGGAGCGGCTATGCGGCAGGGGAGGCCGAAAGTCGTCGCCAATGACTTGATCAGACTGGACAGGAGGTCGGCCGGGACGGGGCCGACTGGAACCAGCAGGATCACTCGTTTCTCCACAACCGCCCCCGCGATAGGAGCCGGTGTGCCAGGAAGAAGACTCCCGGCGCTGCTACGAGCGCAAACCACGGGCCACGCGGAAATCGGCCATCCGCGATATACAACGCTGCATAGAAAGCCAGGAGGCTGCCGACAGCGATGCCTCCTCCCAGCCCTTCCCAACGCCAGGCCAGGATCATCCCCAGGCAAACCCCCAGGGGGAAGAAGAACAGTCCAACCAGGTCGCGGAATGTGAACTGCGCCAGGTTGAATCCCTCCTGGAGGCCGCTTCCGATGAACATCAGCAGGACGAACCCGATGCTGGCGATGCTCCAGAGTCTTGCAATCCAACGCAGGGCGGTTACGTCACGTTTCGTTGAGGTTTGAGTCTCATTCATGACCGCTCTCCTTTTGCTGTACCCTCAACTTTGCCTTTCTATCGCCTCGATTTCCTCTTCCGTCAACCTTTGAATCGCTGAGGCACTGAACGCACTGAGGCCACTGATCGCCCCCCCTTCAGCGGCTTTACCTGATTCAGCGATTCAACGGCCCCAATCTCCTCCTCCGTAAGTCCGTACAACTCGTACACCAGCGCCTCAATCTGCCGGTCGGTGGCCTCGATTTGGTGGCTGGCCCTCCCGCAGGTTTCCGAACCTGCGGGAGGGTGGGCTAATCCCAGACGTACTTGGCGATAAACTCACGAGTTCGTATTTCGTCTTGACCATCGGCTACAAACTGTTGATATGCCTCGGGAGTTGGGAAACGTTCGTGGATGAAAGTCTCGTCTTTCAGAGTGCCGGCTCGTTGGCTGATCCATTCGAGGTAGTTCGAGTACGGCCAGTCTGCAAGCTGGGACACCAATTTTGCTTTCACTGGGTTCAGGTGGATGTACCGGCATAGATGGATCAGGTACTCCTCACGATCTACCCACACGTGACAGAAGCGTCCTTCAAAAAGAGTGCCTTTGCGACCCTGTTGCCGGTTCACTGCCTGCACGTAGGCGTTGAACAATACGTTGATGAATCTGGACAAGACTTGGTCGGTCTCTTGCCTGAGCAGGAAGTGGTAATGGTTGGGCATCAGGCAGTATGCGATCACGGTGACGCCGTATCGCTGATAGTAGCGCTTGACCAGGCGCAGACAGTATTCGTAGTTGCCAGGGTTGAAGAATATCAGCGCTTTTCCCGCACCTCGGTTGTAGATGTGGTAATAGTGACTTCGGACAAACACGTCGCCTCGATACGGCATCTTTCGGCCTCCGTCTTCAATCTCAACCCTCAACCCTCCCGCAGGTTCCTACAGTGTGGTATGCGTCTATCCGGGGCGCTTGACAAACCGGGGTGAGACAAGGAACGCCGTTGGTAACCTGCGGGAGGGTCACGTGCTGCCGGTCGGTGGCCTCGATTTGCCGCTGGTAGAGTTCCTTGTCGGGGGGAACAGTGGCGACGGCCAGTTTGCGGTGCAACGCCAGCATGCGCTCGACCAGGGCGACCATTTTGTCGTGGCGGGCGACGTCCGCCGGGTCGTCGAAGTTGATGGTGCGGACGGGAAATCCCTCAAGGTACTGGCCGAAGAATCGCAGGTAAGTCGTTCCACCGCTTTCTAACCCGGCGCACACCTCAGAGAGATAGAATTGTGCCAGCCTGGAATTCAGGATACCCAGTAGGTACAAGTCATCACTGGGGATGAAATACGTGGTGTTGGAACCGAAGTAACCATCGCGGTCAAGCGCAAATCGGCAGGTAGTTGCGATATCGGGATAGATGATTTTGGGCTTCTCAAATCTATCGTAATAATCGCACGCCCGCAACTCCCACCAGAAGTTCCCCTTGTCCCATCGTTTTTGTAGCCGAGGCTGGAATTGTTTCAGGTGATCGAATATAGTTGGGTATCTATCAATCGGCACACCGATGTAGGTCCAGATCAGATGCCTATCTTTGAATTCGATGGCATAACGGCGAATGTCCCGTCCAGCCAATAGCGGCTTGATTATCTCTGCACTCCTGGGGTCTTCGGCTATCAAACGATCACGGGTCACTCGATCAATAATGAATGTCTTATTCAGACCAGTCACGACACCACGAAACATCCTTCCGCCGACGTATTTATCTAACGTTGTAGTATCCTGTTTAATATGTTGAAGAACTGCTTGGGAACGCGGGTCTGACAACGACCAACCATCTGGTGATAGCCCAGATATGGGCAAGTTTACGGCTCGTTGGTCTACCAACTCTTGCAAGCGTTCGCCGCTTTGAATCGTGCGAAAGTCTTCCAAGGGGACAGGTGCAAGGTAGTGGATTGTGTCGCTCTGCTTAGCCTAGATTTCGCACTCCGCTAGCAGCTAAATCAGGCCAGTCGTCCTGA
>JBHIET010000030.1:0-34507 GCA_046760785.1 Anaerolineae bacterium | reverse complement strand
GCCTCCTCGAAGCCACGTTGCCGCTCCTCCCGCGCCTCCTCAAAGCCGCGTTGCCGCTCCTCCCGCGCATCCTCGAAGCCACGTAATCGCTCCTCCTTAGCCTCAGCCAGCCCACGCAGTAGATCCACCCGCAGTTCCTCGATCCGCTGGGCATTGACCTCGACGAGCGACCGCAATTCGTGCAGCTCGGCTGCGATACGCCGGTCCCGCTCCTCGATGAAACGGTCATAGTAGGCCGGGACTTCGGTCACGTATGCCTCTTCTGGCTCCCGGACTTCTTTTTCTTCGGCCAAGGCTCACCTCTATTATCAGTATAGCATAGCCGGCAGCCCTAGTCAACACACCTCAGCGCGTGCCCAGCACGTTGTGGAGCGAGTCACAGGCTGGACAGGTCCCTCTATTATTATCTGGGATAACACAGGTCTGACTCGCTATCCTCCTATCGCCTGGACAGCCGAATATTGGGGTACGGCGATATAACGCTCCGGTCTATGCTGACGATGCTCCCTGAGAAAGTCGTCCAATCTCTCCGAAACTTGCGCAGAGAGATAAGCCTCGCGACATTGCTGGCACACGTCGGCCGGGATATCCTTGATCACGAGCAGTTCCTCACCATGCCAGATTTCCAATGTGGTTTTGCCGGGTCTCAATTCGCCTCCACACAGGTCACACCGATCAATGGTATCGTTCATCTTTTCACTTTTCGGGTTCTGTAATCGTTTTCCCATAGAGAGTCCTCCGGTTCATATACCGTCACAATACGCAATGCTGGCTCGACGTTTCCTCGTGAGCAAACCACATGTAGCGGATCACCTGAAGCCAACCCACCTAGCACCAGACAGGCCGGATAAGGCTGATCATCCGGATACTGCTAGATGATTTCTCCATTGAGCAACGCTTGCTCCAGCTCAGCTATCGTGATGCCACGCTCCAGGCGAACGATGGTCGCGTGTCGGGTCAGACGATAACGTTTTGCGCGTACATGCTCACGAATGAAGCGTAGGCTGAGCACAGGCATGTCTTTGACCGGAAGCTTATAGGCAACTCTCAGGGAGCGCCGACATCTCAGCGCGTGCCCAGCACGTTGTGGAGCGCGTCGCAGGCCGGGCAACTCCCGCCGGGACGGATGATGGCGTAGCCGGCCTGGGGATCGCCAAAGCCTGGCCCACAGTCGTAGCGGGTGAAATCCACGTTCCAGACGATAATCAGTCGTACCTTGCCACTGGCGGCTGCCTGGCTGGCTGCCTCGGCCAGCCACCGAGCTTGCTGAGCAACAGTCGTGTTAGCTGCCCATAGGAAATTGTCGGGCAGTTGGCAATAGCCTTCGGGACTTAGATACCCCATCTCGGTAAAAACGACCTGGCGCGCACCGCCGAACGACCCATAGTACAAGTCCACCATTGGCCAGAAGTACCAGGAGTAGTGGTCCCCCTGAGGAGAGCCGCTCCGCTGCGAGGGCGGGACGACGCCTGAATTATAATGCGCCCCCACATAGTCCATGCAAGACGCAGCCCCAGCAGCGGCCATCCCTTGTAAGAAGACGTCATCGCCCCAGTGGTACGGGGGATTGTGCCAGGTCGGCGAGAGGGCCCCGCTGACCACCAGCGTGTTCGGATTGGCCCCCTTGATGGCACTGTAGGCCGCGCACAATAGCCGTGTGTAAGCCGCCGGGTCAATGTGACCAATTTGCCACTCCCGCTCGATGTTGGGCTCGTTCCAAACCTCGATAGCGTCCGCCCCGGCCGCCGCCAGGTTGGCAAACCAGTTGGCGTAGTCGTTGACAAAGCCGGCACTCGTCACGTCCTGCGGACTGCCCAGCGCCCCCAGCAGGATCTTGAAGCCGCTGGCGTGAGCCTCAGCGACGAGTCCTGATGCGTCCTCGGGATAGCGCACCTGGACCTTGACCCAGTTCATCCCAGCGTAGTGCATTTGGCTGGCATAGCCATAACCCAGGATATGGCCTCCCAGCTCAAACGAGCCGCCACCGATCGGGGCGACCGGAGGAGGCGACGTCACCTCCCCCGCCTGGATCACTACCGAGAGGTTGCCGCCGAAGAATCCCTCTGCCACCCTCATGCGCCAAACGCCGGTGTAGCGGCCTGCCTCGGCCGGGGCTTCCATATCTACGCTGACTTCTATCTCCGCACCAGACTCTACCGCGCCCACCTCGACGCTATCTGGCGCACCCATCTGCGAGCCATCGGCGAAAGCCATGACGGTATCCTCTGGCCAGGCGCAGGTTCCGGCGTTGCGCACACGCCAGGTCTTGACGAACGCTTCCCCGTTATCCAGTTGTGTGTTGTCGGGGATGGTCACGTCGGCCACGTAGCGGGCGTCGAGGCATTCGTCCACCTCGCCGCCTTCGGCGACAGCCAGTGCAGACGCGGGAGTAATCTCTGCGGCGCTGGCGGGTTCTGTGGCCATAGGTTCCTCTGGCTCGCCTACGCTGATCGCTACGGAGCCGTGGTCGAAACCCCCGATCGTGGCATTGACGGTGTACGTGCCGGTCGTGGCCAGCACCATCCAGGTGTAACCCGGCTCGGTGAGAGGAGAGACTTGCTGATCCAGCATCGCCTCTGCGCTGGTGACAGTCCAGACGACGTCTATCCCCTGTCCGGCAGGGGGAGTAGAGGCGGCTCGGTAGGCCGCCACCGCCTCCGTGATGCCCGCTGCGTTGCCGGGAGCGAGCATATCGGCCACGGCGACGCCACCCAGGTGGTAACGCTGTGCCCAGTGCAACTTGGCGGCGAGGCTGGCCGCTGTGCCGAGCCAGACGGTGCGTGTCTCTTCTTCGTCGGCTTCGTACTCCAGCCGGTAGGTGCCGATGGCCTCCTGGGGGGTGATGCTCAGCAGCCGGCCCGAAAATCCGAATGCCACCTGGCTGTTGGGTTCGACGACCTGACTCACGTTGTCAACGGCCACTGCCTCCCCAAATTGGGCCAGCGCCTGCTCCAGCGAGATATAGCTGATCCCTTCACTGCTCCGTTCCGCGCTGAGGGAGGAGATCAGCATGCGCAGTTTGTAGCGCCCCAGCTGGGCCGTAGCCCAATCGAGCAACCGCTGTGCCTCGCCCCCCTCGACGTAAGCGGCGGGGTCTACAGGGAAGGGAACCTTGACCGCATCGGCGGCAGCGCCGAGCGCGACCCAGTCGTAGCCCCCCGTATCCCACCCACTCCCGGCGGGGGTGGGGGACTCCACAACGACGGTCAGTCGCAGACCCTCGGCGTGGAGGGCACGGGAAAGCGCGCTGATGAAACTACTGTAAGCGTCCCGGTCCTCAGGCGCGACTCCCCGATAGTCCACGTCTACGCCACCGAAGCCTTTTGCGGTGCACAGTTGTACGACGTTGACGATGTGGGCCTCCTGGATTTCGGGAATTGTCAGCAGGTCGGAGAGCAGTCCTCGATTGACAGTCCCGCCGGGGGCCCAGTTACGCAGAGTGGGCAACACAGCGTAGGTGGACTCCTCGGCCGGCTGCGGCAGGCTGGCCGGGTCGCCAATGAGGCCGCCATCCGTGCCCAGCAGCAACCCGGTAGGGTTGATCTCGTCGAGCACGCCAGCGGCGGCCACCGGGTTGTCGCCCGATCCCAGGGAGATGGAGACGGTCGGCGTGATCGGGCCGGCCTGGACGACCACGAGATTCTCCGGGATGTCGGTCACCTGGGCACGGATATGCTCGTGCTCGGCGAGTTCAGTGTGCAGTTCGCTGCCCACCCATTCCCACGCCTCGCCGGTCCAGGTATAGAGATCGAGCGTCTCCCAGGGTTCCGCGTTGTTGGGCATCACCACGTCAATCGTTACCGGCTCAGCCGGGTCGCCGCGCACCTGGATCTGGTAGAAGGGACTCTTGACGATGAGGTGGGACGGCAGAGCCTCGACCGCCTTGCGCAGCGCAGCACCGGCCGAACCCTCCAGAAACTCCAGGCGTGGCACCGAAGCCAGTCGTACCCGCAACTTGCCAGTGAAGGTCTCAGGGTCCACACTCAACATCAGGCCATCGGGGTGAGAGGTGGAGTTGTTTTCAGTGTTGACGGTGGTGTAACCGACAACGCCCAGCCGCTCCAGGAGCGAAAAGGGAGGCAGGAATAACAGGGCGGCGATGATCAGCACGCCGATCGCGCTATAGGCCCAGGCTCCGAGGTTGAATTGCTCACGGGCCTGGGCGAAGGTGGCCTGGATGCGGTGGCCGAGTGTGGGGACCTCGCTCAGCGGTTCTGCCTGCGGTGCAGCTTCCACTGTGATAACAGCCACCTCCTCTGGCCCTGGTGCTTTCTCCTCCAGCGCGGCCTCTTCTTCTGCAAGGAGAGCCGCTGCCAATGCAGCTTCCTCCTCCACCGATTTCCCGAGCCTGGGCTTCACGGTCTTCGCAACCTCAAGTGGCAGAGCTACCCTGCCCGGCAGGAGGAAACCATGCTCCCTCAATCGTTCCTTGAGTTCGACCAGCGACGTGGGGCCGAAGCCCTTCAGATTGGTCAGAGCCTTGTCCTCTTTATCAAGAATGGCCAGCACGTCAGCCACGGTGCTGATGCCCGCGCCAAGCAGCGCATTTCTAGTGCGAGCGCGAAGCCCCAGCTCTGCGATGGAGAGTGGGAGGAAGCCATGCTCCCTCAGTCGTTTCTTGAGTTCGGCCAGTGACTTAGGTCCGAAGCCACTCACATCGGTCAGAGCCTCGTCCCCCTTCTCAAGGGTAGCTAGCACATCACCCACGGTACTGATGCCCGCGCCGAGTAGCGCGTCTTTGGCGCTTGAGCGAAGCCCCAGTTCTGTGATAGGAAGATCAGGCGAGGCCACGTGTCTCTCCACCACTGTTGGCTGCTTCTGAACGCCGGAAGTTGGGTCTTGCATAAGATCACCTCACGTGCAGTACTCGTTTTGCAACCTGTGGGGAGGACGATGGCAGGACGGACGCGAAAACGGCGGCTCGAGGCCGCCATATACAAGCAGTGCCTTTCTACCCACCCCCCACGCAGGAAATCGGCGCGTATTCTAGCACAGGCGGGGGCTTTTGGCAAACGCCGGTTTGGGATGGGGCGATTTGAGATTCACAGATTTATCCACTCAACACAATACACTCGCCTCAATCCTCAAATCTTAAATCCGCCAATCTGGAATTCTATGCTCTTGTCAGCCCCAACCTGCGCATGACTTTTGCAGGAGTGGCGCGGCGGGCCCGTCGCCACTGGCGGCGCATCCAGCGCTTGAAGGCGTTGAGTGGCTTACGGCGTTGGCTTTCGGCCATCGCCCACTTGAGAAACTCGTAATCCTGCCCCTTGATTTTGGGCTCTGTCGGGTTACGGCGGTAGGAGTCGTAGTCGGTGATGCGACTCAGATCGTGCTCGGCCACGTAGTCGTATAGATCTGTGCCGGGGTGGGGTGTGAAGAAGGCCGGGCTGTAGTAGTCGGGATCAATCTCCTTCATCAGCCGCACCGTGTCCATAACCTCTTCCTTCGTCTCGGTTGGCAGTCCCATCATATAGTTGGCCCACACGGAGATGCCGTACTTGCGGCAGATGCGGGCGGCCTGGCGGTTCTGCTCCACCGTCGTACCCTTGCGGATGAATTTGAGGACGCGCTCGTTGCCGCTTTCGAAGCCAACGAAGTAACCACGCAACCCGGCCTCGGCCATGCGCACCACCATATCCTCGTGCCTGACGAGAATGTCGGCGCGGGTCTGGCAGAAAAAGGGTTGCGTGAAGCCCCGTGCCTGATACTCCTCGGCGAACTCAATCACCCATTCACGGTCCTCGGTCAGACAGTCGTCGTGGAACATAAAGGAGGCGAAGTGATACCGCTCGCGCAGCATCTCCAGTTCGGCGATGACGTTGGCGACGGAGCGGCGACGGGTGCGCTTGCCGAATAAGTAATCCTCACCCGGCTTGCAGAAGGCGCAGTTGTAGAGGCAGCCTCGCCCGGCGATGATGGTGACGAACGGTGACGGCAGTTCCTCGACGAAGGGCACCTCGGGTGAGTCAAGGTCGTAGCCCCACTTCCGCCACTCGTCGAGGAACAGGTCTCGGTCAGCGAGGGGGATTGCGTCCAGGTCGGGCGTCTCGCCGCGCAGCACGCGGTAGGGTGGCGGGTCACCGCCCTCAATCAGCCGCAGCAGCTTGGGGAAGGTCACTTCCCCCTCCTGGGTCACCAGGTAGTCCACGTGGGGGATGCGCAAGGAGTCTTCCAGCGCAATCGTGACGTGGGGGCCGCCGATGATGGTGACGATCTCAGGATTGACCTGCTTGGCGATAGCGATGGCCTGACGGGCCGGGTTGTAGTCCACGCTCATCATCGTCACGCCGACGACGTCGGGATTTCGCTCCGCCAGCACCTCCCGGAAGTGGTTCCAGCCGGAGAGGGCCCGCAGGTCAATCAGGTCTACTTCGAACCCCTGGGCTTTGACAGCAGCGCTGAGGGAGGCCAGCCCATGGGAGATCCAGCCAGCGTCCATGCCTTGCTTGAGGGAGTTGAAGCCGCGGCCAGCGATGCCGGGATAGATGAATGTCGTCTTGACAGGCATACAATCTCTCCAAGCGGTGGATTATTCGCCGGGGCGGCAGATGGCGTAGGTGCACTGGTCGTCACCCTGGGCTGCCCAGGCGGTGCGCTGAGGAGACACACCCAGGAGGGAAGTCATTAGCGTCAAGTCTATGGTGCAGATTTCGCGATCCTGAGTGGCTACTCCTTCGTAGGGGCAATTGGCAATGTGGAGCAAGTAGGCGTCGTCACCCCGCCGCTCCCAACGAGCCATATACCCCAGATCATCCAGGAATTCGACGGTGGCGGCGAGCCGGGCCTCGAAATCGCCCTTATCAAGGAGTACGGCCTGGCTGGCGATATGCTCTCCAATGCGCCTCATCATCTGATCCATTTCTTCGGGCGACGACAGGCGCGAGCGTACCTCGCGGAGGATCAGACTGACTAGATGCTCGTATCTCTTGGGGAAGAAAGCGCTGGCCTTTTCGGTCAGGGTATAAGCATATTGGGGACGGCCAGGGGTTTTCCGATGGTACACGATAGGGGCTGCGATGAGCCCTTCGCCGCGCAGGATTTCGAGGTGGTGGCGCACGGTGACAGGGGTCAGCCCCAGCTCCTGGCTCAACTCGTCAACCGTCGCCCGGTGACGCTCTTTCAGGATATTCAAAATTCGCTCTCGGGTGGCCTGCATGGCGTCGCTTCTTTCCAGGTATGCGCGAACGGCACACACATTTTAGCACGGCCTCCATAGTTTGTCAAATCATCATCATCATAATTATGAAACATGAAACGTAAAACATAGCGCGGCAAAGCCGCAATCAACGTAGGACAAGATGGCATCTTATCTCACTGCACCACCAGGGTTCCGGCAGGCGCGGAAGTTGCCCAATTCTCAAAAGCGGTGTAGAATAGCACCTCGTGACGGCATGATAAGATTTCTTCCGACGCTACCAGGCTTTCGAGCCTGCCTCCCACATATCACCCTTTTTCGTAATGCTTCAAACACACATAAGGAGGTCATCGCTTCAATGACTAGTCAGAGACCACGCTTGCCAGAAGTACCCCCAGAGCTCCAGAGCACGGTGCGTCTCATGCCCTGGGACCGGCTCTACAACTGGGGCCGCAAGCGGTCGCTTTGGCCGATTTCCTTTGGCCTGGCCTGCTGCGCCATTGAGTATTTCGCCGCAGTCGCCGCCCGCTTCGACCTTGCGCGTTTCGGGATGGACATTGTGCGCCCCAGTCCTCGCCAAGCAGATCTGATGATCGTCCTCGGCACAGTCACCAAGAAGATGGCTCCCCAGGTGGTCCGCCTCTACAATCAGATGGCAGAACCTAAGTACGTCATCGCGGTGGGAGCCTGCGCCATCTCCGGTGGACCGTTCAAGGAGGGCTACAACGTCGTCTCCGGGATAGACAAACTGCTTCCGGTGGACGTCTACGTTCCGGGATGTCCACCCCGACCAGAGGCACTTTTCTATGGTGTCTTATCCTTGCATGCCAAGATGGACCGGGAGAGAATCCGCGATCTGCGCTGGTATCAGAAAGGCGAAGATGAGGGTGTCCCTGTGCCGGCATTGGGCCCCGACATGGTGGATTGGCGGTTGACAGATCGGATCGCGACGTTGGAGAGGAGTGAGTAACATGGCCGAGGAGATTCAGGTCTCTAAGCCAGTGACAGAGATTCTCTCCACTCTGGAAGGGCGCTTCCCTGGTGCAGCCCGGCCTGCCGTGTACGAGGGAGTGGTCGTTGCCCCTGACCGCTTGGTGGAGGTCGCAACCTTCTTGCGGGATGAGCTGGGCTATAAGTACCTTGCCTGTGTCACTGGCGTGGACTACCCGGAGCCCACGGCTCAGTTCCCGGCCCGCTTCGAGGTAGTCTACCACCCGTGTCGCATCCAGGGAGAGCCGCTGGCGCTGCACGTGCACGCGGATCGTGGTAATCCCGTCAGCCCTTCGCTCGCGGGTGTCTGGCCCTCGGCCAACGTTCAGGAGCGGGAGGCGTGGGATTTGATGGGCATCCGCTTCGAGGATCATCCCGATCTGCGGCGCATCTTGTTGTGGGAGGGGTTCGAAGGGCACCCATTGCGCAAGGATTGGCACGAGGTATATTACGAGGCTGACCATAAGCCGTTCCCCAGCCGTCACCCAGAGGGTCACCCAACACAGGCCGAGGAACGGGCCCCCTTGGGCCGCAACCTCCGGTATCCTCACGACTGGCCGTCGGAGGGCGGTGTCCTGAGCCTGCCGAAGGACTGGGAGCCACAGGCTGAAGTGGCAGTGTACGCGCCGATGGACGAGTGCGCTGCCGGGAATGGGCGTCCGATGCGCACCGATCGAATAGTGGTCAACATGGGGCCGCAGCATCCCAGCACCCACGGCGTCCTGCGATTGGTGGTCTGCCTGGATGGGGAGACGATCCAGCGGCTGGAGCCGGTGTTGGGCTACCTGCACCGCTGCCACGATAAGATTGGCGAACGCAACACCTGGCTGGCTAATATGCCTTACACCGATCGGTTGGACTACATCTGTTCGATGTCCAATAACTTCGGATATGCCGTGGCGGTGGAAAAGTTGCTGGGAGTGGAGGTGCCTGAGCGGGCAGAGTATATCCGCGTCATCATGGCGGAACTAACCCGTGTGCTGAATCACTTCATCGCTATTGGTGCTTTCACCACCGACATCGGCGTCTATTTCACCGGTTTGCTTTACGGGATGGAGGAGCGGGAACTCATTCTAGACCTGTTCCAGATGGCATCGGGTTCGCGGATGATGTGCAACTACTTCCGCTTCGGCGGCGTGGCCCGCGACCTGCCCGAGGGTTTCCTCCCGCTGGCGAAGGATCTGGTCTACGAGCGGCTACCACGTCGTGCGGATGAGATGGAGAAGTTCCTATTCAATGAGGTCTTTCGCGCCCGCGCTGTGGGCGTCGGCGTGTTGCCGGCGGACGTGGCTGTGGCCTATGGTTGCACCGGGCCGCTGCTGCGCGCCTCCGGCGTGCCCTACGACGTCCGTCGCGCCGAGCCTTACTCTGTCTACGACGAGTTTGACTGGGACGTGGCGGTGGGCTCCAATGGAGACGTCTACGATCGCTTCGTGGTGCGCTTCGAGGAAATACGGCAATCGTTGCGCATCCTCCGCCAGGCGCTCGAACGGCTGCCGGAAGGGCCGATTCAGGCCGGGAAGAAGCAGCCGGCTGCCAAGGTGCCAGCGGGCGAGGCGTATGGCCGGGTGGAATCCCCCAAAGGGGAGTTGGGCTTTTACCTGGTCTCCGACGGCGGAGCAAATCCGTACCGCTATCACGTCCGCACGCCCAGTTTCGTCAACCTGGGTGTGCTGGGCGAGCTGTGCCGCGGCCACCTGGTGGCCGATGTGGTTGCCATCCTGGCCAGTATAGACATCACACTGGGAGAGGTGGACAGATAATGTACGGAGAGGGCATTCTCAAATCGTTCAGCGTTACAATGGGACGCTTCCTGATGACTTACGTGCAAGACCTGAAGTGGTTCCTCAGGGGCGGCTTCGGTAAGCAATACTCTCCCGAAGCGCTCCCCGTGCGGCAGCATCCCAGAGGCCGGGGTGTGTTCACCGTGCAGTATCCTAGACAGAAATTGCCGCTTCCAGAGAATTACCGTGGGTTTCCCTTTCAGGTGATTGATCCAGAAACAGCTAAGACGCGCTGTACGGCCTGCGGCATCTGTGCCAAGTCGTGCCCGCCTCAATGTATCTGGGTCGTGCGCGCAACGGATCCAGAGACGGGCAAGGCGAAGCGAGAGCCGGCAGAGTTCTATATTGATGTGAGTATCTGCATGTCGTGTGGCTTCTGTGCAGAGTTCTGTCCTTTTAACGCTATAAAGATGGACAACGACTATGAGATCGCCACCTACAAGCGGGACGGCGGCGAGTTCCTGTGGGGGTTGGATCGGCTGATGAAGCCGCTGGCGCATCATGCAGAGATTCACCCCACTGCCTACGCGGCCGAACAGGCAGAGCGGGAGCAGAAGGCAGCCCGGAAGAAGAAGTGAGTCAAAGCTCAAGCCCCAAATCCCAAATCCCAAATCCCGAATCCCGAGTTGTGGGTGTACGTTTTCAGCCCACGGGTAAGGTCTACCACTTCGATGCCAGTGGTTACTACGATCTGCAGCCGGGTGATTTCGTCCTCGTCGAGACGGCACGTGGCCAGCAGCTAGGAGAGGTGGTCAATGTGCAGCATCTGCGTGAGGGCGAGCACAGGGGTGAGAAAGACCTCAAACCGGTGCAACGGCGGGCCACCGGCTGTGATCTGGCGTTGCGGCGACAGTTGCAGCGCAAGGAGGAAGAAGCGCTGAGCGCTGCTCGTGAAGCAGCAGCGCAATTGGACCTGCCCATCAGAATTGTCGTTGCTGAGTATGCCTTTGATGGTCAGCGGCTGACGCTGCTATACGCGAGTGAAGAGAGGAATTTGGACCTTGACAAGTTGCAGCAGCGCTTGCAGCGTACACTGGCTGCCCGCGTCCATTTATGGAGGATCGGCCCCCGCGACCAGGCTAAGCTGATGGCCGGCTACGGCGCTTGTGGCGAGTTACGCTGTTGCTCCCGTTTCCTCCCGGGGTTCGCCCCTGTCTCCATTAAAATGGCCAAGACGCAGGGGGTCTCGCTTAACCCCTCGGAGATCACAGGGATGTGTGGGCGGCTGCGTTGTTGCCTGATCTACGAGCAGGAGCAGTACCTGGAGGCCTGTCAAACAATGCCTCGGCGCAAGAAGCGCGTGCGAACACCTTACGGCGAGGGGAAGGTAGTGGATCTGCTGCCGTTGAAAGGAGTGGTCGTCGTCCAGGTTGAAGACCGACGCCTGGAGGTGCCGGTTGAGGAGGTGGAGCCGGTTTCGACATGACATCCAACGGGTGAAGATGGTCGAACTAGCACGCTCGTTGGTAACGTGGACAGGTCAAATTCCCAACCGATTCAATCGCAGTGTGGGGGCGATGGATACCCGTCGCCCCTGTTTTTTGGGACAAGGATTGCACTTGCGGTGACAATAGGGTAAAATGAGGACAACGCTTCAGCGAACGGAGGGATGAAACTATGTCAAACCAGGTAGATTTCAAGGCTGAGGGGGAGGCGCTGCGCGAGCAACTGGTTGCCTGGCGTCGTGACTTTCACATGCACCCAGAACTGGGTTTCCAGGAGCACCGTTCGGCGAGGGTCATTGCCAGACGGTTGCGCGAACTGGGCTACCAGGTGCAGACGGGCGTCGCAGACACCGGCGTGGTCGGGTTGCTGGAGGGGCGACGGCTTGGCCCGGTGGTGATGGCGCGCTTCGATATGGACGCGCTGCCCATCACCGAGGAAAACGAAGCTGACTACGCATCGCAGAATCCGGGGGTGATGCACGCATGCGGCCACGATGGTCATATGGCGATAGGGCTGGGCGTTGCCACGCTGATGACGCAGCATCGAGATGAGATGGCTGGCACGCTCAAACTCATATTTCAGCCAGGCGAGGAGAGTGCCAACGGGGCCGAGGCGATGGTGGAGGAGGGCGTGCTGGAGAACCCCCGCCCAGACGTCTTCCTGGCTGCCCACGTCTGGAACGAGAAGCAAGTGGGCACGATAGACGTCACGCCAGGCGCGGTCATGGCAGCAGCCGAGAAGTGGACCTGCACTGTGCGAGGGAAAGGAGGACACGGTGCGCTGCCCCACCAAACAGCGGACCCCATCGTCGCCACGGCACAGATCGTGACCGCCCTGCAGACTGTCGTCAGCCGCAACATCAGCCCGCAGGAGATGGCGGTAGTGTCTGTGGGCACGGTTCACGGCGGCGACGCCTTCAACGTCATACCCTCTCAAGTTGAGACGAGTGGCACCATCCGCACCTACAGCCCGCAGGTGCGGGAGACAGTGTTGCAGCGGGTGCGCGAGGTGATCGAGGGCGTGGCGGCGGCTTGTGGCGCGGAGGCCGAACTGGAGATCATCCCCTTAACGCCAGCGGTGATCAATGATGCGGGAATCGCTGAGGTTGTGCGCGCGGCCGCCGAAGTGGTGGTCGGGCTGGAGAATGTCTCCTCCGATGTACGGACGATGGGCAGCGAGGACGCGGCCTTCTTTATACAGGAGGTACCGGGCTGTTACTTCTTCCTCGGCTCGGCCAACGCAGAGCGCGGACTGGATGCACCTCATCACAATTCGCGCTTCGACTTTGACGAGGGTGCACTGCCGTTGGGAGTGGCCGTCATGATGCAGGCTCTGGCACATCATCTGCTTGGCAGAGCAGAGGAGGAATAGCCGCTTAAGGGGCTTCTCCTTGCTCTTTTCGGCAGCGGAGCGGCGAGCGGCGTAGGGGATATGTTCACCCCCTCACTGACCATCGGCGTCGAAGAGGAGTACCAGATCGTGGATCCCGCCACGCGGGAGCTGCGCTCCTACGTGCAGCGGTTCCTCGAGCATGGTCAGACCGTGCTGCCGGATCAGGTCCGTCCCGAGTTCCTGCAATCACAGGTGGAGGCTGGCACCTGCATCTGCCACAACGTCCAGGAAGTACGCCGTGAACTGATCCGCGTGCGTCGCTCGATCTGGGAAATGGCTGAGCGCGAGGGGTTGTGGGTGGCAGCGGCAGGCACACATCCCTTCTCCTTCTGGGAACGACAGGAGGTCTCACCCTTTGGCCGCTATCCCGAACTGGCGCTCTTCCTGCAAGACGTGGGACGACGGTTATTGATCTTCGGCTTGCACGTCCACATCGGCATCGAGGATCGGGAACTACTCATTGAGGTGATGAATCAGGTACGTCATATTCTGCCCCACTTGCTTGCCCTCTCGACCAGTTCCCCTTTCTGGCACGGTCGCGATACGGGGTTGAAATCTTACCGGAGCGTCCTTTTCGAGAGCCTGCCCCGCACTGGTATCCCCCCGCAGTTCAGCTCCTACGCCGACTACCGCCGGTACGTAGACATGCTGCTGGCGACGGGCAGCATCGCCGAGCCAACCCACATCTGGTGGGACGTGCGCCCCAGCGAGAGGTTTCCCACGCTGGAGGTGCGCATCCCCGATATGTGCACCCGGGTGGACGAGACATTGTGCCTGGCAGCGCTGGTACAGGCCATCGTGGCCAAACTGGTGCGATGTCTGCAAACAGGGCAGGCCAACCAGGCCCGGCGCATCTACCACAAACATCTGCTCGACGAGAACAAGTGGCGTGCGGTGCGCTACGGCATCGGGGGGAAACTGATTGATTTCGACAAGGGGGGCAAGGCACAAGAAGTGCCGTTTCCCGCGCTGGTCGAGGAGTTGCTGGTGTGGGTGGACGATGTGGTGGACGAACTGGGAAGCCGGGCGGAGGTCGAATATGCCAGCATCATCCTGCATCAGGGCACCAGTGCTGATCGCCAACTGGCCGCCTTCCGCCGAGCGGGAGACTTCCGGGTCGTGGTAGACCAGGTGGTGGAGGAGACGAGGGAGGGGCTAGAGTGACCCCGTCTTGAGAAGGTACATTCTGGTGGAAGAGTAGCCCGACAGCACTTTTGGAAAGGATCGAAATGACTGGTATCAAACTGTTCACAGTGCGCGGCATCGAGGTCAAGATACACATTACCTTTCCACTGATCCTGGTGTGGGCCGCCATGCAATTTGGCTTCCTGAATGAAGGACGTTTCTCGCTCTCGGGGGCTGTCTTCGGCGTCGTGGTCACGCTGCTGTTGTTTGTCTGCGTCGTGATTCACGAACTATCACACAGCCTGACGTCAGCCAGAATGGGCTTTCCGGTGCATGACATCGTCCTCCTGCCATTAGGCGGCGTCGCGCAGATAGAGCGTATACCCAAGCGCCCGGGCCAGGAGTTACTTATGGCCATTGCCGGCCCCCTGAGCAACGTCGTCATCGCCGGAGTCTTAATCGCGGTTGGCTTCTTGCTGGGCGTGGATGTGAACCTGCGGATAGATCTTACAAGCCTTGGCTGGGAGGACATCCTCCCTTACCTCATCGTCACCAATGCCGGGTTGGCTGTCTTCAACCTCATACCCGCGTTTCCGATGGACGGCGGGCGGGTACTGCGTGCGCTACTGGCAACCATGATGTCTCACGCCCGCGCCACAGCCCTGGCCGTCGGCGTGGGCCAGGGACTGGCCTGGCTCCTCGGGCTGGTGGGGCTGCTGAGCAGTGATTTCGTTTTGATCCTGATCGCGATCTTCGTATACGCCGGGGCTGCCCAGGAAGGGCGAATGGTCCAGGTCAAAAACGTGCTTCAGGGTTTGCAGGTGCGCCAGGCTTTCTCCCGCCGTGCCCTGGCCCTCTCCCCTGACGATCCGATCAGCCGCGTCGCCGATCTCACTCTCGAGAGTTTCCAGGCCGATTTCCCCGTCTGCGATGGGGAGCGGCTCGTGGGCTTGCTCACACACACCGACGTGATCCGCGCCCTCAAGCAGCGCCGGCCGGAGACGCCGGTGCGCGAAGTCATGCGCGCGGAGTTACCAACCGTCGGATTGAACGATGAGCTTTTCGAGGTCCTCCAACAGATGATGGAGACAGGGCTTGATGCATTGCCTGTGATAGACAAGGGATACTTCCTCGGCCTGCTCACCCGCCGCGACGTGAATGAGGTTTACCGACTGCTCTCAGTCAGCCCAGAATTGCTGACGCAAAGATAAGAACCGTGATCACCGTTGCCGAAGCACGACGCCACTATGAGAGGGCCGACACGGTGCACGACTTCGACCACGTGCTGCGGGTGCTGGCGCTGGCGGAGCGGATCGGGCGAGCGGAGGGAGCCGACTTGGAGATCGTGCGGACGGCGGCGCTGCTGCACGACGTGGGACGGGAGCAGGCCGAGGCAGCCGATCTCGATCATGCCACCTTCGCCGCCGACCGGGCGCGGGAGATCCTGGCCGGAGAGCCACTCGCGAAGGTGGAGGCTGTGGCCCACGCCATCGCCGCCCACCGCTTTCGTACCAGCCCGGAACCGGCCACGCTGGAAGCGCAGGTGCTCTTTGACGCCGATAAACTGGGCGCCATCGGCGCGGTGGGAGTGGCGCGGGCCTTCGCCTACGGCGGCGCTCACGGGCAGCGGCTGTGGGCTCCCGTCGAGACCGTGGATGTGGCCCGCTGGATGGGAGAGGGAGACGACCCTAACGTGCACACGCCGGTTCACGAGTTCGTCGTCAAGCTGTCCCGCCTCAAAGAACGAGTCTTCACCCCAAGCGGTCGTTCCATCGCCGAGGAACGCCACGCTTATATGGCCGTCTTCTTCAAGCGGCTCGATGCCGAGGTGCGAGGGGAGCGATAAACCGCCATCCGGCCTATGATACCTCGACCTCGCTTCATCGCCCTGGTCTTCCTGTTGGCACTGGCGCTGCGATTGACGCCTGTCCTGCTCTCCTGCAGCCTGCGCATCGGGCTGGACGACATGTTCCAGTACGACATGCTGGCCCGCTCCATCGTCACCGGAAACGGTTACCGCTGGTATGGCGAAGAAGACCTGCGGCTGATCCAGCGATATATCTCGATGGAACTGCCGGCGGATTATGACCCGCGCGGCGTGCTGACCAGCTTCAGAGCGCCAGGGTATCCCGGCTTCCTGGCCCTGGTCTACGCCATCAGCGGCGTGGGACGGCACCGCTTCTTCGCCGCCCGGCTGGCCCAGGCGCTGCTAGGCGCGGCGCTGGCCCCGCTGACTTGGGCGCTGGCGCGACAGGTCGGGTCCAGGGAGCGAGTGGCGCGCTGGGCCGCTGTCATTGTCGCCGTCTTCCCACTTCTCGTCGTCTACCCTCTGGCGCTGGCGACAGAGAATCTCTTCATTCCACTGTTGGCGCTGGCACTGGTGCTGACGCTGTGGGCGGGTCAGCAGGGGCGGGCACGCGATCACGTCCTGGCCGGGCTCGTCCTGGGATTGGCGACGCTGACCCGCTCAATTGCCGCTGGCTTTGTGCCGCTGGCGGCGCTGTGGCTGTGGCGGGTTTCACGGGAGAAGCGTGCTGGGTTCCGCCACTCCGTCCTCCTGATCCTGTGCTTCCTGCTGGTCACTATGCCCTGGGCGGCACGTAACACGCGCCTGCACGGCCGATTGACCTGGATCGAAACTACCCTGGGCTACAATATGTACCTTGGCTATCACCCGCAGTCCACGGGCACTTTCCAATACGGCATCTCGCTCGATCTGCTCCCCATCCTCGACGACGGGGAGCGGCATACACGGGGGATGGAGGCATTCTGGTCGTTCTTGTGTGCCGATCCAGGCAGGGTGCCATACCTGATGGTGCGCAAGGCAGGCTACCTGTGGGGGCTGGACAAGCGGGGGCTGACGTACTTCTACGGCAATGGCCTCCTCGGCCGGTGGCCAGCGTGGCTGCTGGGGCTGGTCTTCCTGCTCGCCTGTGGACCACTGGTTGTGCTGGCCCCCGCTGCGGCCGGGGGGTTGGCCTGTGGGAGGCTGGGGCGGCGCAAATCGCTCGTCGCGCTGCTATTGGCCTACTACACCGGCGTGCACGTGCTCATCCTGGCCGCCTCTCGTTTCCACGTCCCGCTGCTGCCGGTCGTCGCTGTCCTGGCCGCCTACGCCTTCGTCGAGCGACCCTGGCGCGAGTCCCACCCCTGGCAGCGTG
The DNA here is from genome assembly GCA_046760785.1 of Anaerolineae bacterium. Classification (GTDB taxonomy): domain Bacteria; phylum Chloroflexota; class Anaerolineae; order B4-G1; family B4-G1; genus JBHIET01. The sequence continues at coordinate 17,471 of JBHIET010000030.1, read as the reverse complement.
GGCTGGCCGTTCTGTTGATCGCGCTGCTGCTCGTGAACTGGGGGCTGGAGGTGGCGAGGGATTGGGACACCCTGGTTGCGCTCTTCGGCCCCGAGGGATATCGTCTGGGTCTGTCATACTAACCGGGTCGTGCAAGTCCGTGCTCGTTTGCCTTTTCCCTTGGCCATGCTAAAATCATCGTACACTTGATAACCTGCTTTCATATGCCTGGTTGCAGTTACTCCAGGAGGTTAGAATTGTGAGCACAAAGCCGATGTGCCTTGAGCTGGGCCTGAAGGTATATGCTACGCCGTTTGTGAAGTGGGCAGGCGGCAAGGGCCAGCTGCTGGAGCAGTTCGAGCCATTGTTCCCCGATCGCTTTAATAGATACGTTGAGCCATTCGTTGGTGGAGGAGCTGTTTTCTTCCACCTTTTCACAAAGGTCTCATTGCTGATGGTGTTATTCTTAACGACTTGAACCGAGAACTGATGACCTGCTACGAAGTTATCCGGGATCAGGTTGACGAATTGATCGAAGAACTCCGGTGCCACGAAGCTCATAAGACGGAAGAGAGCTACTTCTATGAGGAATGACTTTTGGGAGGCTGATCGATGACGCATGCACGGTTACTCGATAATCTCTCTGGCAGGATAGGAGATGAGATTCTAAATTGCATGGCCTCGTCAACGGCAATGATGATGGCTGTGGCATTTGTGAGGTTTTCAGGCGTCAGGCTGATCGAAGAGAGTCTGATGGAACTTCTCGGTCGTGGAGGAAGGGCTGAAATAATTCTGGGCTTGGAATTCTCGCTGACTGAACCACGTGCCCTGGATCGTATTTTGGAGATCAAGACCGCATATCCAACTCTTACAGTCTTTGCTTTCTCAAGTCCCTATTCGCCGAGCCGGGAACCTGCTTTTCATCCAAAACTATATATGTTCGAACGGGCAGATAGCGAATGGATAGTTATCATTAGTTCTTCCAATCTGAGCCGAGGGGGATTGATAAACAACGTCGAAATTGGTGTGGCTCTTGAGGGTTCCAAGACAGATACAGTTATTGCTGCTGCCTTTGACTTTTATGCACGTGTGCGAGGGCGTGAATCGCTATTTGTGCCCACCAACGACTATTTGGAGGCGTGTAGAAAGGTGCGTTCAACAATTAGGAGAGGATGGAGAAAGGAGATCAAGCGGCGAGCAGTTAAAGATGCAATAACCCAAACCCGACAGACAGCAGCCTGCTGGCCGATGGTGTGCGTGTGCTGAGCCGCCTGGTCAAACGGGCTCAGGGACTGTTGCAAGACACGGCCCAACTGACGGCTGAGACCTTCCGCGACCGGAACCGCAGCGCCCGCAACGCGGCGCGCCGCATCTATGCAGCCACCCGCCGGCGGGGCGAAGCGGCCAAGGCCAGGGTCCAAGAGGCGTATCGTCATCTGGTGCGCATTACCCAGGCCAGGCGAGTGTTGGCGGCGCTGGAAGGCCATATGGACAAGCAAGCGCAGAAGTTGAAGGCCAGCCTGGAGCAGTTCATTCCCCGCGTCGAGCAGGTTATCGCCCAGACCAAACGGCAGCTCTTTGAGGGCGAGAAGGTGCCCGCGAGCGAGAAGATCGTCAGTATCTTCGAGCTGCACACCGAGATCATCTGTCGTGGGAAGGCCAACCAGCCAGTACTCGTGCTCAGTCCAAAGTGATAACCAAACTGGAAGAGAAATGCGTCCCAACCAACTCCGCATGGACTGGAAAGCTGTCACTGCCATCGTCGTCTCCACGCTGGCGATGTCGGTAGAGCACTATCACCGCATCTTTGCCAGCAAGGCCTACGACCGGCTGCTCTTGTACCTGGGCGTGCCGCTGCTGGTCATCCTGCTCGTGTTCCGCGAGTCACCGGCGCGGTATGGCCTCCGGCTGGGCGATTGGAAGGCGGGGCTGGCGCTCGTGGCGGTGGGCTGCGGCGGGATGGCGCTGGTGATGCTGTTCGTGGCCCGCACCGGCGAGTTTCGAGACTACTACGCACCCCAGATCAATTCTGCCATCCCCTTGCCGCTCGATGCCGCTCTGGATCTCTTTGGTTGGGAGTTCCTGTTCCGGGGCTTCCTGCTCTTTGCGCTCTACCCGGTCTGTGGCCCATACGCCATCGTGCTCCAGGCCGTCCCCTTCACCATCGCCCACTTCGGCAAGCCCGAACTGGAGACATTGAGCTGCATCTTTGGCGGCTCTGCCTTCGGCTACGTCGCCTGGCGCACCCGCTCGTTCCTCTATCCCTTCCTCATCCACTGGTTCCTGGTGACCATCACCGTGCTGCTCGCCAGCGCTGCGATAGGATGAGTGCCCTGCCGATGCGTGGGTTGCCGGAAGCTGCACATCAGCGGCATCCCATCTGATTAAGCTCTCCCCACGATTGTCCCGCACAGCGGATAGTGGTACAATCAGGGCAAGTTGGTGGTATATGGAGGTGGTCTGTGGCGACTACGAAAATCACTCTCTCGCTCCCCACAACCCTGGTGGAGCGGCTGAAGGCCTTGGTGCCCCCGCGCCAGCGCAGTGCCTTTGTTGCCGAGGCACTCCAGGAACGCCTGGAGGAGGAGGAAACGCTAGCGGTGCTGGAGGAGACAGCGGGCATCCTGTCAGCCGAGGACTACCCGTACTGGGACACGGACGAGGACATAGATCGCTGGTTGCGGGAATTCCGCTCCAGTTGGACTATCCCGGACTTCTCCGAGGACTGAGATGGCTGCTCCCAGATACCTGCTGGACACCGGCGTTCTCATCCGGCAAATGCGAGGACGCAAAAGCGTACTGCGCCTGGTACGAGGCATCACCCGCCTGGGACGGGTTGCCATCTCACCGGTGACTCACCTGGAACTATACGCTGGGCTCCGGCCGCGCGAAGACTACGCTGCGCGCAAACTCCTCCGCCGCTTCCAGACCGTCCCAATGGACGCGAACACCAGGCGACAGGCCGGAGAACTCATCCGGCAGCAACGGGCCAAGGGACGCATACTCAGCATCCCCGACGCCATCATCGCCGCTACCACCCTTCAGCACGGACTGACGCTGGTGACCTTCAACCCCGGTGACTTTGACCTGCCGGGCCTGCAGCTTCATCCGTTGGATGTGCTGCCGTAGCCGCCAGTCTACAAATATGGATGCATTTGCCCTCGAACTCACCGGTATCGCCCACGGTGGCGCCGCGCTGGGCCGGCACGAGGGGCGCGTCATCTTCGTCCCCTACGCGCTGCCCGGCGAGACGGTGCGCGTCGAGATCACCGAGGACAAAGGCCGCTACGCCTTCGCCCGCCTGGCCGAGGTGCTGAAGCCCTCATCTGACCGCATCGCACCTCCTTGCCCCTACTTCGGCCCGACCGGCTGCGGTGGTTGCCAGTGGCAACACGTAGGCTACCAGGCGCAACTGCGCTTCAAGGCCGAGATCGTGGCCGACCAACTGACGCACATCGGCAAAATCGCTGCTCCATCGGTCAACCCAACAGCGCCGGACGGCTCTGGCTGGGCCTACCGGAATCGCGCCCAGTTCCACCCCGCGCCCGCAGGCGGCCTCGGCTTCCAGGCCGCCGCCAGCAACGATGCCTGCTCTGAGCTCGCCCTGAGCGAAGTCGAGGGGCAGAGTCGAAGGGTCGTCGCCATAGACGAATGCTTGATCCTCCACCCGCTCCTTGCCGATCTCTACGCCGCGCTCGATCTGAAGCTGGAAGGGCTAGTGCGTCTTTCGCTGCGCGCGGGCACTGCCACCGGCGACCGGATGCTCCTCTTTGAGATGGCGGACGATCTGCCCCCGTCGCTAGAGAGCGATCTGCCCGTCTCCTGCGTCCTGCTCCTCTCCGATGGCCGGCATGCCAACCTCATCGGCAACAACCATATCACAGAGATCGTCGCCGACCGCACCTACCGCATCTCCGCGCCCTCCTTCTTCCAGGTTAACACCCCTCAGGCCGCCCAACTGGTGCGGCAGGTGTTGGGATACCTTGACCTGCAAGGAAGCGAGACTGTGCTGGACGCCTACTGCGGCGTGGGACTCTTCACCACTCACCTGGCCGAGCGTGCCGGGCTGGTCGTCGGCGTCGAGCTAGTTCCTGCCGCCGTCGCCGACCTGCTGGAGAACACCGCCGACCTGGATAACGTGGAGGTCATCGAAGGCCCGGTCGAGGCGGTGCTTCCTGACCTAGATGTCCTCCTCAACGCCGCCGTGGTAGACCCGCCCCGCGCTGGCGTGGACCGCTTCGCGCTCGATGCGCTGGTCGCCCACCGGCCCGCCCGCCTGGTCTACGTCTCCTGCGACCCCGCCACGCTGGCCCGCGACGCCAGGCGGCTGGCCCGCGCTGGCTACCATTTAGTTGAGGTGCAGCCGGTGGACGTGTTCCCCCAGACCTACCATATCGAGAGCGTGGCGCTGTTCGTCTCTGCCCCGTGAGAAGACGCAACTGGAGGACGAGGTAGGGCACTGAACTGGAACCCGCATCCTGCATTACACCACTTGACGGCTGGCTTCAATTCGGCTACACTATATAAAGCAGCCAATTGCGCGGAAGCGAGGAGTCACCATTCCCCAAGATCGTTCCCCTGGCCTGGGAGACCTGCTTCACAGGGGGGACGGAACCTTTCGTCTGACCGCCTCCCTGATGCACCGCTGGATACGTGGGGCAGGGAGCAACGGATTTTAGTCAATATTTCATATTCCTTTCACGCGGCATGCACAGAAGCGTACTACGATGGTATGTGGTTTGGTTCAGCATAACAAGAGAGCGTGAGAAAGAATAGAGATAGAGAAGACAGCGTTATGACTGAAGAACAACTTCGCACGGGTATTGCTCTGGCCAAGGCAGGAAAAAACGTAGAAGCCAGAAATATTTTAGGCCAAGTTGTAAAAAACGATCCGCGATCGGCCACCGGCTGGCTCTGGCTCGCGGGCGTTGTTGAAACACAAGAACAACAACGGTACTGCCTTGAAAGAGCTCTACAACTTAACCCGCAGGACGGAGCGGTCAGGCGGGCTTTGACACAGATACAATCGGAAACCGTCGGCGAAATAGGGATTGCGGAGCCTCAGATAGCAGCAGGTCTCCAACAGTCTGAAAACATAGAGGATTTTAGAAGGGTCGTTGCCAGTGTTTTTAGTCCTCTGGGGTGTGAATTCTACCACGCCGGTAAAAGTGCTGACAAAGGTATAGAGGGGCAGCCTTTACTCTTGGACATATGTCAGGAGATTTTTTCAGCCAGCTTTGGCATTTTCGATCTATCTTCGGAGAACCCCGATGTGTATCTTGAGATAGGGATAGCGTTAGGTCTCAACCGGCCTATCATTGCCACAGCCAGGGAAAAAACCTCTCTCCCTCCGGCGCTAAGAGCGCACAATGTGATTACGTATGCCGATCACTCCGAATTGGAAGCCAAACTCTCCAGGCTGTGTGACCATGGTTTTCCGTCTATAACACAGCCGACGCCCGATTACTGCTACTTCTGTGACCGTGTTTGTGAAAGTATGTCAACCCCACCAGACGAGAATTCTTACCTGGCGCTCAACAGGTCTAAACTGCTATGGCGGAATCTAATGCAGTCACTTACACCACATCTGGCTAGCTATCACCTCTACCCGGTTTGTCTGACAGACCGAGGCTCTGGGCCAATGCTGTGTGATGTGCGCAGAAAGGTGCTTGCGTCCCGGTTTGTGCTTTGTCACTTGGGAGCGTTGTCCGACGAGAGCAGCTTCCTATCTCTAGGAATGGCCATCGGGAGCCGGGTGCCCTGGATATTGCTATCCAAGAAGGGTGGTGGCTCTGCGCCCTCAATCTTACACGGGATTGATAGAATCGAGTACGTGACCCTTGCCGATCTCGAAGGCTCCCTGACAGATGTCTTGGGGACCTTTCTCGGAAGAATTATGTCAGGTTCGGCCGTCAAGAATGATAAAACTGCACTGTTATCTTTGCCTTTTTGGGTACAACTCGATGACTGGATAAACCATGCCGCACGTCCTGTAGCGGCACATAAGGAGATCCAGGGAGAGATTCGAGTAGTTCAGTATAAGGGTCACAAGTGCTTGTCGAAACACACCATCCCTGAGAGAGGGTTGTTATTAGGCAGAGGCGCTGACTGCGACGTGGTTGTGGAGAACCCAAGCGTATCCTCTCGTCACTTTCGCATACTGAGAGGGCGAGCTGAGAAATATTTTGTCGAAGATTTGCACAGCAAAAATGGGACGTTTCTCAATGGTACTCGTTTGTCTCCAGGCCGAAGAGTAGTGATTAACATTGACGATACCATCAGGATACCTGGAGCGCGATTCTTGATTTGGGATGATCGCCCTTTGCCTGAGAGGAAAACTGATCATTACCTCCACACCACCGGCCTGTTGCCCCCCATTCGACGGATTGAGATCCCAGATGTATCTCCGCCGACGTACCTGAGCACCTGGGATTATCCATTGGTCCTGACAGTTCTTCTTCCTGATGGCCATAATCGTTCCATGTTCGAGGTTCAGGCTTACTATCCGATGGGGAGGATTCTTTCAGAGTTGGTGGACTTGCTTGATCTTCCCGAGATGGAGTATTGTTTTAAGATTGAGAACAAGCTTATAAGTGGCGATGAAACCCCTCTCAGTATTGGGGTCGAGAGAGGAGATGTCTTGATGATGGTTCCAAAAGAGTAGAATCGCCACCTCCGCTTGCCGTTCTCTGATGCACGGCTGGACAAACCCGCAGCAGGCGGTGTAACACCCCGCTCCCTAATCCCCGATCTCCAGTGCCCCAATCTCCACAATGCAACTTCCCCACCAGGTCTGCGTATTAAACCTCGGAAGGAGGTGAACGCACAATGAAACTACTCATCCGCTGGGTTATCGCCGCTCTGGCACTCTTCGCGGCGGCCTGGCTTGTGCCGGGTATCACCGTTGAGGGGAATGGCTGGGTCGTCTATGCCGTGATGGCGGTCATCCTGGGACTGGTCAATGCCATCGTGCGCCCGGTGCTCAAGTTCCTGACCTGCCCGCTCATCCTGCTCACGCTGGGCCTGTTCATCCTGGTCATCAACGGCTTCACGTTGTGGCTGGCCTCGGCCATCGCCGTCAATTGGTTCAACGTCGGCTTCTACGTGGACGGCTTCTGGTCTGCCTTCCTGGGCGCGGTCATTGTCAGCGTCGTCACCGTTGTTCTCTCGGCGCTGGTCAAGGACGAGGACAAGTAGATTCGTGGGAGGTACATAGCAATGGCAGACAATAGCAAACTGCGACGGCAAAATGGAATTGTCGCGGGCGTCTGCGGCGGTCTGGGTGCCTTTTTCGGCATCAGCGTGCTCTGGTTCCGTTTGCTTTTCCTGATCCTGATGATCCCAGGCGGCCTGCCGGGCCTCTTACCATACGTGATTCTGTGGATCGTCATCCCCCGAAAGAGGTGATCCCTGCTTGTCGCTGCATTTCGGGCTCTAGAGCGTGCGTGATGCGGGTGGCAAGTTGCTCTTTCACGCATCGCGTGCGTTTCACGCGGAGGTGCCTTCCATTGCCACTCCTGATTCAACGAGAGGCACAAACGAAAGTTACAAGCCAGAAACATTACCGTAACGTATATGAAACCCGCAAAATGCCCATCTTGAATATAATGGAACTGTCTGGCAGCGGTGAAGCCTTGTATTTAGAGCATATCTAATTCACTAGCGCCAGTCTTAAACTCTCCTCCTTTTCTTTCTTGGTTGTGCCTGGGGGCCAGCCATACCCGCCCTGGCTCGCTTCCAGGCACGCCGCCTTCTATATCTCCCCTCCTACTCCTTCGCGCCCTGCATCTTGCATCCTGCCCCTTTCTCTGCTATTATTCCCCTGATGTCCGACCAACTCCACGGCACCGTCGAGCGCGTTACCTACCACAGCGAGGAGACTGGCTATTCCGTCATTCGCCTCAAGATCGAGGGCCAGCCTGACCTCGCGACCGTCGTCGGCAACCTGCCGGAGGTGCAGCCGGGCGAGAGCCTGCGCCTAGAGGGCGCCTGGATGACCCACCCACAGTATGGCCGCCAGTTCAAGGCCGAGCGGTGTGAACAGACTCTCCCGGCCACCGTCGAGGGCATCAAACGCTACCTGGGTTCAGGGCTGGTCAGGGGGGTGGGGCCTGTCACCGCGGCCCGCATCGTCCAACGCTTCGGCATTGGTACGCTCCATGTGCTCGACGAAGAGCCCCAGCGGCTGCGGGAGGCGCTGGGCGTGGGACCCAAGCGGGCCGCCGCCATCGCCAGAGCCTGGGAGGAACAGAAACACATCCGCGAGGTGATGCTGTTCCTGCAGAGCCACGGCGTCACCACCGGCTTAGCGGTGAAAATCTACAAGACCTACGGCGACGATGCGCTGCAGGTGGTGCAGGAGGATCCCTACCGGTTGGCCCGCGACATCTGGGGCGTGGGCTTCAGGACCGCCGACAAGATCGCCCGCGACCTGGGGTTGCCACCTGATGCGCCATCTCGCGTGCAGGCTGGCGTGGCGTATGCGCTGAGCCAACTGGCTGATGAAGGCCACGTCTATGCGCCGGAGGAGGAACTGGTGGCGGAGACAGCCCGCCTGCTCGACGTTTCCCCCGACCTGGTCGGGGTGGCCATTGAGGACCTGGACGCCGAGGAGGTGGTGCATCGGGAGAGATTGGTCTACCCCACGGCCGATGCCCGTAGGGGCGATCCTTCACGGTCGCCCCAGGTGCGCGAGGAGCAGGCCGTCTACCTGACCCTGTTCTACTACGGCGAGGTCGGCGTCACCCACCGCCTGCAGGGGCTGGTCGAAAGCCCTACCACCCGCCTGCTCCCTTTCCGCAGCGTGGATTGGGGCGCGCTGCTGGCCCAGGCTTCGGCCCGAGGCTCAGCCCGAGGGGTCACCAGAGATTCCGCCATCGAACTCTCGCCCCGGCAGCGGGAGGCGGTGCGTGCCGCCCTCACCCACAAGGTGACCGTCCTCACCGGTGGCCCCGGCACGGGCAAGACCGTCACCATCCGCACCGTCATCGGGGCGCTGGAGGCGATGGACTGTCGTTATGCTCTCTGTGCCCCCACCGGCCGCGCTGCCAAACGCCTCTCGGAGGCGACGGGACGTCCCGCCAAAACCGTCCACCGGCTGCTGGAGTACTCCCCTCAGGCGGGGTTCCGCCGCAATGAGGAGAACCCGCTGGAGGTGGACTGCCTCATCGTGGACGAGGCCTCTATGCTCGACCTCCTGCTGACCAACAATCTGCTCAAGGCGGTGGACGCGGCCGCGCATGTGCTCTTCGTCGGCGACGTGGACCAACTCCCCTCCGTCGGTGCGGGCGACGTCCTGCGCGACATCATCGCTTCCGGGTGCGCCACCGTCGTGCGCCTGACCACCATCTTCCGCCAGGCCGCCGATAGCGGCATCGTCGTTAACGCCCATCGTATCAACCAGGGTCAGATGCCCATCCTCAACCAATTCGATGACTTCTACTTCTTTTCCCAAAAAGACCCACAGGAGGCCGCCGACCTCCTGGTGGACATCGTGCAGCGTCGCATTCCGCGCAAGTTCGGCCTGGACGCTGTGGACGAGGTGCAGGTGCTGGCGCCGATGTACCGGGGTGCGTGCGGGGTCGCCAACCTCAACGCCCGTCTGCAGGAGACCCTCAACCCCGCCTCCCCGCACAAGGTTGAACGACGGCTAGGGGGGCGGGCCTTCCGCGTGGGAGATAAAGTGATGCAGGTGCGCAACAACTACCTCAAAGAGGTCTACAACGGAGACATCGGCCGGGTGACGGGGATAGACCCGGTGGAGCAGACATTGGTGGTGACGATAGACGGCCGTCCCGTGGTCTACGACTGGGGCGAGACCGACGAACTGGTGCACGCTTTTGCTGTGTCGGTGCACAAGAGCCAGGGGAGCGAGTATCCCGCCGTCGTGATGCCAATGCTGACCCAGCACTACCTGCTGCTGCAGCGCAACCTGCTATACACGGCCATCACGCGGGCCGAGAGGTTGGTCGTGCTGGTGGGGACGCGGCGGGCCATCGAGATCGCCGTGCACAACGACAAGGTGCGGAAGCGGCACTCGGGGCTACGGGTTCGCCTTGCTGGTTAGGTCGTGGACTGGCCCTTGAGGCGAAGATACTTCTCATACACGGCGCGTTTGCGGTACAGACAGGGCAATTCGGGGCTGTAGTAGACCCAGTCCAGAAGAGCCTTTCCCTTTCGATAGGAATACTCCAACCGCCACACGCCCTGCGGATTCCGGAATAGACTTCCCTGGAGCCCCGTCAGGCGTATGATGGTGGCGTGGATCCACCAGATGAGCGGGGCTTGTACATCATTCACGTTTTCGGTAGTCTCCCTCTTGGGTGTTGATGCTGCTTGCTCACCCCGCCGGGCGCTAAACCGCCCGGCTAAGTGAGCGAAGCCCCCTTCAGGGGCTGGATTTCAGCCCGCAGGGCTTTGTTCTTTCAGCCCGGGCGTTTTCGTCCGGGCGAGGCTGCGCCGCCAACACTCTACAGGGAGACCACCACGTTTTCGATAGTGTACGTTTATTTTACGCGGTTCTGGCTGGCTGGCAAATAGAGAGTGGGAGCCTTGGGCCCCCACTCTCTGCTTTTCTCCGGCAAATGCTTCGCTCTAAACCGCGTTCTTCGCCACCTCGACCAATTGGGCAAACGTGTTGACATCCCGCACGGCGATGTCGGCCAGGACTTTGCGATCCAACTCCACCCCGGCCTGCTTCAAGCCGTGGATGAAACGGCTGTACGAAAGCCCGTTCTGCCGCGCCGCCGCGTTGATGCGCGTGATCCATAACCGGCGCAGGTCGCGCCGCCGTTGCCGCCGGTCCCGGTAGGCGTACCACTGAGCTTTCATCCACGCCTCGTTGGCCCGGCGGAACAAGCGATGGCGCGTCCCCCAGTAGCCTTTGGTCTGGCGGAGCACCTTCTTATGACGATAGCGTGTCCTGGTTCCTCCCTTGACTCTCACAGCACTACTTCCCCTTCTCCTTCAGATACGGTGCTAGGCGGCGCACACGCCGCTGTGCATCCTTCGACTCCACCGGAATCATCTCATCGTACAACCGCCTCATACGTTTACTCTTCTTGCGCCGCAAGTGGGACTTACCCAACTTAGTGCGCATCAGCTTGCCTTTTCCACCCTTCGTCCGACGGAAACGCTTGGATGTTGATTTATGTGTCTTGATCTTTGGCATTCTCCTACTCTTACCCCTTCGCACCTTTTTGCTTTGCCGGCGCCAAAACCATTAACATCGTGCGTCCCTCCCGATTCGGCTTTTGCTCGACCACTCCCACGTCGGATAGTTCCTCAGCAATCTCCACCAGTTGCTCAATGGCGATCTCAGGATAGGTGATCTCCCGACCCCGGAAGCGGATACGTACTTTGACCTTCTTTCCCTGTTCCAGCCAACGTCGGGCATCACGAACCTTGAAGGATTTGTGATGATCGGTCGTCTTGGGACGCAGTTGGATCTCTTTGACCTCGATCTGTTTCTGTGCTTTGCGTGACTCCCGCTCCCGCTTTGCCTGCTGGTACAGGAACTTCCCATAGTCCATCACCCGGACGACGGGGGGGTCAGCCGTTGGCGACACTTCCACCAAGTCCAACTCACGATCATGGGCAACCGCCAGAGCCTCAGATAGCGCCACTACGCCTATGTGAGTGCCATCTACATCAATGAGACGCACCTTGGAAGCCCGGATCTGATGGTTGAGACGGTACTTAGCTCGCGTGTCAGTGCGAACTCTTCTTCTCCTAATTCGGCCTACCTCCCTGTTAGGTGAGACAATCGGGTGTGCACGGCGCAGATGATAACACAGTTGCAGGAAGGTGTCAAATCATCCCAGGCGCTTACCGGTCAGAGCAGGCGTTTTTCTGCTACCGCTTCCTGTGCCAGCGCGATGAAATCGTCTACAGACATCGCACCAGGCACATTGCCGTCGCGCATTCGTAAGTTCACCTGCCCGGCCTCCATCTCCCGATCGCCGATGACGAGCATATAGGGAGCCTTCTGCATCTGAGCGTCGCGAATCTTGGCCTGCATGCGCTCGCCCGATTCGTCCACCTCCACCCGCAGCCCAGCCGTTCGCAGTTGCTCTGCTACAGAGCGGGCGTATTTCACATGCCGGTCGGCGATGGGGATGAGTACCACCTGCACCGGGCTCAGCCACACCGGGAAAGCACCCCCGTAATGCTCCACCAGCACGCCGAAGAATCGCTCCAGGCTGCCCAGCAGTGCCCGGTGAACCATGTAGGGGCGGTGTTCCTTGCCGTCCTCACCTATGTACGTCATATCGAACCGCTCAGGCAGGTTGAAGTCGAACTGGATCGTCGTCAACTGCCAGGTGCGCCCCAGGGCATCCTTGACGTGAATGTCAATCTTGGGGCCGTAGAACACCGCCTCGCCCTCCATCCGCTCGTAGGGCAGGTTTCGCTTCTCCAGTGCCTTGACTAACGAGGGCTCGGCTTGCTCCCACATCGCATCATCGCCGGCATACTTCTCCGGCGTCCTGGGGTCGCGCACGCTCAGGGCGAACTTGAACTCCTCGAAGCCAAAGCCGCGCAGCAGGCCCAGGCTGAAATCCAACACGCGCAGGATTTCGTCCTCAATCTGTTCTGGTGTGCAGAAGATGTGCGCGTCATCCTGCGTGAAGCCGCGCACCCGTAGCAAGCCATGTAGTACACCGCTGCGCTCGTAGCGGTAGACCGTACCTAACTCGGCCCAGCGCAAGGGCAACTCGCGGTACGAGCGCATCCGCGATTTGTACATCATAATGTGGAACGGGCAGTTCATCGGCTTGATGTAGTACTCTTGCTTGTCAATATCCATGGGCGCGTACATGCCTTCTTTGTAGAAATCGAGATGCCCGGACGTCTCCCACAGTTGCGCGCGGCCGATGTGCGGCGTAAAGACGATATCATAACCGCCCTCGTAGTGCAGCTTGCGCCAGTAATCCTCAATCAGGACGCGTATCTGCCCGCCCTTTGGATGCCAGTAGGCCAGCCCTGCCCCAGCCTCCGGGTGGAAGCTGATCAGATCCAGCTCCTTGATCAGTCGCCGGTGGTCTCGCTTCTCCACTTCCTCTCGCCAGGCCAGGAATTCCTCTAGTTGCCGGGCCGTCTCCCAGGCCGTGCCGTAGATGCGCTGGAGCATTGGCCTGCTCTCATCGCCGCGCCAGTAGGCCCCGGCCACGTTGAGTAACTTGATCGCGTCGGGATTGATCTCCCGCGTATTGTCCACGTGTGGCCCCCGGCACAGGTCCACGAACGGCCCGCTCTTGTAGATCGAGAGTTTGGGCGCTTCCTCCAGCGGCTCGCCGTATTCATCCGTCCCGGCGGAGAGGATGCCGTCAATCAGCTCCAGTTTATAAGGCTCATGGGCGAAGATGCGGCGGGCCTCCTTCTCGTCAACCTCCTGGTAGACGAAGTCATGTTCTTCGGCGATGATCTCCCGCATGCGGGCCTCGATCTCCTCCAGGTCCTCCGGCGTGAGTGGCCGGGGCAGGTCGAAGTCGTAGTAGAAGCCGTTTTCTATAGGCGGGCCGATGGCGATTTTGCCCTCGGAAAACTTCTCCAGCACCGCCTGGGCCATCACGTGCGACGCCGAGTGGCGCAAGCGATGCAGATAGTCCTCTTCGTGCTTGTTTTTCTCAGACATTCTCTTCCTCCTCAAAGGTGATCGGATTGTCAGTATGCCAGAACGCGCCGGTAGTGCCAGTCTCGTCGTCGGTCATTTCGATCACCTCCTTCCAATCATATACATACAGAAACCCCCGTGCCTTGGGGCGCGGGGGTCATCCCACGTGGTTCCACCCAAGTTCAACAACGGATTGTAAAAATTAACGCAATCTTGCCCAAATCCGTTGAAGCACTCTGCGGTGATAACGGGCCGTTCCGGGGCCCCATACTCTCGCGCTACGGCGATTTGAGGAACCCGCTCCCGGGGGGTTTTCCCGCCGTCCGGTCGAGGGGGCTCGCAGCCTGTGACCCCCTCTCTCTTGGACCTTACACCAGGCGATACTCGTCCCGGTCAACGCTTTAGCGTACTGAACTGTGCAACAATTATAGCTTACTTGCGCTTATTGTCAAATGCGCGTATTCACTCACGCCACTACGCCGCTTCCATCTCCCATCCCCGCAGGGCATAATACTCGCCGATCATCTGCTCCAACTCAGCCTCACTCAGTGTCTCACCGCTCGGCTCTAGCGGCTCTTGCAGGAAGCGCACTGGCAAGGTGTCGTCCGCCGGCACCATTCCTTCCCAAAGGTTGTACTGGCGCACGGTGTTGGCGATGCGGGCCGACAGGGCTTGCAGACCGGCTTTGTCCAGCTCCAGGCCGGTCAGCCGTCGGATGATCACCGGCAGATCGTCCCAGCCGATCATGTCCCGGTAGAAGCGGCAGAAGATCAGGGTATCGAATATCGTGTGGCGATCCTCAAAATCGAGCACCACGTCTGCCTTCCCCTCTGCCGACGTGCGATCCACCCAGCCGGCAAACTCCGCTTTGTAGACCGTGGCCCGCAGGTGGCAGGCCCCGCGGTCTGAGACGGCGTAGGCCAGTCCCATTCCCTTGAGCGCTCGGGGATCGTAGCCGGAAGGTTCCAGCCCTTTGACGTGGATGGCCAGTTCCCCCAACCCTAACTTCCGGCTGGCAGCGCGGACCCCCTGGGACAACACTTGGCCAACTCCCTCTCGATTGGCTATCTGGTGCAGCAATTCGACCATGCCATCCACATCTCCGTAGTCCAGCTTCAGATTCAGCGCTCCGAGGCGCGATGCCTCGATGGCGAAGCCGGCCACGTTGCCAGCGGTGATGGTATCCAACCCCAACCGGTCGCAGATGTCGTTGAGGTAGAGGATCTCAGCCAGGTCGTCAACGGCGCACAGTCCACCGAAGGCGAAGATGGTCTCGTACTCCGGCCCTTCCACGGTCAGACCGGCGTGGCGACCGTCAGGCACAGTGGTGACCTTGCCGCAGGCCATGAAGCAGCGGTAGCAGGCCTTGGGTCGTGGTTTGAAGCGCTTCACCAGCGCTTCGGCGCTGATCTCCTCCCAATGGAGGACGGTACCTGCCGACCAGTAGTAGCTGGGGAAGGAGCCTGTTTTGTTGGCGATCGCTACCACCATAGGCGTACCGAACTCGTGGTAGGCCTGAGCGCCGGGATCCTCTTTCCCTCGTTCTCGTAGTTCGCGGTCGTAGGCCCTGACGGCCTCCGTGTCGTGGAGTGGACATTCTGCTTCACCGTGGAACACGATTCCTTTGAGCCGTTTGGAGCCCATCACTGCCCCTACCCCCGTCCGTCCAGCATGACGGCCCCGATCGTTACCCACCAGGGCGAAGGCAACTTGCCTCTCGCCGGCGGGGCCGATGACGACAGCCTTAGCGCCAGGCACGCCCGTAGCTGCCTCCAGCGCCTCCTCGGCCTGGTAGGTGTCCATACCCCAGAACGGCCTACCATCGTGGAAGACGACTTCCTTGTCGGTGATTTCCAGGTAGACCGGAGTCTCGGCAGCTCCCTGCAGCAAGATGGCATCGTAGCCGGTGGCTTTGATTTGAGAGGCTACGTGCCCGCCGGCGTACGATTCACTGAAGATGCCCGTCAGGGGCGACTTCGTGAAGACACCGTAGCGGCTGGCAGGAGCCAGGACAGTGCCCGTAGCCGGGCCGACGGCCAAGATGAGGGGATTTTCGGGGGCGAGGGGATCAACACCCGCAGGCGCGTTTTCCAAGAGAAGATGGGCCGCTAGACCTTTCCCGCCCAGGTAGCGGGTCAGGACGTCGTCGGAGATCGCCTCCGAGGTCCAGGTGTGCGTGGACAGGTTCACGCGAAGAAGCCGGTTGTAGAAGCCATGCATCTCTGCCTCCTCGGTATTTTGGCGCGACTCTACCGACACTTCTCCACTGTGGTAAGTTCCAGTCCCTCGATCAGGTCCGCCAGCCCGGCCACGTCCGCCAGATCGAACTGGGGCACCTCCACGTCGAAGCGCTGGTCGGAGGCAATGGCGATCAGTTCATTGGCCGCACACAGCAACTCTGAACTGCGCTCGCGCCGACTGACCTCGATCTTAGGGGCATCGGCCCGCTTGTACCCTTCGGTGAAGATCAGGTCTACGTCGTGCACATCTGCCACGATCTCCGCCAGAGTCGGTTCGTGCTCGTAGTGGCGCACCTGCGCCACCTTGTCGGGCGCGGCGACGACGACGTGATCGGCACCAGCCTGAGTAAAGCGGTAGGAGTCCTTACCCGGCACGTCGAACTCGAACCCAGCGTGATAGTGATGCTTGATAACAGCGACGCGGTAGCCGCGTCGCTTCAGTTCGCGGATCAATTTCTCCAGCAGTGTCGTCTTGCCACTCTTGGAGCAGCCCACAATGGAGACAATGGGAATAGCAGATTTCACCCTTCGCTCCTGGTCAGGAGGATGCGTTGCCGAAAGGATACCTCATACCGCCATCTTTGACAAGCGACGCGGCGTCCCCAATTTGCACATCCGACGAATGTGGAGTATCATAGTAAAGATTTGATAGGAGGCTTATAAGAATTATGGGGCGAGAGGACATCCTATCTAGATTAAGCAGTGGCAACATCATTGTGGCTGACGGCGCGATGGGCACGATGTTGCAGGCGGCGGGGTTGCCCGTCGGCGCGTCTCCCGAAGGCTGGCTGCTGGAGAACCCTGACGCGGTGCGCGGTGTGCATAGCGCCTACGCCGAGGCTGGAGCTGACCTGATCCTGACCTGCACCTTTGGTGGGACGCGAACGCGGCTGGAGCGGGCTGGGCTGGCAGAGCGCGTGGCCGAGGTCAACCGGCGGGCAGTCGAGATCGCCCGCGAGGCTGCAGGCAATAGGGCCTACGTGGCCGGCGACATCGGCCCGCTGGGTGAGTTCCTGGCTCCCTTAGGCAAGATCACCTACGGGCAAGCGGTGGAGATCTTTGCCGAGCAGGCCGCGGCACTGGCAGAGGCCGGGGTGGACGTGCTCTACGTCGAGACTATGTCGGACCTGAACGAGGCGCGGGCTGCCGTCGAGGGGGCGCAGCAAGCTGGATCAGGCATTCCCATCTTTGCCACCCTCTCCTTTGACACCCATGGGCGGACGAACATGGGGGTGCACCCGCAGCAGGCGGCGGAGACATTGCTGGCGCTGGGGGTGGCTGCCTTCGGCGCTAACTGTGGCGCGACGCTGGAGATGACCGGGGAGGCGGTAGCGAAGATGCACGAGACCGCACCCCAGGCTCCCATCATCGCCAAACCGAACGCAGGCCTGCCACGCATGGTGGGGCGAGAAGTGGTATACGACGCCACACCGGAGGATATGGCGGAGTACGCCCGCAAGTTCGTCGCGCTGGGGACACGGGTGGTGGGAGGCTGCTGTGGCTCGACCCCGGCGCACATCGCCGCCATCGCCGCCGCTGTACGAGAGCGTTGAAGAAGTGTCAGCATGCAAGCGAACCCATTGCTGCTAGTACACGTGGGCGGAAATCCTTCCACAGTTAGGTGTCGAGCGGGAGCGCCG
>JBHIET010000029.1:0-35742 GCA_046760785.1 Anaerolineae bacterium | reverse complement strand
TTGATGCTATGGGCATGATACCACACATTAAGTCAGTTTTTAAGGGACATCAGGGCAATTTGATATCGGCCAGGATTTCGGAGAATCCGCAAACGTACAACGTGCCGTCTGGCTTTAATACACGCGCAGCTTGTTCTATCCATTTTAGAGACCACTCAACGTAAGCCTCCTGAGATTCAAAAGTATCCCATTCCGCCTTCTTAATGTTGTAGGGCGGGTCGGCAAAGACCAGATCGACAGATTCACTTTCCAGAGAGCTAAGCCAGGCAACGGCATCCCCCACCCAGATACTGCCGTTTGGATGCTCGTAAAATAGCGCCGGAGCGTCTGAGGTAGCCGCCTCATCCACCTCGATGAATTCTCCTCTAAGCATCGG
Source organism: Anaerolineae bacterium (assembly GCA_046760785.1). Classification (GTDB taxonomy): domain Bacteria; phylum Chloroflexota; class Anaerolineae; order B4-G1; family B4-G1; genus JBHIET01. Next base: position 35,366 of record JBHIET010000029.1, on the reverse strand, counting down.
TTCGCCAAAGAAGGTGGGTATCTCTGTATTGCGGATATAAGCGGTCGTTGGTTCTTTGATAGAGTCCTCCTGTTTCGCCATCTCAGTTTACCTCATATAAGCTCAGAAAATACCTGTGAAACCGATCGTCCTCTGTCAGCTCCGGATGGAAAGCCGTCGCCAGCAAGTTCTCCTGCCGGACAGCCACGATAGTTCCACCATCCAATTGTGCTAGAACCTCTACATCTTTCCCTGCGCGCTCGATGAGCGGGGCACGGATAAAGACGGCGTGGAAAGGCGCTTTCCCCAGCGCGGGCACCTCCAGGTCGGCCTCGAAGCTATCGACCTGGCGGCCGAAGGCGTTGCGGCGGATAGCCACATCCATCAGTCCCAGTAAGGGCTGACCAGGTGTGCCGTCCACCACCTCTTTTGCCATCAGGATCATCCCCGCGCAGGTGCCCCACACGGGACGGCCCGATCGGGCGAAGGCGCGGATGAGCTCCAGAAGCCCCCACTCCTCAGCGACTTTGCCAATGGTGGTGGACTCGCCGCCGGGAATGATCAGGCCATCCAGACCCTCCAGGTGCCTTGGCAGCCGCACCTCGACCGGCTCCACGCCAATGTGTGCCAAAATCTTTTTGTGCTCGATAAAAGCCCCTTGCAGGGCCAGAACACCAATTTTCATCTCCCCAATACCTTCAGTACTCGCGTAGAATCGGCCGGGTCAGACAGGTTGGCCCCCCTTCGGCTTTGAGCGAGATCTCATTCCCTCGGTAGGTCAGCATCTCGCAGCCGGCTTCTGCCAGCCGGTGTTGGGTGATGGGATTGCCCTCTAGCATCACACACTGGCCAGGAGCTAGGGCCAGCACATTCGGTCCCATCGTCTCGAATTCCTCTGGCACCACCTCGATCAGCCGAAAGTCGCGCTCCTGAAGATACCGCCAGAAAGGCACGGAGAGCAAGGGCGGATAGACCACGGCCAGTTTGTGATCCACAATGCTGATCAACGACAGCAGATGCAGGCAGGCCTCGGAGCCCACGTAGTAGGGCAACTCCACCGGCATGATGGTGATCCCCATCCCGGCCAGGGCCTCTTTCAACTGGCGCAGTCCTTCGGCGTTGGTGCGAAAGCCCAAACCCACCGCCAGGGTGTCGTGATCCAGCCACAACAGGTCTCCGCCCTCGGCTCGGGCCTGACCGTGCAGCGTGTAGTGCACCGGCACGCCCAGTGCCTCCAAGCGGCGCGCCATGGCCTCTTCCTCTCCCCGGCGCAGGGTCTTGCCCATACTGAGGATGATCGCCCCCTGGTCGGTCACAAGGGCCGGGTCGAAGACGTAGATGGCGTCGGCCCGGTCGGGCTGGGCCTCGTCGTGGTAGATAACGTCGGCTCCGGCCTGACGCAGGAGGGCCACCAGCGCATCGTGTTCCTGCTGGGCAATCTCCAGGTCAGGCCGAGCGGCGTAGTGCCACCTGACCGGATCCGCTACGGCGAAAGCCTCGTCTGGCCGCTTGACCAGAACCTTGCGCAGTGGAGCGATCATGCTCTGGCTGCCATAACTCCTGGTCACTGTACGCTCTTCTCTGTATCGTGGCAATAGAGAACTGTCCTCCTACCACGGGAAGTAGACAGCCGGGCGCATCTAAAACTTGGGGGAATATCAATTGAAGAACCGATCCAGCGCCGGTCGAGTAGGCCCGAAGGGTCGTATAGAGACCAAGCGGGTGATCCGTAGAACCGCTCGCTTGGTTTCGATACGCCTTCGGCACTCAACCAGCGCTCGCTCCCCCCAAGATTTGTATACGCCCCAGACAGCCTAATCCAGCCTCAAGCGCATCTCGTTGCTATCCACAAACCCCAGCTCCCTATACAGGGGCCGTCCCACCCCCGTCGCGTGCAACGTCATGCGCTGGATGCCCTGCTCAGTCAGCCACTTCAGCATGGCCTGCATGATGCGACGAGCGATACCTCGACGGCGGTAGCGGGGGACGGTTACTACGTTCATAATGTACCCGACCTGGCCTGACAGATTGCCGGGTCCAGGCAGATGCTGGTCAATCACCACGCCGCCGCTGCCCACTGCCACACCTGCGGATGTGACCACCAGCCAGCCGTGGAATCTCCCGGCAGGAATGGCCTCACCAAAGTAGGATGCGGTCGCTGCATCGACGGCGTCCAACTGCGCCGGATCGCCGAAGCCCATCGCCTCGAACATCATCCGGCGCAGTCGCACCAGGTCGGGAACGTCGGCGACGGTGGTCTGGCGGACCGTGATCTCGTTTACCACCCGCGTACCGCCAGCCGTTCCGCTTCGGGAATATCGCTGATATTGATGCCGACCATCGCTTCGCCCAGGTTGCGGCTCACCTCGGCCAGAATCTCCGGATTGTCATAATGAGTGACCGCCTGAACAATGGCGTGAGCGCGCTTGGCGGGATCGCCGGACTTGAAGATGCCGCTGCCCACGAACACCCCGTCCATCCCCAGTTGCATCATCAGCGCCGCGTCTGCCGGGGTAGCGACACCGCCGGCGGCAAAGTTGACCACCGGCAGGCGGCCCAACTGCGCTGTCTCGACCACCAAGTCGTAGGGAGCACCGCTCTCTTTGGCATAGGCCATCATTTCCTCGGGGGCCATCGTCGTCAGACGGCGAATCTCCCCCAGCACGGCCCGGGCGTGGCGCACTGCCTCGACGACGTTGCCGGTGCCGGCCTCCCCCTTGGTGCGGATCATCGCCGCGCCCTCGCCGATGCGCCGTAGCGCCTCCCCCAGGTTGCGGCAGCCGCAGACGAAGGGGACGTTGAACTTCCACTTGTCAATGTGGTGCTCCTCGTCGGCGGGGGTTAGCACCTCGCTCTCGTCAACGTAGTCCACCCCCAGCGCCTCCAGGATCTGCGCCTCGACGAAGTGGCCGATGCGGCACTTGGCCATCACCGGGATGGAGACCGCCTCCATGATCTCTGTGATCTTTTCCGGGTCAGACATACGGGCCACACCACCCTGGGCGCGGATATCGGCCGGGACCCGCTCCAGGGCCATCACCGCGCACGCACCCGCCTCCTCGGCGATGCGGGCGTGCTCGGCGCTGACCACATCCATAATCACGCCGCCCTTGAGCATCTGCGCCAAGCCGCGCTTGACTTTATCTGTACCAACTTCCTTTTTCATTCCTTTAGCCTCCTTTTGATATTCTACCGTGTTTTTCAGAATCGTCAAAGAACTCTGCTTAGCGCCTGTTCTATCACCTCGTCTACACAATCGGACTGGCGACCATCGGTTCGTCCGACACCTCTGCCGGTCTGCGTAGTAATCGCTTCAAGGCAGCAACGATCGTCGCGACCCCCTGCTCAATGGCCTCCTGGTCGGGTATGCTGAAGTTGAGCCGACAGACGTTGCGGGGGCCGCCGGCAGAGTACATAAGATGGCCCGGCAGGAAGAGGACCCCCTGCTGGCCCGTTTCGACCAGCAGGTGCTGAGCATCCACCTGCTCAGGCAGATGTAGCCAGAGGAACATCCCTCCTTCCGGAACCACCCAGCACAGGCCGGACAACCGGTGACACCGTAGGGCCGCGTCCATCGCCTGGCACCGGGCCCGGTAGACGGAGCGGGCCAGGGCGACCTGATCCTCCAGCCATCCTTGCCGCGCAAACTCGACCACCAGGTGCTGGCCGACTGTGTTCGGCTGCAGTTCTGTCACCCGGTTGAGCAGAGCAGCCCGCTCTACCAAGGGGCCGGAGGCCACCAGCCAGCCCACCCGCAACCCCGGTGCCAGACTCTTGGAGAAGGTGCTCAGGTAGAGGACGTGTCCATGTTGATCGAGCGTCTTGATGGGCGGCGGCGGGGGCTGGTCAAAGTACAGGTCGCCGAAGGGATCGTCCTCCACGATGGGTACCTGATACCGCTGACTTAGGGCCAGAAGCCGCTCCCTCCGCTCCAGGCTCATCGTCGCGCCGGTGGGGTTCTGGTAGGTAGGAACCGTGTAGATAAATCGGGGGCGGTAGCGGGCCAGCAGGAACTCTACCCGTTCCACGTCCATTCCCTCCTCGTCCACCGGAACGCCGACGAGGCGCACGCCCAGGGCCAGAAAGGACTGCAACGCACCGAAGTAGGTAGGAGCCTCCACGAGCACTGTGTCCCCTGGCTCGGCCAGCAGGCGAAGCAGGAGGTCCAGTCCATGCTGGGAGCCATTAACCAACACCATCCCCTCCGGGCCGACTGTCACCCCGCGCTCGCGCATGCGGGCCGCGATCACCTCCCGCACGGCCAGCGTCCCCTGCACCGGACACGTCCCCACGGCGGCTACCCCCACCCGCTCGACAACCGTCTCCCAGGCCTGCTGGAGCCGCTCAGGCGGCAGCAGGGTCGGGTCGGGCAGACCGAGAGCCAGGGAGATGACGTCCGGCTGAGCGCTCAGACGACGGAGAGTGAGCAATTCAGCGGGCTGGGCGTGCTGGACGAGGCGGCGCCCCAGGCTACTGAAGTGGGCCGGCCAGGCGATGGGTTGCGCGTCCATCCAAGCCGCCCCACCGACGACGAGGGTGCCCCGACCCACGTGCCCCTTCACCAGCCCCTCGGCCTTCAGTTCACCATAGGCGCTCACCACCGTCGTCCTGGATACACCCAAGCTTTGGGCCAACGTCCGTTCCGGCGGCAACTGGGCGTCTGCAGGCAAGTCACCACGCAGGATCTGCTCGCGCAGTTGATTGCGGATCTGCATGTACGCTGGCAGTTTGCTCTCCGAATCCAGTTGCAAGTGCATGCTCTTTATCCTTATTGGACTGTTCCAAGGGGATTATAAGCGCCTTTTCCTTCGTTGTAAAGGGCCAATTGGACTGACTTATGTCAGTCCAATCAAGGAGCCTGCACGTGCCTTATGAAGAAGAGAACAAGAAGACCCCCGGCAAACTATGTCAGGGGCCTCCGGCTCCGAGCGGAGAGTATGAACAGTCGCCTCACCCGTGCATTCACGGGCCGAACCCTGATCGGCGGGCCTCTTCATCCAGCCATTGTACTACCTGCTCTGCCAGCCCATCCCGGTTCTTCACCGTCACCTCCCACGGGGTTACGTTGGGCAGCGCTTTGAGGCTGTCCATCCAGGGGTTCGACTTCGCCATCGCCGTCGCCACCACCGTGTGCGGCCCTTCGGCTTCGCCCTTCGACACGCCCAGGGCATCGCTCAGAGCAGGCCCACCCACCGCCTGCAGCACCACGTCCTTGAACGCCCCGCAACAAAGCTCCATCTTGCCGATCTCGTCCACCACCACGATCCGCCCAGCTTGCATCGCCCGCCGAAGGGCTGCCACCCCAACCCGCTCAATGGCTTCCACGTCCACCCCGTAGCGGCTCACCCGGGGACGACCCTTCCCGCGCAGGTCCACATGGGCCATTACCGCCTTCTCCCCGTCGAGCGTCACCAACAGGAAGCCCTTGCGTCCGCCGGGGCCACGGATTTCCTCGGTGTAGAAGCCGCCAGCCCGGCCGCCCAGCAATTCCGCCACCGTCTTGATCACCGTCGTCTTGCCGATGCCCGGCCGACCGGTCAGCAACAGCGTGCGTCCCATCATCACCCCCTGCATCGTTGCAGCACAGGCCAGGCCATGCTCAGACCTTTAGCCCCATTTCCCCCTATTCCCCGTCCCCAGCGTGATGCGCTCGCCCAGCGGACAATGATCAATGACAGGAGTTACGCGGTTCGCTGGTTATGTTATCCCGATGGCACCTGGGCCTCTCTGTGCAACTGGATGGCCTTCTGATATAGCTCGATGTACTTCTGTGCCGAAGCCTCCCAAGAGAAGTCTGCTGCCATTCCCCTTTGCTGCAGCTTGCGCCACGCTTTCTTGTTGTCACGGTAGAGCTTCAGCGCTCGCTTCAACGCACGCTGGCACGCTTTGGGGGTGTGGCCCTTAAAGACGAACCCCGTGCTGCGACCTAACCTGGCTCTATAGTTGGTGACTGTATCGGCCAGCCCACCGGTCGCGCTCACGATGGGCACACAACCGTAGCGCATCGCGATCATCTGCCCCAGCCCGCACGGCTCGACAGCGCTGGGCATCAAGAGCATGTCCGCCCCGGCGTAGATGCGCCGCCCCAGCACGTCATCGAATTTGAGGAAGGCGCGCATCTTGTCAGGGAAGCGGGCCTGGACACGCTCAAGCATCTCTTGGTATTGAGGGAGGCCGGTGCCGACCAGAACAAACTGGGCCTCTTCTTCCAGAAGCCATTCCAGCACCGGTTCCATCAGGTCCATCCCCTTGGCCTCATCTAACCGCGTGACCATCCCGACCAGGGGCACCTCGGGTCGCACGGGGAGGCGTGCCTGTTGTTGCAGGGCGGTCTTGTTGGCAGCCCGCGTGTTAAGCTGCTCGACGTCAAAACGGTGAGGGATGTTGGAGTCTGTGGCCGGGTTCCAGCGCTCGTGGTCAATCCCGTTGAGCACGCCAAAGAGTCGATCCTTTCGCTCCCCCAACAAGGGGTCTAACCCCATCCCCATCTCAGAGGTGAGGATTTCCTGGGCGTACCGCTCACTGACCGTGTTGACCAGGTCGGCGTGAGCGATGCCCTGGGCCATCCAGTTCACCGTCCCTGGTTGCTCGATGGGCAGGTGCTTCACGTATTCCATCTGCACAAAGGTCAGGATCAGTCGACCGGTGATGCCCTGGATGGCAGGGTTGTGAATGGTGAACAGGGTGGCGACGTCGGCATAGAAAGGGTCACTCCGTCCTTCCGTATTCAGCCAGGTCGGCACGATGCCGGTATGCCAGTCGTTGGCGTGTATCACGTCAGGCTTCCAATCCAGAGAGTGGAGCGCGGCGAGAGCCCCCCGCCCGAAGATAGCGAAGCGCTGGGCGTCATCTTCGAAGCCGTAGACCTGGTCACGGGAGGAAAAGTAATGTTCGTTCCAGATGAGGTAGGCCGGTACTTCTCCGTCAAGAGCGCTGCCGACCAGGTGGACGTGCTCCACTCCAGGTCCAACTGGGACGGGGAGGGGGTCCCCGATCTTCTCCAGGTGGAACTGGTCGCTGCGGATGGTGCCGTAGCGCGGGATCATCAACCGCACGTCGTGGCCTAATGCCCGGATGGCCTTGGGCAGCGAACCGGCCACGTCGGCTAACCCGCCCATCTTGGCGAAGGGAACCGCCTCGGCGGCAAGGAACAGGATCTTGAGTGGCTTTTCGGTCATCGCCAGCCTCCTCACAGGACAGGTGCATTTGTCCTTGCGCTTACGATCCGTCGGCGAAACGGCTGTGCCAGGCTTGGTCTCTCAGCCTCCTACCTCCATCATCCGGGAGTGGGTGTAGGCGTACGGGTGGGGAAGGGGGTGTAGGTAGGTATGGGAGTGGGCGTGCCACGGCGTTGTGGTATGAGTGTCAGCGCCATGCTCAGCCCCATGCTGATGATGACCAGCAGGCTGATAATCCAGAGTATGATGCGCGTTCGCTGGGCTTTTGAGTGCCGCACAATGCCTCCTATGAGCTGTTGTCACTTGATGTTTTATTATAGCACAGCAATGAGGAGGCACAAGCTCGCGTACCTTAAAATTCGCGCTGGGATATTGACAGCGTTGATTTTCTGTTGTATACTGACTACAAGTCAGTTAATGACCATAAGTTAGCACAAAAGGTGTCTGTGTGACGACTAGAGCGCGTCGCGAGCGAGAAAAGGAAGAACGGCGGCAGTCTATCCTCCGGGCGGCCCGTGAGGTTTTCTTCGAGAACGGTTTCCACCGCGCCACCGTGGATAAGGTGGCCGAGCGGGCAGAGGTCAGCAAGGGTACGGTGTATCTGTACTTTGAGAGCAAGGAGAGCATCCTTGCTCACTTGCTTTTAGAGGGGTTGGATGAACTGGTTGGGGAACTGGAGCAGGCTTATGCAGCGGGAGGTTCTCTCCCGGCCGACGAGCGGCTGCGGCGGCTAGGCTGGGCCTATTTCCAGTTCTTCCAGCAGGAGCCCCACTATTTTCGTTTCCTGATGGCGATGGACCGGGGGCGCTTTCGGGAAGCAGTAACTCCCCAGGTCTATCAGGAGGCCCTGGAGGCCAGTATGAGGGGGCTGAACTGGGTGGTTCGGGCCGTCGAGCAGGGGATCAAAGATGGCATGTTCGACTGCTGCGATGCCCGGCTGGCTGCCACCACACTGTGGGCGGTTCTGAACGGCGTGCTGGAGTTGATGGAGCATCCACTGCGGCGGGAAATGGTAGGTGTGGAGCGTGAGGCGCTTTATCAAGCGGCCCTAGAAACGGTTATCCAGGGTCTGCGAACGACCCCCCAAGAACAAGGAGGTGCGTGAATGAAAGAAGTGGCCATAGTAAGTCCGGTGCGCACGCCGGTAGGAGCTCACGGCGGTGCACTGCGCAGCAAGCGGGCTCAGGACCTGGCCGAGATCGTCTTTCGGGCCGTGTTCGAGCGGACGGGGCTGGACCCGGCGGTGCTGGACGAGGTAATCCTGGGTTGCATTGGACAACCCTCTGACGCGGCCAACATCGGTCGGGTGGCGGCGCTGATGGCCGGGGTGCCCATCGAGGTGCCAGGCTTCACCGTCCAGCGCAACTGTGCCTCCGGTATACAGTCCGTTACCTCGGCCTATCAGGCTATCCAGGCGGGTGATGGAGAGGTTTACCTGTGCGGTGGCACCGAGAGCATGAGCAACATTCCCTACATTCTCAAGAAAGCCCGTTGGGGGTACAAACTCCGTCACGCTGAACTGACCGACGCACTGTGGGAGGGGCTGACCGATCCCATCTGCGATCAGATTATGGGCCGCACGGCCGAGAATCTGGCGGAGAAGTACGAGATCTCCCGCGAGGAGCAGGACGAGTACGCCGTCCAATCTCACAAGAAGGCGTTTATGGCCCAGCGGATGGGGAAGTTCGACGACGAGATCATTCCCGTCGAGATCGTCAAGAAGGTGGCCGGGCAGGAGGTAGCACGGGAGAAGATCATGCACGACGAAACCATCAACCCCGGCCTGACAGTGCAGAAGGCGGCGCTCTACCCGACCGTCTTCAAGGAGAACGGCACGGTCACTCCAGCGAATGCCTGCCCCATCGCCGATGGTGCTGCTGCCATGATCGTCTGCACGGCGGAGAAGGCGAAGGAACTGGGCCTCAAGCCCACGGCGCGCATCGTCAGTTACGCCTACGCCGCGGTAGACCCGGCTTTTATGGGTATCGGCCCGGCCTATGCCATGCCCAAGGCGCTCAAGCGGGCGGGGCTCAGCCTGGATGACATTGACCTGATCGAACTGAACGAGGCTTTTGCTGCCCAGGTGCTGGCCGTCGAGAAGGAGATGGAGGCTCAGGGGTACAACTGGGATTGGGGTAAGGTCAACGTCAACGGTGGTGCCATCGCCCTTGGTCACCCAGTGGGCTGCACCGCCGCCAAGCTGGTCGCCACGCTGACTCACGAGATGCAGCGGCGGGGTGTGCGATATGGGATGAACACAATGTGTGTCGGTGGCGGCCAGGGTGGGGCGTTGATTTTGGAGAGGGTGGACTAGTCTACCGCATATCAAGTTATGGGAGGTAACAGACATGTACATCTTTAAAGCCGCAGTGGTCGGTGCAGGGACGATGGGCGGCGAGATCGCCCAGGTCATCACCTACTCTGGCCTGCCGGTGGTGATGAAAGACATTGACCAGGCGATGCTGGACAAGGGAATGGAAAATATCCGGGCCATTTACCAGCGGCGCGTGGATAAAGGAAAGATGAGCGAGGGTGACATGCAGTCCAAGCTGGACCTGGTCACGCCGACGCTTACCTACGACGAGTTCGGAGACGTGGACATCGTCATCGAGGCAGTGCCCGAAAAGATGGGGGTCAAGCGGGCCGTGTTCAAAGAGTTGGAGGTGGCTTGCCCCGAGCAGACGATCTTCGCCAGCAATACCTCGGCTCTTTCGATCTCCGAGATGGGCGCGGCCACGAGCAAACCCCATAAGATGATCGGCATGCACTTCTTCAACCCGGCCCACGTGATGAAGCTGGTCGAGGTCATCCCTGGCCTCGATACCAGCCAGGAGACGGTGGACGATGTGGTGATGTTCACCGAGAGTCTGCGCAAGATCCCGGTGGTGGTCCAGGAGTGCCCCGGCTTCCTGGTCAACCGGCTGCTGATGCCCTACCTCAGCGAGGCGACCAAGGCACTGGAGGAAGGGGCGGCGACAGCCACCGAGATTGACCAGGCGGTGGTGCAGTGGGGCATGCCGATGGGGCCTTTCACGCTGATGGACATGCTTGGCCTCGACGTCTGTGCCCACGTGGGGGAGTACCTCTACACTGAGTATGGAGAGCGGATGAGTCCGGCTCCGCTGTTCGTGAAGCTGCTCGAGGCCGGACGGCTGGGCGAGAAGTCTGGCGCTGGCTTCTACGATCATCCCGGCGGTGAGTCAGAGGTGGTCAAGGGGATGATCAAGGAACTGCAGGAGTCCGGCGCAGTGCCTACCGGGACGAAGTTCAGCGTCGAGCGGCTGATGTACCCTGTCATTAACGAGGCCGCGCTGTGTGTGCAGGAGAACATCGCCAGCATCACCGACATTGACATGGCGATGGTCGCCGGCACGGGGATGACCTACGGCGGCGAGCGCATCGGCCCGCTGGCCATCGCCGACAAGATCGGCCTGGATGTGGTGGTGGAGACGCTGGAGGCATTGGGAAAGGAATTGGGGCCTCGCTTCCGTCCCGGCCGCCCGCTCAAGCTGCGCGTCCGCGCTGGGCACCTGGGGGTGAAGACGGGGAAGGGGTTCCACGAATATGCATGACACACAACACGTAATACGGAACACGTGATGCGTATTGCGTGTTGTGTAAAACATCAAGGAGGGGTAGACAATGGGAGAGTGGCAATACATCCGCACCGAGGTTGCGGACAGGATTGCGGTGCTTACGATTGACCACCCGCCGGTCAACTCCTTCAACACGCAGGTGTTGAAGGAACTGGATCAGGCGGTGGATGAAATGCTGGCGGATGACGAGGTTAAGGCCATCGTTATCACCGGCGGGGGGACCAATGCCTTCGTCGCCGGGGCCGACATTCCGGAGATCAAGGAGCTGTTCGAAAAAGCCGATGAAGCCGCTTCCAGCGCGTTTATCGGGCGGGGGCAGGGGATCAATCTCAAGATCGAAAAAGCCACCAAGCCGGTCATCGCCGCCATCAACGGCTACTGCCTGGGCGGAGGGCTGGAGTTGGCGATGGCCTGTCACATGCGCGTCTGCTCCGACCGGGCGCGTCTGGGGCAGCCAGAGATCAACCTGGGGATCATTCCTGGCTTTGGCGGCACGCAGCGATTGCCTCGCATCGTCGGCAAGGGGAAGGCCGTCGAGATGATCCTCACCGGCGACATGATTACTGCGCAGGAGGCCTACCGGATGGGCCTGGTCAACAAGGTGGTGCCAGCCGGTGCGGTGCTCAAGGAAGCACACGACCTGGCCCGCAAGATCGTCTCCAAGTCCAAGTTCCCCATCGCCGCCACGCTACAGGCGATCACCGAAGGGCTGGCCGTCTCCATCGAGGAAGGGCTCAGGATCGAGGCACAGCAGTTCGTGGTCCTGGCGGAAAAGGAAGACCCCCGCGAGGGGCTCAGTGCCTTCCTCGAAAAACGGCAGCCGCAGTTCAAAGATAAGTAACCGGTAGATTGAGAAGCTGGTAAATTGGGCATTGGCCTCTGGTACCAATGTGCTGTTTTACCAGCCTATCAAGTCAGGAGGGCTGGCTATGGACTTTGCGTTTAGTGAAGAGCAGGAGATGTTCCGTGCCATGTTCCGGGACTTCTCCACTAAGGAGGTCTTGCCCAAGGCCGAGGAGCTTGATCACGAGGAGCAGCCGCCTTTGGACGCACTTCGCAAAGCGGCCAATCAGGGCTTCCTGGGAGCGACACTGCCGGAGGATTACTTCGGCGCGGAGTTGGACTACGTGAGTTACGCCCTGCTCATCGAGACATTGGCCCGGGACTGCATGTCCACCGCCGTGACGCTGGCGACGCACGTGAGCCTGGTGGCGATGAGCGTCCTGGCCCATGGCACCGATGCCCAGAAGGAGGAGTGGCTCCCGCCGATGGCTGCTGGAGAGATGATTGGTGCTTTCGCCCTCACCGAGCCGGATGCCGGGAGCGACGCGGCGGCGCTGCAAACCCGCGCCACGCCAGACGGCGATGAGGTGATCCTGGACGGGGTCAAGACCTGGGTCGCCAACGGTGGGATCGCTGGTCTCTTCCTGATCTTTGCCCAAGGGCCGGGGGGGATGGAGGCATTCCTGGTTCCCAAAGACGCAGCCGGACTGACGGTGGGCTACCGGGAGCCAACACTGGGGTTGCGTAGCGTGACCTTCAACACGCTCTACCTGGAGGGCTGTCGCGTGGGGCAGGCCAACCGGCTCGGCGAGCCTGGCGGTGGCTGGGTCGTGGCGCAGCAGGCACAGGACCGGATGGCGGTCGCGTTGGCGGCGGCGGGCTTGGGTGTATCGGAGAGTGCCCTGGAGGTCGCGGCTCAGTTCGCCACAGAGCGGGTGCAGTTCGGTGTCCCCATCGCCGAGAAGCAGGCCATTCAAGATTACGTGGCCGAGGCGATGACTGAGGTGGAGGCTCTGCGATATTTGGTTTACCACGCTGCCTGGCTGGTTGATCAAAGCGAAAGTTTCTCTTTTGATGCATCGGTGGTCAAGGCCACCAGTGCTCGCACCGCCCGCAATGTCACCAACCGCATGCTACAAGTGATGGGTGGTTATGGCTATATGGAGGATTTCCCGATGGCCCGCAAATACCGCGACGCTCGAGTGCTGGGCATCATCGGCGGGCCAACGGAGTTGCACAATGTCCGCATCGCTCAAGAGGTCTTCTCCGAGTGGGACGTCGAGATCACGCCGTGAGGAGAAGATAGATATGAACTTTGAATTTTCTCCAGAACACAAAGCTTTGCGTCGAATGGTCCGGGAGGTCATCGAGAGCGAGGTCGCTCCCATCGCGGCAGAGATCGACCGAGAGGGACGGGTGCCCTTCGAGACACTGAGGAAACTGGGCGAAATCGGTCTCCTGGGCGTCTGTTTCCCTCAGGAATATGGCGGTATGGGGGCCGGTGAGATGGGTTACGCCATCTTGCTGGAGGAACTGGGCCGGGTCTGTGCCTCCACGGCGGCCTGCGTCGGTGCGCACATCGGCATCGCCGCGATGGTGATCCACCTGGACGGCACGCCGGAGCAGAAAGAGAAATACCTGACGCCGCTGGCACGAGGGGAAAAGTACGGCGCTTTCCTGCTGACCGAGTCCGACGCTGGCTCCGATGCAGCGGCGATCCGTACACGCGCCGTGCGAGACGGAGATCATTGGGTCATCAACGGTACCAAGACCTTCAACACCAACGGCAGTTTCGCCGGCATCGCGACCGTCCTGGCGGTCACCGATCCCACGCTGGGCGCCAGGGGTGGCATCACCGCCTTCATCGTCGAGACCGACACCCCCGGCTTCGAGGTCGGCAGGCACGAGGACAAGATGGGTATCCGTGGGAGTTCCACGGCGGAATTGATCTTCGACAATGTGGAGGTGCCGCACGAGAACGTGCTGGGGAAGGTGGGCGAGGGGTTCATTTCCTTCATGAAGTCGCTGGATATGGGCCGGCTGACGCTGGGGGCGGCCACCGTGGGCGGCGCCCAAGCAGCGCTAGATTCTTGCATCCACTGGGCCAAGACCCGCAAGCAGTTCGGCCTGGAACTGGCTCACAAGCAGTCGGTCCAGTGGATGATCGCTAATCTGGCCACAGAGGTCGAGGCGCTGCGCAGCCTGGTCTACCGGGTGGCCTGGCTGGTGGATACTGGTCAACCTTTTACCCAACTAGCGGCGATGTGCAAGCTATATGGCTCCGAAGTGGCCTCCCGCGCCATTGACGTGGCGCTGCAGATCCACGGGGGTTTGGGCCTCACACGGGATTATCCCATCGAGCGGGCTTTCCGCGACGCCCGCATCAACGAGATCTTTGAGGGCACCAGCGAGGTTCAGCGCATCGTCATCGCGTCCAACATCTTCCGCGAGCACGGCGTGCGCATCAGACCATAGGAGGTGCAGGGATGCGAATTGTCGTGATGCTTGGACGAGTTCTCGACCCCCGTGGCATCGCAGTCAACCGGCGGGCGGGCCGCATCTTCGTCAACCGCGAGGAATATATGCTCCAGCCGGCCGACCGCTGCGCGCTGGAGGCAGCGCTTCGCATCAAGGACGCGAATGACGCTGAAGTAGTCGCACTTCCCCGCTGTCCTTTACCCGATGATGACGTGCTCCGTCAGGCGTTGGCGACCGGCGCCGATCGAGCGGTCTACCTGATTGGCGATGGCTTCAAGGAGGCCGACGATGCAGTGATGACCCAACTGTTGGCAGCAGCGGTGGAGCGGCTGGGAGAGGTGGATTTGGTTCTGACCGGCGCGACCACGCTGGACACCGGCCAGGGCCAACTGGGGCTCCGGCTGGCCGAGGCTCTGGGCTGGCCCCAGATTGCTGACGCCTGGCAGACACAGGTGGCCGACGGGAAGGTGCAGGCCGTCCGCCATGCTTCTCCCCCTCTCCTAGTGGGGGGAGGGAGAGGTAATGGTTACGTGACCGTCGAGGCAGACCTGCCGGTGGTCGTCACGGTCGTTCCAGGGGCGCTCAAGCTCCGCTACCCCGACGGTGTACGTCTCATCAACGTCTACCGCGGGGTAGGAGAGGTGGCAGAGGGACTGGAGCAGTGGGACGTGGCTGACCCTTCGACCGGGCTCAGGGCAGGCCTGGTAGATGAAACGGCGCTCCGACCACTCCTGGAGAGGCGGGGGCGAGACTTCCCGCCGGAGCGGGAGCGAGGGGTGCGCGTGAGCGGCACGCCGGAAGAAATGGCCCGGGCAGCGGCCGACGCACTACGGCAGCGGGTGCGGAGGTGAGGAGGTCACCATGGGTGAATCGTATCTTGACTTGCTGATGGCCCAGGAAGCCGAAGAGGTCTTCGAGGGGGAGGGAGGGGGTGGCATCTGGATCGTGGCTGACCTGGCGAACGGTGCCGTAGCGCCGGTGACACTGGAGGCCGTCAGCGCGGCCCGCACCCTGGGCGACTCGTTGGGGGCCTACGTCTACTGCGTCCTCTTGGGTGAGGGCGTGACGGATGGTTCGGCTTCGCCTGCCCTGAGCGGAGCCGAAGGGCTCACCGCAAGCCCAGCCCAAGTTCTCTACCAGGCCGGTGCCGATGGTGTCCGCGTGGCCGACGACCCCTCGCTGGCTCGGTTTGCGCTGGAGCCGTACTTGAAGGTGCTCTCCGACCTGTTCGAAGCGGAGCAGCCGGAAGTCGTCATTTTCGGAGCCACCGCGCAGGGACAAGAATTGGCCCCACGGCTGGCTCAAAGGATGGGTGGTGGACTGATCGAGCATGTGACGGGCATCACCCTGGACGAGGCCACCCGCACGGTGCAGGGCGCAGTCCCCATCTACGGTGGCGAGTACTTTGAGATCCTCGCCTGCCCCCAGGCCCGCCCGCAGTTCCTCACCGTCGAGCCAGGGGCTTTTCCCGCGCCTTTCATAGACGAGTACCGCAAGGGAGAGCCCACAGTGCTGGAGGTGGAGCCGGTGGAGCCGGCCGTGCGTGTGGTCGGTCCGGCCGAGGGCTTCGAGCCGCCGCCGGTGCCGCTGGCCCAGGCCCCCGTGATCGTGGCTGCCGGACGACAGGCGGACGACGGTTCGACGGAGCTCGCCGCGGGTTTCGAGTTGGTCAAGCAACTGGCTGCGGCGCTGGGTGCACGAGTGGCCGGCGACCGGGGAGCGCGGGACGCGGGCTGGGTCGGGCCCGAGCAGATAGTGGACGTGCGCGGCGTGACGGTCGCGCCGCAGGTGTACGTGGCGGTGGGCATCCGGGGCGACACGTTCCACAACGCCGCCATCGAGGAGGCGAAGTACATCGTTGCCATCCACCCCGACCCGGACGCGCCTATCTTCCAGGTGGCCGACCTGTGTTTAGAGGCAAATCCGAAGGATATACTGCCACTGCTGTTGAAGGCATTGGAAGGGTAGGCAGGGCAGGCTTTCAGTACAAGATACTTCAGGCCCCGGTGTCCAGCCGCGGCCTTGTTGTGTAGATGTTGGCTTCTGGCTGCATGCGGGTATAATTCGGCTCAATATGACCTATAGTTTCATCATCTTCGACCTGGACGACACCCTCTACTCCGGCGACACGGGGCTGTTGCGCGAGGTAGGTCGCCGCATCCAGACGTGGCTGTGCGACCACATGGGGCTGACCCGGGAGGAGGCGATTGCACTGCGGCGCGACTACTTCCTCCGCTACGGGACCACGCTTGGTGGTCTGATCGCCGAGCACGATGTGGATGTACACGACTACCTGTTCTTCATCCACGATATTCCGGTGCAGGAGTACCTCGACCCCAACCAGGCGCTGGCCGCAATGTTGGACGCGATTCCGCTGCGCAAAGCGGTCTACACCAACGCGACCGTGGAATACACCGGGCGGGTGCTGCGGGCGCTGGGCGTGGAGAATCGCTTCGAGCGAGTGATCGGGATCGAAGAGACAGGCTTGCGCAACAAACCCTACCGCGATGCCTACGAGCGGATGCTGGCGCTATTGGATGCTCGTGGCCCCGAGTGCATCATGGTCGAAGACTCGGCGCGCAACCTGCGGCCAGCCAAGGCCCTGGATATGACGACGGTGCTGGTGGATGCGGAGCCGGATGAGAACGTGGATTTTGTGGTGGAGAGTGTGTTGGAGGTGGAGCGGGTGGTGAGTGAACTCCTTTTGCTATCCACTTTACCCGGTTGATGGGGGGGAGCTGCTGCGCTACGCGGAGTCGTGCCCGGCCGGGTTTGAAGAGCATCTGCGCTACTTCCTGATGCGGGGCGCACGATCCAGAATATGCCTCAGAAACTGCCCCGTATAACTGGCCCCGACCTGTGCCACCTGCTCCGGTGTGCCCTCGGCCACGATCTCGCCGCCAGCGTCGCCCCCCTCCGGCCCCAGGTCCACGATCCAGTCGGCTACCTTGATGATGTCGGGGTGGTGCTCGATGATGACGACGGTGTTGCCCGCGTCCACCAGCCGATTGAGCACCCCGATCAGTTTGTCCACGTCGGCAGCGTGCAGCCCCACACTGGGCTCGTCGAGCACGTAGAGCGTGCGCCCGGTCGCCCGCTTGCTCAGCTCGCGCGAGAGTTTCACCCGCTGCGCCTCGCCACCCGAAAGGGTCGGCGCGGGCTGCCCCAGCCGGATGTACCCCAGCCCCACGTCCTGCAAGGTCTCCAACTTGCGCCGGATGGCGGGAAAGGCAGCGAAGAACGCCATCGCCTCGTCCACCGTCATATCAAGCGCCTCAGCGATTGTTTTCCCCCTGTAGCGCACCTGCAGCGTCTCCCGGTTGTAGCGCCGGCCACGGCAAACGTCGCAGGGGACGTAGATATCGGGGAGGAACTGCATCTCGATGCGCAGCGTCCCGTGCCCCTGACAGGCCTCGCAGCGTCCTCCCTTGACGTTGAAGGAGAAGCGGCCCGGCTTGTAACCGCGGATCTTCGATTCGGGCAGGGAGGCGTATAACTCGCGGATGGGGGTAAAGAGGTTGGTGTAGGTGGCCGGGTTGGAGCGCGGCGTGCGCCCGATAGGGGATTGGTCAATGTCGATCACCTTGTCTATGTGCTCAACCCCCTCGATGCTTCCGTGCTCACCGGCAGGCTCGCGGGAGCCGTGAAGCATCTGGGCCAGACGGCGGTACATCACCTCGACCAGCAGCGTGGATTTGCCGGAGCCGGAGACGCCGGTGATGCAGACGAACTTCCCCAGCGGGATGCGCACGTCAATGTCCTTCAGGTTGTGCTCGCGGGCTCCCCGGATGACCAATTGGCCGCCGTTCCCCTCGCGTCGCCTCGCAGGCATCGGGATGGACTTACGGCCGGAGAGATACGCTCCGGTCAGGCTCCCGGGACAGGCAACCACGTCTTCGACCGTGCCGGCGACGACCACCTCCCCGCCGTGCTCGCCCGCCCCCGGCCCCAGGTCAATCACCCAGTCGGCGGCGCGGATGGTCGCCTCGTCGTGCTCGACCACCAGCAGCGTGTTGCCCAGGTCGCGCATCTCCTGCAACGTATGGATCAGGCGGGCGTTATCACGCTGGTGCAGGCCGATGCTGGGCTCGTCCAGGACGTAGAGCACACCCATCAGTTGCGACCCGATCTGCGTCGCCAGGCGGATGCGCTGCGCCTCGCCGCCGGCCAGCGTGGCGGCGGTACGGCTCAGCGTCAGGTAGTCCAGCCCCACGTTGACCATGAACCCCAAGCGGGCGCGGACCTCCTTGAGGATGCGTCGGGCGATGATTTGTTCCCGCTCGCTCAACGCGAGAGTGTCAACCCACTCCAGCAACCTGCTCACCGGCCAACTGGCGATCTCGCTGATGGAACAGCCCGCCACCGTGACCGCCAATGCCTCCGGGCGCAGCCGTGCACCCTCGCAGACCGGGCAAGGACGACGGCTCATGAACTCTTCGATCTTACCTCTGATGTAGTCGGAACTGGTCTCCCGGTAGCGACGTTGCAGGTGGGGAATAGCGCCCTCGAAGCGGGTGGCGTACTCGCTGCGGCGACCGTCTCGGCTGATGTAGTGGACCTGGATGCGCTCCTTGCCGCTGCCGTACAGGATGATGTGCTGCTGGGCGTGGTTCAGCTCGCGCCAGGGCACGTCGGTGGGGATGCCGAAGTGGTCGCAGGTGGCCTTGAGCAACTGCCAGTAGTAACCTTCCTGATCCCGGACGTTCCAGGCCTGGACGGCCCCCTCTTCGATGCTCTGGTCGGGGTTGGGCACGATCAACTCCGGGTCGAGTTCCATCCGTGTCCCCAGCCCCTGACACTTAGGGCAGGCCCCGTGAGGACTGTTGAAGGAGAAGGTGCGGGGCTCCAGTTCCGGCAGGCTGATGCCACAGACCGGGCAGGCCAGGTGCTCCGAGTAGAGCACGTCCTGCGGAGGCTCGACCGAGACGTCGTTGACGATCACCACGCCGTCGCCCAACTGGAGCGCGGTCTCAATCGAGTCGGTGAGGCGCGAGCGGAAGCCGTCTTTCTCCCCTTCGGGGATGACCAGCCGGTCCACGACCGCTTCGATAGTGTGCATCTTGTAGCGGTCCAGTTCGATCTCCTCGTCCACGTCGCGCACGCGGCCATCCACCCGCACGCGCACGAAGCCCGCCTTGCGCACGTCCTCGAAGACCGGTTGGTGATGCCCCTTGCGGTCCTTGACCAGGGGGGCGAGCACCTGGAAGCGGGTGCCAGGTGTCATCTCCAGCACCGCGTCCACGATCTGCTGGGCCGATTGCTTGGCGACCTCGCGGCCGCACTGCGGGCAATGGGGCACGCCGATGCGGGCGTAGAGCAACCGCAGGTAATCGTAGATCTCGGTGACGGTGCCGACGGTGGAGCGGGGATTGCGCGAGCCGCCCCGCTGGTCAATGGAGATGGCCGGGGAAAGACCCTCGATCTGATCCACGTCTGGCTTCTCCATCTGGCCCAGGAACTGGCGCGCGTAGGCCGAGAGGGACTCGACGTAGCGCCGCTGCCCCTCAGCATAGATGGTATCGAAGGCCAGCGACGACTTGCCCGACCCCGAGATGCCGGTGATGACCACCATCTTGTTGCGCGGAATCTCGACGGTGATGTTCTTTAGATTATGCTCTCGCGCACCTCGCACGATGATCTTATCCTGGACCATTTTCGCCTACATCCCTGCCATCGAACATTTGTTCTTGATTGTAACACCCTTGCCGTACTTCGTCAAGGCGGTTGGGCAAATGAATATTTTAACACATTTCTGACGCTGGACAAAGATGGTGGTGTTTGCTATAATCCATTCACTCGGAAGGGTGAACGATGGACAGAAGTCATTTGTTGGAACTGATGAAGGGGTGGGGGTACTATCCACTGCCCAAGTCTCACCCCGAAAGTCCGGGCTACACCGGGTTGCTGGTGGCCATAAGGAAACAGCCAACAGGTGAACACTTCGATCCAGAGAGACTCCATCTACGCCTCCGCGACGCTGAGGGCCATTCCCAGTGGCAAACGTCGAGTTGGTTACAGCCACTCCAGGACTCTGACCAGGTTTGTCCGGGGCCGGTGACCCTGCACGATCGGCACAACAAGCGTGTCCATTTCTTCACCTTCGGGGGTTCGATAGAAGTGTTCTCGGAGCCAGACGTGATCGTGCACGTGCTCCGCTCACCTGCGCCCATCCTGGAACTCGTCGAACGTGGAGAGACGATTCCAGATCAATTGGCCGCCGAAACAGAAGTGCTGATCGGTGAGATAGAGGGAAAGTTGGATGAACTGGATGAGGAGGAGTTTGACCTTCAGCAAGTTCAGATAGATCCACTTCAGTTATACGTGACCGCTCTACAATTTGTGCTCCAGCGCTACACTCATACCGTGGCTCTGCAGAAAACCTACCGCGAATTTTACGACGCGCTCCGCCGAGAAAAGGATTGGCTCGTAGCGAATGGCCTGTGGCCGGCTACCCCACCATCGTTTGAAAGCCTGTTTTCACAATGTCTTGTCAATGCGTAGAAGCCATCTGCTATTCAGACACCTCATGATAGCAGGCGAGCATTGAGGAGATCGAGGGTCAACGTGATCCTACACCCCATCCCCGTAGGAATGATCCAGACCAACTGCTACGTCGTCGGCTGCGAGGAGACGCGGGAGGGCGCGGTGATTGACCCGGGGGGTGACGGGGACCGCATCCTGCGCGTCGTCGAGCAGAACGACCTGGACATCCGCTACGTGCTCATCACCCACGCCCACATGGATCATATTGGCGCCATCGCCGAGGTGGTAGAGGCGACCGGCGCAAAAATGGCCATCCACCCGGCCGAGATTCCGCTCCTGAGAGCGGACGGCGGCGCATCCTGGTTCGGGTTCGCGATGCCGCCCAGCCCTCCGCCTGACATCAAGCTGGAAGAGGGACAGGTGCTGGAGGTGGGGATGCTGCGCTTCCAGGTGCTCTTCGTCCCCGGCCACTCGCCCGGGCACGTGGCCTTCTACGAGGCTGACGAGGGGGTAGTCTTCGATGGGGACGTGGTCTTTGCGCTGGGGATCGGGCGCACCGACCTGCCCGGCGGCGATTGGGACACGCTAATGCGTTCGATCCGTGAGGTGCTGTTCGCCCTGCCGGACGAGACGGTGCTCTACCCCGGCCACGGGCCAAAGACGACGGTGGGGCATGAAAAGACCCATAACCCATGGCTGCGACGACCCGCGCCGCCGTGACCCGGGTTGAGTCACGTCGAAGCCGGGCGGCGCGGGGAATCACCAACTCTCAAGGTCGGTGCAGTTCCCTGCTACCACTGGATCATCGAGACCCGCACCTGCGCGTGGCGGCTCAGGTGCTTTTCCCCAAACGTCTGCAAGAACGCCAGCAGGTCGAACTTCGGCCCCACGTCCAGGCTGGCGAAGAAACCCTCCTCCCGCGTCTCGAACGAGCCGTCGAACAGAATCTTTTTCTTGAGTGCTTTACGGGCTAGGTCGAAACGATAGCCGCTGTCCTCCCGCCGCAGCGAATACGGCAGATACGCGCCGCGCAGGTACTGCTCCAGCCGGACGCGCGGTTCGGGGAAGAGGTCTCCCGGCAAGTGCACGTCCAGATGCAGCCTGGTGAATGCGCCCGGAGTGAACCTCTCGGCAGGCCCCACGATCTCGAAGTCCAGCCCCACACGCCCGCGCGGATCGGCCAGCGTGCGCCGCAACGCTTCGACGTCCCACGCTTTCAGGCCGAAGACGGCCTCCCCGCTCACGGAGGGAAAGCGGCGGTCGTTGGGATGGAGGGTGAACAGGCTCTCCCGCACGGCCAGGAGGTTATCCACCAGCTCGGGGTAGCGGGCGAGGAGTTCCTTGAAGACGAGCCCGTTGAGAAACTCGGGCAGAACCCCGGCGAGCCACGGGTCCAAACGCAGCAAGAAGTACGCTGGCTGCAGCCGTCGCTTGCGGGCCACCACCTCGCGCAGTTGGGCCAGGTATGGCCCGCGCTCTGGCTGACGGATTCGATGGCGCGTGATCGCCCGACGCTGCTCCTCGTCCACACAAGCCCCGCACCCCAGGCAGCGACCGGGCTGTCCACCGGCCCCCAGGCAGTAGTCGCCGTCCACTCTCGACCGGGCCTCCCGATACTGACGATACAAAAACTCGGCCGGCACGTTCGACTCGACGAACTCCAACGCGAAGGGATAGTCCGGTCCCTTCTCGCCCAGGAACTCCTCGCTCCAGCGCCCCGTCCGCTCCATCCATCCCTTGAGTTCGTCCCAATACTCCGGCGGCAACGTGGCGTCGAAGCAATATCCCTTCCGGGCCAGCGCCACGATCGGCTCCACCAGCCAGTATCCGCCCAGCGCCAGCACCTGACTGACCGCGTAGGCGGGCCAATCGAAGGCCAGTCGGAACTCGAACCCGTTGGTTTCGCAGGCCGATTTGACCTGCCCGATCAACGGCCACCACGCCTGCTCATCAAGAAAGAGCCGGTCATAGCGCAGCGGCGTAAATGGCATACGGATCAGCAGCCCAAAGCTAAAGACCACGCGCGTGTGCCGATTCCAGGAGCGGCGGGCCTCTTTGAGCCACTTCAGGAACTGACGAAACTCCTCGATGTCCTCGTTGATTTCGTAGCCAGTCAGAACGTAAAACAGCTTGACCCGGCGGATCTTGAGCGCGAAGAGGCGATCCAGCAGAGCTGTGATGTCTTCCGTGGACAGGCTCTTGTGCAGCCACGCCCGCTGACGCTGGCTGATCCCCTCGATGCCCAAAGTAAACTCCCGCTTGTCCGCCTCGACCTCCGCCTCCAGCAAGGTCTCGGTGTGTTGCAGCACGTCCAATCGCTGGCTCTTGAAGCTCACCCGGTCGAAAAGCCGATGCAGCTCCAGGATCATCTCCAGAATGTCCTGGTGTGTGTTGAAATTGAAGCTGTACAGGTTCAGCTCCTCGACACCCTGCGCCTGCTTGATCTGGCGGGCAGCGGATAGGACGTCATCCAGGGGGAGTTCGCGGTACGGCTTGCGGTCATACCCCTCGAAGCAGAAGGAGCAGAACGCAGGACAACCATAGTTGATCTGAAGATTGGACGTGTGCGCCTCTGGGCTGTTCAGCAGGGGGTACTCTACCGGCAGAAGCCGCGCTTCCGGTCTGTGAAGGACGGCTTTCTGAGTAGGATGTAACGAGCCTGCTATCCAGAGTCCCAATATTTGTTGGGCTGCTCGCTCCAGCAATTCCCTCCTTGCCGTCTCGCCGCCCCGCTGACTCGCTGACTCGCCGACTCGCAACAAGCGCACCAGGTCGCCGACCAACCCCTCTCCCTCACCGAAGAAGATGCCGTCCACCAGGCTGTCGCCGTCCTCGCGGATGATGGACTGGGCGGCCATAGCGTTGGACCCGCCGAGGATGATGATCGGCCACTCCGGCCCGCGCTGGCTGGCGAAGAGCGGAAACCCGGAGTGGATCAGCAGGTAGGGCAGGTTGATCAGTTCCAGCGTGTAGGCATTGGAGATCAGGAGCAAGTCGAATTCGTCAGCGGAGCGCAGCGATTGAGTACCGATGAGGAAGGGGATGCCCTCTTGCTCAAACAGCGCCCGCTCTCCCGCAGAGGGAAGGAAGGCCATATCAATGAACGCGCCCCGCAGCGCCCGTCGCACTTCCTGGAAGAGGAAGAGGTGGGGTATGGAGCGGTCTACGTCCCGCAAGGGGGACAGCCGGACGATCAGTACGTGGTAGGATGCTTCCTCAAAGTCGAGATTACCGAACGTGGGGTTAGCGAAAGGGAGGAAGGGTTCGATCTGCTTCAGGTTCATCACCCAACTGCGCGTTAGTTTCATTCGCTCCATCCACGCCCTAACCGACGACACCCCACAATCAGCACATGCCGGCCGGCGATTGAACGCCGCTGATCCTGGCCCTCAATCTTCAGCGGGGCCTCCAACGGCTCTTGGGCGCACTCACCAAGCAGAACGTACAATCCGTTCGTACCTCTCGAAATGTAGGTTAGCGCGAATAACCGTTGGGTCAAGAAAGAGGCTAGCCCTTCGACAGGCTCAGGACGAGCGCTCGTCGAGTAGGCCGAAGGCCATATCGAGACCAAGCGGGTTGCACTCGAGAACCCACTCGCTGGTCTCTATACGCTTCGCACTCGACCGACGCTCGCC
Organism: Anaerolineae bacterium; assembly: GCA_046760785.1. Lineage (GTDB taxonomy): Bacteria > Chloroflexota > Anaerolineae > B4-G1 > B4-G1 > JBHIET01. The sequence continues at coordinate 11,234 of JBHIET010000029.1, read as the reverse complement.
AGCCTCTTGAGTTAACCCAGGACTTATTCGTGCTAACAAATGTAGGAGCGAACCCTTGCGGTCGCCCTGGTGGGCAGGCTTCGTCCCGAGGCTCAGCCCGAAGGGTGCAAGACCTGCCCCTACTCAGCCACGACGCGCTCCGGCGGCCAGCGACCATCGGACGCAGTGGTGTGAACGTGCAGATCGGCACGCATAGAACTGGACTACCTGCGCCGCACGGCCAGTCCCAGCATCAGCAGCGCCGCCCCGACGAGCAACACCCCCGCGCCTCCCCACCCCACAGCATCCCCGGCGTGAGGCAGGATCGGCGCAGGCGTGGCCGTTGGCGTGGGTGTGACCGGGTGGACGGTGAACTCGGCGATGAGGTAGGGCTTTGTCTCGGGATCGTCAGTGGCGAGCCAACGCGCCACAAGCAAGTCGCCTGCTGTCTCCGGATCGGCATCGGGGCTGGGCACGGAGGCCAGCGCCAATCCATAGTCGGCCACCTCTCCCGCCATCCAGGCCCGCATCAGTGCAGTGACGTCCCACTCGAGCCAGGTCCCCGCCGCCTGTCCGAGCGTCACCACCGGCCCGTCGGCTGGCGGAGAAGGAGTTGGCGCGGATGGCGTCGAGGCAGGGGGGGAGGGGGTAGGCCTCGTGGTTGGCCTGGTCGTCGGCGTGGGCAGCGGCGAAGTGAAGGACGTGGGCGTGAGCAGGGGCGAAGTAGGAGGCGTAGGGGTGGGCAGCGTGGCTTCCGGCGTGGACGTAGCCGCTGGTGTCGAGGGCGGCGAGAGGGTGAGAACGGGAGTGGCGGTGGGGGTAGACGCAGGCAGCGCTGGTGCCACCACGTCGAGACGGACTGTCTCGACGGCGATGGGCGAAGTGAGAAGCGCGGGCCAGGTAGCCGGGTCGCCGCCCCCACTCTCCTCCTCCCACGACTCCAGGACGCGATATGCACCAAACGTCGCCTCCCCTGAGCTCGAGCCAGCGTCCACGTACACGTGCAACGTGGCCTGCAGGATCTCGGTGCCAGGGGGGAACACGTCGAGCGGGAAGTGCAGGTAAGTGCGCGCCTGTACGCTGCCGCTGCTGGATTCGCAGCAGACGCCGAAGGGGAGCACTTGCGCAGCGTCGTGCTCTGCGGAACCCTCCAACAGCCCAGAAGTGACGCCAACAGTACGATCAGGCCAGACCTGTAGCACACGACCATCCTGGGCCACGGCAGGAAGCGTCGGCCCAACCAGACACAGCAGCGCCCCGGCCAACGCCAGCAGGGAGGCGACGACGCGAGGCCGCGGTCTCCAAGGGCATCTCTCCATCACGTCTCCTCACCCTCACCGGCCGGCAACTCCCCCAACGACGGCAACTCCTCCAGATTGCGCAGCCCGAAGTGCTGCAGGAACTCGAAGGTGGTGCCATAGAGAATGGGGCGGCCCACGGTCACCGCTCGTCCCACTTCCTCGATCAGCCCGAGGCCCAACAGGGTGCGCAGGACGCTATCCGAATTGACGCCCCGGATGGCCTCGATCTCGGGCCGGGTGATCGGCTGGCGATAGGCAACGATGGCCAGTGTCTCGAGCGCAGCGCGTGAAAGACGCGTGCGCGCCTCCAGACCCAGGAAGCGTTCGACAAAGGGCGCGGCCTGCGGTGCGGTGATGAGTTGTACGCGGTTGTTGACCCGCTGCAAGCGCAGGCCGCGTCCAGCATAGGCGGCCTCCAGATCAGTCAGCGCCCGCTCGACCTGTCCCGCTGTAGCCTCCAACGCCTCCGCCAAGCGGCCGACGGAGACAGGAGCATCGGCCACGAAGAGCAGGCTCTCCACCCGCCCCGCCAGGCTGAGGATACCGTCGTCTTTCACCTCGCCACTGCTTGTGCTATAATTCAAAGGAACTCCGGTTCAATTAGCAACCATCAATACCCAGGAGGCAACGATGCGTTCACACATTCTGGCTCCGCTCATTGCACTGGTCGTCGCCGCGCAGGCCTGTTGCTGCTGCACGATCTTGGGCGGCCCGCAGCCGCCTTACACCATCACCCCCTCCGACGAGGCGATCCGCCGCTTCGAGGAACGGATGGCCGAGGCAGAGCAGAGCACGGACGATTCCGTCACCATCACTATCACCGAAGAGGAGATGACCTCGCTGGTGGCACAAGCACTCGCCAAGCGAGAAGAGCCATCGCCCATCGGTGAACCCCAGGTACACTTCCGCAACGGCCGCGTCGAAGTCTACGTCACGGTGCACGTGGCCGATTCACTGGCCCTGCCCAGTCTGGTCGCCTTCTCCATCACAGCCACAGGTGGCGAACTCGGCATCACGGTCGAAGAGATCGCCGTCGGCCCGCTGCCCATCCCCAAACCGATCCTGGAGACATTGACTGACGTACTCAACGAGGAGTTATCCGAAGCTGCCCGGTTTGAGGAGATCGAGGTCGTCATCACCGACGTGCAAGTTGGTGAAGGAGAGATGACTATCTCCGGCCAGGTCCAGTCCGACTAGTCCTCCGGCAAAGCAGGCAGATCCTCTTCCGACATTTCGGAAGCCTCCGGCGTCCTGGGATAAGGCATAGCGGGCGGCTCCTCTTTCCACTCAGCACGACCTCTCGGCATCTTGGAGTAGGGCACGGCACGCAGGTTGACCTTAGGAGGCCGGGCCAGTTTGAGTCCCATCTTCTCCTCGACCACCTGCTGAGCCGTCTCCACGATCTGCCTGGCCTTCTCCGGCACGTCAATCCCGGCCGCCGTCTCCACGTTCAGTTCGACCACGACGCCGCCGCGCTTGGCCGAGATCTTCGGCCTGGTGCGTATGACGCTGGAGAGTTGGTCTACCTCGTACTTCAGCCGGTCAGCGATGGAGGCGACGCTGACCTGCACCTCCCCACCATCGGCCTTTTCGACGCGGATGGCCTTCGGCTTGGGTCGGCGCACCTCTAGGACAATGAGTAAGCCGAAGATGATGTCCAGTGTCAGGGCGAAAAGGCCGCCCAGCAACACCCGCCCGAACCATTCAGGGCTGTACCGCTCAAACCCCCTGAGCGAGTCCGCCAGCGCGGCCGGTTGCCGCGCGACTGCATCCAGCGCTCGCACGGGAAACACCAGCGTAATGGTACACAGTACCATGGCAACTAACAGCAGGATCACCACGACAATACGGTTCACGGTATTCATCGTTCAGCCTCCTTTCCAAAATGCATTATATCATTGTGCCTGGCTTTGGACAATGCAAGCGCGGCGACGATCAGACCAACCAGCCCCACCAGGCTCACACCCGCGCCGATGTGCAGGCTCGTCGGGCGGAACGTGAAGACGACGCAATGCTCCCCGGCGTCCAAGACGATGGCACGGAAGAGTAAGTTGGCCCGGTGAACCACCACCGACTCGCCGTCCACCATCGCCTCCCAGCCAGGGTACCAGGCGTCGGTCAAGACGAGATAGCCTGGCGCCTCGGCGGCCACCTCAATCTCGACACGCTCCGGCGCGTAGTGCGTTACGCGAATCGAATCACAACCGATACTACTCAGGCCGGATGCGGTGTTGAGCGAGCGCTGGTTGAGTAGCTGTGACCGCAGGGAGCGGCATATCGAAACCATTCGGCTGAGCTCACGACGAAGCCAAGCGAGCGGCTTGGCATAACCTGCTTGGTCTCGGTACGCTTCGCTACTCGACCTAAAGCGCCTACCCTTCGACAGGCTCAGGACACCGCTCGACCGGCGCGGCCCGAGTAGTAACTCACAACCTGGCGAAGGCTGGAACCTTCGCCAGGTTTCGCCGCTCAAGACAACCTTTGCCGCCGGATCGAACGCCGCATCCCGCATCAGGGCCAGTGCCTCCTCGTCGTCGGCAGCCACTAATGCCTCGTGGACGAGGAACGCTGGCCCCAACACGTCCAGGTTCTCATAAATCTTGACGTCGCCGGAGTGGGCCAGCCGAAAGCGACCCTGGTCAGAAAGCACCAGCGCCTGGAAGCCGCCGGTGCGCTCGTCTATCAGGCTCACCCCGCGCACGACCAGCTCTCCCTCCGGCAGCGTCGCCCGCACGACGACGGTGGCTGGCGCGGCGGCCCCTTCGGCTTCGCTCAGGACGGAGTCCGGCCACCGCAGCCGCGTCACGTAGTCGTTCCCTTCCGGTTGCCCCCCTTCGACTTGGCCCTTCGGTGAACTCAGGGCAGGCGGCCACAAGTGGTCGCCGACGGGAGCCTGCGCGTGGGCCACGCTTGGGCCATATAGCCCCTCGGCGGTGTGTTCTCCGGCACGTAGCTCGAAGGTGCACGTGATACCTTCGCCGAAACCCACCTCGACGACGCCGACGACCGCGCCGTCCGGCAGTGCCGCCGCCCCCCGCAAGTAGGAGACTACACCCAGCGCCGTGGCCTCGAATTGGGGCACGTGCGCCACCGCAGCCGACTCCCCACGCTCCAGGTGCGCCCCAAATTGGAGGTCGTAGAACACGTCGTCCAGCCAGGCATCGCGGAGTTTATCGGTGATGATGTACCGGACGTTGAACAGGCTCAACCACCGCCCAGCGGGAATGGCGCTCAGGTTCTCGCGCAGCCGGCCGTCTATGGAGACCTCGCCTTCGGGCAGGAACAGGTGCTGGAGCGCGACGTAGCGCGCCAGGGGCAGCACGCCGCCGTCGTAGCCATCCACAGCGGGGATGCCGAAGGCCAGCGGTAAATCGGGGCTGAGCACCTCCTTGTGCTTGGCGGCGATGATGTAGTCGTAGAGCGCGTCGGCCGAGAGTTGCGGCCCGTAGATAGCCTCGATCTCAGGCAGGTCGCCGGGGTCGAAGGTGATGTCGGACATGCTGATGAAGCGGGAACCCCCTCCCTGGCCCTCCCTCGCAAGCGGGGCAGGAGGATTGGAGGCAAGCAGATGGGCAATGGCCGGGCGCAGGCTGGTGAACGCCTGAGGCGCTGTGGCCCGGCTGTGAGGGAGCGAGGTGCCCGCCGTGAAGAGTTCCACGATCAACAGCACCAGCAAGCCCACCGCTGCCCATCGCGGTGCGCGCCTGGTCATCATAAGCAGTCCCAGCGCTAGGACAGTCGCCGCCGCCCAGCCGACGACGTTCGACCAGCCGACGCGCCCCCCCTCTCCGATACGCACACCCACCACGGCCCACGTCGCCAGCGCGACGAGCACGACCGCGAACGACAATAAGCCACGCCAGCCAACGCGCCCACGGCGGTGGAACAACCGATCAGCGCCCCACCCTGCCAGCGCCGCCACGCCTGCCGCGTAGAGTGCCAGCCAGCGGGCCGGTACGCGGAAGTGGGCAAAGCCGGGGACGTAGCGGGCCAGGAGGAGGTAGAGGGGATTGTAAAGGCCGAGGGAGAGGAAGAGGCCCAAGGCGAGGAGAAAGATTGCAGATTGCAGATTGCGTGTTGCGTGTTGCGCATTGCATATCGCGATGGCGGCGAGGGCGAGACCGGCGATGCCGACGTAGGCAACGTGTTCGATGTGTTCAGGAGGTACAGGCTCAGCGAAACCGGGCAGGAGGGCGCGGGCCAGGTAAAACGGCGAGAGGGAGAAGGAGACGCGCTCGTTGAACGGCAACCCCTCGGAACGCACGGAGAGGCGTGAGAGTTCCCAGGTGGGGATCAATTGTACCGCCGCCAGCGCCATCCCCAGCCCTGCCACGGCAGCCAGGAGCGCCGCCCGCCGCGCCAGCGGCCTCCACTCACGCTGGCGTACCCCCCGCCACAGCGCCAGCCCCAGCCCATAGGCCGCCAGCCCGACCAGAGAGATGAAGGCCGTCTGGGTGTGTCCGGCCAGAAGCACCAGACCTACGACAATCGCGAGACCGGCGAACGCGCAACGAACGCTTGCGAGGGTTGCAGGTGACCCCAGTAATTGGAGACACTCCAGCAGCCGAAGACGCTTCTGCTTTGCAGACCCATCCTCAACCTTCACAAGGATCATATCATACAGCATCAACATAAGCGGCAGCCATGCCAGCCCTTGCAACTGGTTAACGTGCTCCACCTGAGCGCCCAGGTAGCCCCCCAATGCGAAAGTTGCTCCAACCGTCCATGCCCCGACTCGTCCCAGCCGCAGCGAGGTGCGCCCCCACAGGTATCCGTTCAGCGCCGCCAGGCACAGGTGCAGCACAATGGTCAGGTGAACAGATTGATGCGCCGGCAGAAGCAGCCACAGCGGCCAGTTAAGGGGATAGAAAAACCCCACCTGGCTGTTGGCCAGGAAAGGCGCACCCATAAAGAGATACGGATTCCAGAGCGGCAACCGCCCGGCGCGGACCGCCCGCGTCGCCTCCGCCCAGTAGGGGTAGAAATAGGTGAAGACGTCTCCGCTCGCCAGCACCCGCCCTGCCAGCGCGATTCTCCAGAAACTGGCAATCACCAGTAACCAAAGCAGTACGATGGCCATGAAGTCATCCAGAAGGTTGGAGATTGGAGATCGGAGATTGGTAGAATCGTTGTTCATCGCCCATTGCTCATTTTCACAATGTGGTAGACGGTGAGCGAGGGCGTGCCGTCACGGCGCGTCGTGGTCAGCACAGCCTCCAACCCGTAACCCACGTCAGCCAGTGCCCGCTCCACCCGCGCGGATGATTCCCAGGATGGGAACGTCACGTAGCGCGGTTCTTGTGCACCGAAAGCCCACACGTCCTGAGCCAGCCAAGCCGGGGTCGGCCAGTGGGCCAGGTAGACGGGCGCATCGAACAGGTAATAATCGTAGTGCCAGCCCAGCCAGTGCTGATAGATTACCGTGCCCTCGGGCAACCCACGCAGGAACGCGGCGACTTCGACAATGCCGTCGTAGGCACCGTGGTCACCGCCGACGGGGTAGCGACTGTGGGCAGCGTGCCAGGCAGGAAAGGTCAGGGAGACGGCAAGTAACAAGAGGCAAATGGCAAACGGTAAATGGCGATTGGCGAGCCGTGTGTAGGAAGCGAAGAGAGCCAGGACGCGGGCCAGGAGAACGGCCAACACGGGCACCAGCGGCAGCAGGTAGCGATCCCAGACGGGAAAGGCCCATAACCAGTGGAGCAGAAAGTATATGAGCAAAAAGAAAACGAGAAACAGGTCTGTGAGCCCCTTGCGTGTATGACGGCGGTGCGTGATGGTGCCCCACACCAACGTGGGTAGACCCATCAGCAGCGCACCATTGACGACAGGAGAGACGAAAAGGTAACGCGCCAGGCTACCCCACCCGCGCAGCCGCATCCACAACTCCTGCGGCCAGATGAGGCGCAGCCCCCCGTATCCAGAGATACCCATGCGCCAGAAACTCTCCGCTCCCAGCGCCACCCGCGCCGCGTCCCAGGCAAACACCAGACCAATGACCAATGACCAATAGCCAATGACCAATAGTAAACTGGATAGTTTTGGGGTTTGGGGTTTGGGGTTTGAGATTTGAAGCAAAGCCACCAATGGCAGCCACACCAGCCCAGTCTGTTTCGCTGCAAAGGCCAGTCCTGCCAACAACCCTGCCTGTCCTGGCCGACCACGGGCCGCCGCTACACAGGCCCCCAGCCCCAGCGTTGCCATCAGCGGGTCTGTAAAAGCGGTGGCGGAGAAGAGGATAGCGAAGGGCGAGAGCGCCACCCCCACCGCTGCCGCCGCTGCTATCCACCGGTTGTGATAAAGGGAATGGGCCAATGTAGCGGCCAGCGGGACGGTCAGCAACCCTGCCGCCAGCCCCGGCAGTCGCACGGCGAACTCGGAGTTGCCAAAGAGTGCCCGCGCTCCCGCTATCAGGTAGGGCAGCAACGGCGGTTTGTAAACCGGCACCGTCGCCAGCCACGGGTCCTGCCCACACCCGATCAAGAGGCCCCAGTAACCATAAAGCGCCTCGTCGGCGTGGAAGCGGTTGTCCAGAATCGGGGGCAGCCGCAATGCCCATGCCAGCGTCAAGAGCGTCACTAGCACCCAGCGATCTCTGCCCCAGCGGCGGGGCCTCACCGTATGAAGCGATACTTGAGCAACGTCCACAGCACTGTAAAGGCATCACGCCAACTGATTTTCTTTCCCTCTTCGAACTCCCGCCCGGTGTAGGAGATAGGCACTTCGTAGATGCGGTAACCATGCTTGAGAATCTGCGCCGTGATCTCAGGATCGAAGCCCCAGCCGGGTGCCCTGAGGTCGAGCTGTTCCGCGACCTCCCGCGTGAAGACCTTGTAGCAAGTCTCCATATCGCTCAGGATGGTATCGTATAGAACGTCGGTCACCAGCGTGAGGAAGCGGTTGCCAACCATGTGCCAGAAGAACATCGCCTTGGTCGGCCCGCCGCGGAAGCGCGAGCCGTAGACCACCTGGGAACGGGCTTCAACGATGGGCTGCAGAAGCGCCGGGTATTCACGGGGATCGTACTCCAGATCGGCATCCTGGATCAACATTACGTCGCCGCTGGCACGCTGAAGCCCGGTGCGCACCGCCGCGCCTTTGCCCTGGTTGCGTTCGTGGAATGCGACGATCACGTCCGAGTCGTCCTCCAGCGTGCGCAACCACTCCCGCGTGCCATCGGTCGAGCCGTCGTCCACGATCACGATCTCGCGCTCAAATTCGACGACTGTGTCGTGTTGTGGCCCATAATTCGCCGGTACCGCCAACCCCACCGCCCGCACACGCCGTAGAATCTCGGCGATGGTCTCGATCTCGTTATAGACCGGCATAATAACCGAAAGTTTCATCCTGGCCTCCTCTAACCAACGGGCGCATTATAGCCGAGGGCAGCACGTGAGGCAAGCCCTGGCGCCACGTCAAATTCAAATCGCTTGTGTCCCTCCCTTTACACTCCCCAGGAATCGTGCTATACTGGCTATAGTGTACAGGGGCATCACTGACGGAAACTGGCGAATCTTCCATATCTTTGGTATACTGGCAATAGAGAGCACTACCGTGAGCAGCGAAGCAGAGCAATCAGCCTGGGTTGAGACGTGGGCCAGACGCCTTGAGGCGCTGGGCCTCTCGCCGGTAGCACTTCCACTCATTGAGGTAGCCCGCGCATTTGGGTTCCTGGGCAGCCAGGCACTTCTCATGGCCCAGCCGCTGGTGGCCGGCATCGCGAACGACGCGATGCTTGAGCGCATATCGGCTTTGCTGGACAACCCGGAATTGCTAGAACAGTTAAAGGTGTGTCTGGAAGGCGAGGAAGGCTAGATAGAAATGGACAGCCTGCCGAATATTGAACCATATCAGTGGACGATCCTCTCTCTGGCTCTGAGCGTCCTGGTGCTAGGAGTGCAGTGGCTATGGCGCAGACGGAGAGAGAGACCTCCGGAGATACGTCCACTGCCCGCCTTCCAGGACTTGCGAGACGAAATGAAACGCGCTGCCGAGAGCGGAAGCATCATTCACATCGCGCTTGGCAGCGGCGGGCTTAATGGTGAGGATGCAGTTACGTCGTTGGCCGGGCTCCAGGTCGTGGAGGCGCTGGCTGATGCCGCTGTAGCCTACGATGCCCCACCTATCATCACCGTGGGCGACCCTACGTTGCTCCCCCTGGCTCAAGACATCCTGCGTCGGGCGTATGAACGACGCGGCCTTGCGGATCTGTACAAACCCAGTCAGGTGCGCTTCGTTGCGCCTGCATCGATAGCGTATGCAGCCGGGGCCGCTAACGTGGTCGCGACCGAAGGCGTGATGGCCAACGTGGTGACGGGCGCCTTCGGAGCCGAGGTTTCGCTGATCGCCGATGCCGGAGCCCGGCGCGACCTGCCCCAATTGGCCGCCGCCGCTCCCGACGCCATCGGCGCACTGTACGCCGCCACTGACCGCTTGGCTGTAGGGGAGGAACTGTATGCTGCTGGCGCCCAAATGACCAAACAGCGTCGCTACCTAATCAGTCTGGCGGCCCAAGACATCTTGCGCGTAATCCTGGTTCTGCTTATCTCCGGCGCGGCTGCGCTCGCACTTTTAAGCAGTTTGGGAATACTCAGATGAGTCGTCTAATCAAACGGTGGATCCCTACCCTTCTCTTCGTGACGCTACCGGGCCTAGCCGTGCTGTTCGGATACCTATTTCCGAATCGCCTGCTGGTTCTGTACAGAGGTCGTCCGACCGAGTTACGTGACGTTCTGATCGAGTGGGCGGTTATCATAGCTGCCTTCGCCTTCGCTCTGGGAATGTTCAATATCGCGCGCGTCCACGGCGGGCGGGCGCTCCGCCTGCGACGGGGCTGGCTTTACAGCGTAGCGCTGTTGCTCGCCATGCTCGTATCTTCGATCCTGCCGATCCTGTCGCTCCGATACGAGCCGGCAGCCGAAGCAACCCGGTGGATCTTCAATTACGTAATCAGTCCATTAGGAGCATCACTGGGCGCGCTGGTGGCCTTCACGTTGGCCTTGGCAGCATTCCGAATGCTGCGCGCGCGGCGCAGTTGGGGAACGGCGTTCTTCATGTTGGTTGTGGGTGTGGTACTGTTGACCAACACACCCCTCACAGGCACAGAGCGGTTGCCCCTCGCCTATATCCGGCATGAGATCGTCAGCGTGCTTGGGATGGCAGGCATGCGCGGCCTGCTGTTGGGAGTCGTTTTGGGCACGGTGATTACTGCCTTACGAGTCCTCGTGGGCAGCGACCGGCCTCATAGTGAGTTCTGAGCGGTAGGATTATGTTACGTTGTCCAAAGTGCGGTACAGCCAATCGAAGGGGCAGTCGCTTCTGCAACGAATGCGGCGAACCGTTGCCGATGCGCACGGCGTTGCGATGCCCGATGTGCGGTGCTATGAACCCCGTCGGCAACGTCTATTGTGACAAATGTAACGCCCGCCTGGTCCCGATGACCGCCCCGTCCCAGGAGAAAGAGGAACAGGAACCGACTACGATCAAAGGTATTTCTCTCCCCACTATTCCACTGGAAGAGCCACTGGAAGAGAAGGAGGAACAGCGAGCTGAGGATGTGATCGCAACGGAGGATTGGTTGACACAGCTTCGGGGTCCGGCGGTGGAGGAGGCCGAGGAACCCGAGATGATGGCCGAACCTGTCGGGCCGGAGGAGGGGGAAACGGAAGATTGGCTGGCGCAGCTTCGGGCTTCGGCGGTGGAGGAAGCTGAGGAGCCTGAGATGATGGGCGAACCTGTCGAGCCGGTCGAGATACCTGATTGGCTGCGTGACCTGGGCCCGATCGGCGCGGAGACCAAACCAACGCCGGCCGAGGAGCGACCGACCGCCGAACTCCCTGTAGTAGAAGAAGCGCCCACGATGCCGCCACTCGCTCCGGCCGAGGTCCCCGAGTGGCTGAAGGAAGCCGCGCCACCGGCAGCCGAGCCTGCGCCGGAGGAAGCGGCCCCCGCCGC
>JBHIET010000028.1:0-35865 GCA_046760785.1 Anaerolineae bacterium | reverse complement strand
TGCCAACTCCGCCATCCAATGCGCCTCCGTAGCCAGTACCCGTCTGGGTAGTTACCTTTTGGCCAGCATTTATTCCTCCTACACATAGTGCATCCTCCAGAGCCACATGTCCCTCATAGAGCGCCCGCCCGATGATGACACCGCTCAGCCCGGCCCGGTGCGCCCGCCGCACATCCTCCACAGCGGCGATGCCGCCGGAGGCGATGACGTGCAGCCCCGTACTCTGGGCAAGTTCGACGGTCGTCTCCAGGCCGAGCCCGCTGCCCATCCCGTTGCGCGTGACGTCGGTAAAGATGAGCCAGCGGATGCCCTTGTCGGCCCACCGTTGCGCCAGTTCGACCGCCGTGAGCGGTGTGGACTCTTTCCAGCCGTGGGTTTGTACCTTTCCCTCACGGGCGTCAATCCCTACGGCGACCCGTTCCGGCCCGAACTGTGCCAGCGCCGCCTCGACCAGGGCCGGATTCTTTACCGCCGCCGTGCCGACCACCACCCTGCTCACACCCAGCTCCAGCGCCCGGTGGATGGATCCAAGGTCGCGCAAGCCCCCGCCGAACTGCACCCGCAACCCGGCGGTCAGGATGCGTTTCAGGGCGATCTGGTTCTCCTGCCCTCGCTCCCCCAGTGCTCCATCCAGGTTAACTACGTGGAGCCACCTCGCTCCGGCCTTCTGCCAGCGGCGGGCCACGCGCAATGGGTCATCGGCATAGTGGGTCTCCTGGTTGGGGTCTCCCTGCTTCAGCCGCACCACCCGTCCCCGCCGCAGGTCTATGGCCGGGTAGATCTCCCAGTCGCTCATTCTACACGCTCCACAAAGTTTTGCAAAACGCACAGTCCCGCCTCCTGGCTTTTCTCCGGGTGGAACTGGACGCCGTAGACGCACCCCCGAGCGACGGCCGAGGGGAACGGCCCGCCATAGTCGGTGGTGGCGATGACGTCCTCTGGTTGTGCCAGGCAGATGTAGGCGTGGTTGAAGTAAACCCACGTGTCGGGCGGCAGACCGTCGAACAGAGGGCTGGGCCGGGCCGGTTCGATCTGGTTCCAGCCTGTGTGGGGGATTTTGGGACATGGCCCCCTCCCCTCTCCCAACTTTGGGAGAGGGGAGGGGGTAAGGGGGTGGGGTGAGGGAAACGAGAAGCGGGTCACGCGCCCCGGCAGGAACCCCAGCCCGGGATGGCGTCCCATCTCTTCCCCCTCCTCGAACAACACCTGCATGCCGACGCAGATGGCCAGCAGGGGCTTGCCCTCCTCGACCGCCCGGCGCAGCGCGTCCACCAGGCCGGCGCGACGCAGGCCGGCCATGCAATCGCCAAAGGCTCCCACGCCGGGCAACACGATCTTGGCGGCCTCTACGAGGGGAGGGGGATCGCAGGCCAGTTGCACCTCGGCCCCGACGGCCTCAAGGGCCTTGTACACCGAGCGCACGTTCCCGGCTCCGTAGTCAATCAGCGCGATCATAGCGTGCCTTTCGTCGAAGGAACTGCTCCCATCCGGCGCGGGTCGGGACGGGTGGCCACGTCCAGCGCCCGGCCCAGCGCCTTGAACAGCGCCTCGGCCTTGTGGTGGTCATCCCGCCCGTAGAGGACGCTGGCGTGGACGTTGGCGCGTCCGGCGACGGCGAAGGACTCGAAAAAGTGAGGAATCAGTGTCACCGGCAGGCTCCCGACCGATGGCCCGGTCCAGTCCACCTTGGCCACGCAGTAGGGCCGGCCGGAGAGGTCCACGGCGACAAAGGCCAGCGATTCGTCCAGCGGCACGCTGGCCGAGCCGATGCGCACGATCTCTGCCCGATCGCCCAGCGCCTGATCGAACGCCCGGCCCAGCGTCAGCGCCACGTCCTCCACCGTGTGGTGCGGGTCCACGTGCAGGTCGCCGCTGGCCCGCAGGGTGAGATCGAACAGGCCGTGGAGGGCGACGTGGGCGCAGAGGTGGTCGAGGAAGCCGATGCCGGTATCTATCTGGTGATGGCCGGAGCCGTCGAGCGTCAGCGTCACCAGGATCTCTGTCTCTCGCGTCTTGCGCTCGACGCGGGTCTGGCGTGGTTGAGTGGTCATTTTCCCTCCCGGCTCAGTTCTCGTAGGGCGGCCAGCAGCGCTTCGTTCTGCTCCGGTCGCCCCACAGTGATGCGCACGTACTCGGCCAGCGCGGGGTCGGAAAACGCGCGGATCAGGATGCCTCGCCGGATCAGCGCGTCCGCCACCTCCTGGGGGGTGCGGTCTGCGAGGTGGCAGAGGACAAAGTTGGTTTGCGTGGGCAGAGGCTCCAGCCAGGGAAGCGTCGCCAGTGCCTTCCGCAGCCGCTCCCGCTCGGCGATGAGGCGGGCCACGTTGGCCCGCACGCTCTCCAGGTCGTCGAAGGTGGCCAGGGCTGCTACCATCGCCGCCGCGTTGACGTTGTACGGGGAGCGGATGCGCTCCAGGCAGTCGGCCAGGCGGGGTGTGAGCAGGCCGTACCCCAGCCGCAGCCCGGCCATCGCGGCCCATTTGCTAAAGGTGCGAATGATGATCAGGTTCTCGTGCTCAGCCAGGAGGGGGACGCTGCTTTCCCCGCCGAACTCGATGTACGCCTCGTCCACTGCCACCGTCAGGGGTAGCGCCAGCAGCCGCCGGATCGTGTCCGGCGGGATGGCCTGACCGCTGGGGTTACCGGGCGAGGCGAGGAACAGCAGCCGGGCGTCGCCCTCGCTTGCCCGCACCGCCGATTCGATGCCTTCCACGTCCAACGAGAGGTCCGCCCGGCGGGGGGCGGTCAACACGCGACAGCGGTTCACCTGGGCGCAAAAGCGGTACATGTTAAAGGTCGGCGGGCAGGTGACGACCGCCTGGCCTGGCTCGACGAACAACCGGACCAGCAGATCAATCATTTCGTCGGCCCCGTTGCTCAGGACGACCTGCTCTGGCGTGACGCCTGCGTAGCGGGCCACCGCTTCCTTCGGCAGCCGGTAGTCGGGATGAAAGTGGTACTCGTCAAAGTCGGCCAGGGCCTGGGCTGCCCGAGGCGAGGGGCCGAAAGGGTTCTCGTTGGCGTCGAGCCGGATCAGTTGCTCCACCCGTAGGCCGGAGCGGGCGGCTGCCGCTTCCAGGTCTGGAGGTTCGTACGGTTCAAGTGTCTCCAGGTATGGGTGAGTAGGATTTGCAGTTTTGGACATGCACTGTCTCCTCTAGTCAGATTGGACGTACTCCTGTTGATTTCCAGCAAAGGCCCGAGGCTAAAGCCGTCGGGCTGAAAGAGCCAAGCCCTTCGGGCTGGCGAGCTGTAGCTCCACAGGCTCTCATCGAGTAAAGGCTTCTCTCCTTACCGATCAGAAACATAGAGGCGTCACTTCTCCCGTGCAGTTGCCGCGGCAGCGTGCGCGGTGAGCGATTCGGCCTCCGCAATGCGAGCCGCCGCCGGGCATAGTTGGGTTGCGGTCCCCGCGTCCAGTCCGACAACGTTGACGATCTTGACGAAATCGAGCACGTTCACCGGCGAGCTGAAGCGGGCCGTGCCGCCGGTGGGCATGATGTGGCTCGGCCCGGCCACGTAATCTCCCAGCACCTCGCAGGAGTGCTCGCCCAGAAAGACCCCTCCCGCGTTGCGGATGCGGTCGGCCCACGTTTCCGGTTCCCGGACGGAGAGGCACAGGTGCTCCGGGGAGAACTCGTCAGCCAGGCGGACGGCGGTCTCCAGGTCGGGGGTGAGGACGATGCCGCCCTGGCCCGCCAGCGACGCGGCGATGGTATCCGCCCTGCCGAGTGCTCCCGTTTGGCGAGCGACCTCGGCCTGCACTGCCTGGGCCAGTGCACGGGAGGGGGTGAGCAGGATGGCGGTCGCCAGCAGGTCGTGCTCCGCTTGAGCCAGCAGGTCCGCGGCTACCCAGGCCGGGTCTGCCGAGTCGTCGGCCACGACCACCGTCTCCGTCGGGCCGTAAAGCCCGTCCAGGCCGACTAGGCCGTAGACCTGCCGCTTGGCCAGCGTGGTGAACAGTCCCCCGGCTCCCACGATCTTGTCCACGCGGGGAACGGTCTCGGTGCCGTGGGCCAGCGCGGCGACGGCCAGCGCACCGCCCAGCCGGAAGAACCGGTCTGCTCCGGCAAGGTGGGCCGCGGCCAGCGTGACGTCGGCCACGTCCCCGCTGGATCCGGCGGGGGTGCAGATCAGGACCTCGTCCACGCCGGCGACTCGGGCCGGGATGGCGGCCATCAGCAGGGAGGAGGGTAGGGGGGCGCTGCCACCCGGCACGTAGATGCCCACCCGCTGCAAGGGCACGATCCGCTGACCCAACGTCCCGCCCATTTCCCCGGTAGTCCACGAGAGGGAGGAGAGAGGCTGGCGGGCGTGGAACTCGCGGATGCGCTCGGCGGCCAGGTTCAGCGCTTCGGCCAGGGTGGGGGGGAGTGCATTGTAGGCGGCTTCCCAATTCTCGCCTGGCACCTCGAAGTCTTTGAGTGTCAGGCCGTCAATGCAGGCTGTCCAGTCGCGCAGTGCTTCGTCACCGCGCCCGCGCACGTCGGCCAGGATGCGGGCCACGGCCTGCTCGGGCGTCAACTCCTCGCCAAACACGAGGTGGATGGAGGCCCGCAGCGGCTCCGGCACCTCGTCCGGCTCTGTCATCTCCCGCCGCCGGAGTACCGTCCGGCGGGCCTCTGCCAGGTCGTCGTAGATTTTCAACGTCACTCTGCCCCTCCGTTCTGTCTCCCGATCGCCTCCAGCATCGCCCGGCAGCGGGCCGGTTCCTCCTCAAAGATGTAGGTCACCGGGGTGACGACGACGCCGCTGCCGCCGATGGCCCGCAGCTCGGCCACCGCCTGGAAGAGCTGCTCCCGTCGCACGACGATGTGCACGGCGTACCAGTTGGGGTTCCCGTCCCGCACGATCACCGGCGAGACGGTCGGTCCCTGCAGCCCGCCCAGTGTCTCCTGGGCGAACATCAACCGGGCGATACTCTGTGGCGATTCGCCCCGCATGTTGGCCACGACCGATAGCCGCTCTTCGGCCCGCAGGTGGGCCTCGACGATTTCCAGCAGTTGGCGGGCCACTCCCAGCACCTCCGGCCGGCTCTCGAGCGCCGTGCGGTTGACGATCAGGACGGCCTGGGAGTGGAGGATGCTGCCGTCTTTGAGGGAGCGCAGCCGGTTGTCGCGCAACGTCTGCCCGGAGGAGACCAGGTCGGCGATGAGGTCGGCGTAGCCGATGGCGGGGGCGACCTCCAGCGTGCCCTCGGCGGGGATGAGGGTGTGCGGTACGTCGTGGCGGGCCAGGAAGCCGCCGGTGAGGTGGGGGAACTTTGTTGCCACGCGGAGCGGGCGGGCCAACTCGCGGGCGTGGGTGATCAGGTCGGTCATCGTGTGCACCGCGTCCCACGCTTCCGGCACGGCCAATGCCAGCCGGCAGTGACCAAAGTTGAGTGCGTCGTGGAGCAGGAGCACGGCCCCGTTTGCCCCGCGCCGCTCGGCCACCACGTCCATGCCGGTGATGCCAAAGTCAACGCTGCCCTCGCGCACGCTGACGACGATGTCGCCGGGCCGCTGGAAGAGGACGGTCAGGCCGGGCAGGGCCGGGATGCAGGCGGCGTACTGGCGGGGGTTGGGCTTATCTACGGCCAGCCCGCAGGCGGCCAGAAAGTCGGTGGCAGCCTGGGCCAGCCGGCCCTTGCTGGGCAGTGAGAGACGAATGTCGCTGTGTTTGTCCATCGCGCGTTCCTCCCAAAAGAAAAAGCCCTCGCCGGATGGACCGGGAGGGCTTGAGTGTGCTGGGGGATCCGCTCAGGCACGGCTCGCCTGACCTCCCCGGTCGGGTGGCAAGAGCTTGTGATGATGGTGTACCTGAGCGTGTATTCTAGTAATCACAGTAAGCATATTGTAGCAGCATCTTGGAGTTAAGTCAAGCTTCGGCGAATTATCCCCGATTTCGCCATAAAACTGAAATGCACCTTGAGGCAGGTGACACAGATACTGATACAGCGAGGGACCACTTACACGATGCCTGTGCATTGTGCTCTCGGTCCTGGGTGCCAGGCACGTTGGAAGTGCCTGGCACGTGGCTTCGCGGGCCTACTGGCCCGGTGCCTTCAACTGGATAGGCTGGAAGTCGCTTGTCCAGAAGAAGCGGTGGCCATTGCTCTCGTACTCCCCGTCGCCGTGTAGCACGGCTACACCGGTTCCCTCCGCCCGCAACTCCACGTCGTAGCCGCTCAGCGCCATGTGCCCAGGCGACCGGGATGCTCACTAGAAGCAGGGCCAGCGCCAACTCACTCGCAACGATCCACTTTCTCATCGCTTTCGTCTCCCTCTGGGAGATTCCTGCAGCTCTATCCCTCTATCTGCGCCATCATTGTGGGTTTCTCCTGTTACCCGGCTAATAACTGAGTGTAAAAGGAGTGTAAGAGTTGTATCTCTGTATGCAATTTTGCTATTGACAATTTGCACATAGTATATTATACTAGGATCGCTTGAAGCAGGGTGGTCTTGTGGAGGGAGAGGGATGCGAGGACGAGGTCGAAGGTGGCGCCGGCGAGGATGCTCCCGCCGGGCTGTGCGGTTCTTGGAGCCGACACTGCTCCTACTCCTGCACCATGGCCCGGCCCACGGCTACACCCTCCTGGAGCAACTGAGGGAGTTCGGCCTGGGGGAGCTGAACCCCAGTGTGGTCTACCGGACGCTGCGGGACATGGAGGCGAGAGGCTGGGTTACTTCGACCTGGGACGAGGAACAGACGCAGGGTCCGCCCCGGCGGGTCTACCGGCTCGCCGCACTGGGAGACGAGGTGCTGAGTTGGTGGACGCGGGATTTGCAGGAGACGCGCGGGATGATCGAGCACTTCCTGGGCGCCTATAGTCGGCACATGGAGGAGGGCGAGGGTGAATATCATTGATACGTTGCTGGAGAGCGTGCAGGCTGACGCGCCGGTCCGCCGTGTGCTGGTGGGGGCCTTCTGGACGGCTGTGGTGCTGGAGACCGACCCTCCTCGCTGCGGCCTGGCCTCGACGCTGCGTGGAGCCACCCACGACGAGGGCCCGCCGGTTCCCCACGCCGGGCATCTCCTGGAGTACAGCGGACGGGAGCTGGCCGGATGGCTTCGTTCTTCCAGCATTCTGGAGGCCAGCATCGGAGCCGCAGCTTTCAATGCGCTGCTGGAGCCGTGTCCTGAGCTTCGTCCTGAGCCTGTCGAAGGACTTGCCGAAGGAGTGGATAGGGTCGTCTGCACTGAAATCAATGCTGAGGATGTGATCCTGGAGCGAGGGATTGGCCAGCGAGTGGCTATCGTAGGCCATTTCCCGTTCGTCGAGCGGGTGCGGCGGGCGGCGGCCGAGTGCTGGGTGATAGAACTCCACCCCCGCCCCGGCGATGTGCCTGCCGGGCAGGCTGGCGAGGTTCTGCCCCGGGCGGATGTGGTAGCCCTCACCGGCACATCGTTGATCAACCACACTTTCGATGAGTTAATCGCTCTGTGCCAGTCCGATGCCTTCGTCATCCTGCTCGGCGCCAGCGCCCCGCTTTCACCAGTTGTGTTCGGCTATCATGTGGACGCCGTCTCCGGGACACGGGTGGTAGACGTGCCGGCCGCGCTGCAGGCCGTGGGCCAGGGGGCCACCTTCCGCCAGATACCGGGCAAGCGGTTGCTGACGATGATGAGAGAATGAACAATGAACAATGAGTCAATGGTAGAATGGCGATAACACAATCTCATTGAGGGAGGGAAATGATAACAGATAAACAGGTTTTCGACGTCTTGCGCCAGGTGATGCACCCCGAGATCAAGCGCAATCTGGTCGAATTGGGGATGATCAAGGACGTGAGCGTCGAGGATAAGAAAGTCACGCTTACACTGGCGCTGCCTTTCGCGGAAATCCCAATCAAAGACGACCTGGTGCGCATGGTCAAGGAGGCGGTCGCGAAGTTAGACGCA
Organism: Anaerolineae bacterium; assembly: GCA_046760785.1. GTDB lineage: Bacteria > Chloroflexota > Anaerolineae > B4-G1 > B4-G1 > JBHIET01. Next base: position 27,981 of record JBHIET010000028.1, on the reverse strand, counting down.
ACTTTACAGGTTGAAGTCGGTCTGACCGAGATGAGCCAGAAGGAGCGTGCCGCGTTCATGACCGCATCCGAGGGCGGCCCCAGGCCAGCACAGTCCGCGAACAAGATCGCTAACGTGGTGGCCGTGCTGAGTGGGAAGGGTGGCGTTGGCAAATCATCGGTGGCGGCGCTGCTGGCGGTGACGCTGCATCGTCGGGGGGAACGAGTGGGCGTGCTCGATGCCGATATCACCGGTCCCAGCATCCCCAGGATGTTCGGCCTCCATCAGCCGCCACCGATGAGTCCGGCAGGTATCCTCCCCGCCGAAACCGCTGGCGGCATCAAGGTGATGTCCATCAATTTGCTGCTGCCCAGCGAGGACGAGGCCGTCATCTGGCGCGGCCCGCTCATCAGCAGCGCCATCAAGCAGTTCTGGAATGAGGTCTTCTGGGGCGACCTGGATTACCTGATCGTGGACCTGCCCCCCGGCACCTCCGACGCTTCGTTGACGGTGATGCAGTCCATCCCGCTCAGCGGGGTGGTGCTGGTGACCTCGCCGCAAGACCTGGCAGGGATGGTGGTGCGCAAGGCGGCCCGTATGGCCCTGCACTTAGGAGCGCCTATCCTGGGGGTAGTAGAGAACATGAGTTACGTCACCTGCCCCAAGTGTGGGGAGAAGATCGAGGTCTTCGGCCCCAGCCAGGCGTTCCGCACGACGCTGAACATGGGGTCGCCGCTGCTGGGGCAACTGCCGCTGGACCCGGAACTGGCCCGTCGCTGCGACGTGGGGGAGGTGGAGCAGTACGAGAGCGACCTTTTCGATGCATTGACGACCAAGGTGGCAGAACGGCTGCACGCGACGAAGAGCGTGCCGATCTTTATGAAGTAATGCGTGAACAACAGTCACATTCTCACGTTCCACGTTTTTGAAAGGATACTGGCCATGAAGAAAGTAGGCATTGTCATCTGTGACCGTTACCGCACCTGTGCGGGCGGGAAGTGCCTGCGGGCTCTGCGAAATCGGGAGGGGGCCTTCGCCCTGTATAAAGAAGGACGTCGAATTAGTGGGCTATACCACGTGCGGAGGCTGTCCGGGCGGCAACGTGGAGTATGCTCCAGCCGAGATGAAGAAGAATGGCGCAGAGGTCATCCACCTGGCCACGGGCCTGGTGGTCGGCTACCCGCCCTGTCCGCACCTGCGGGCTTTCTGTGACTTCATCCCGGCAAAGTACGGGCTGGAGGTAGTTATCGGCACCCGCCCCATCCCGCAGAATTACTACCTGACTCATCAGGAGTTGGGGACCTGGGAGTCAGCCCGATGGCAAGAGTACATTCAGCACGTCTTGACAGACAAAGGGACACGTTTGGCGTACGATTGATAATAGAAGGGGGTGAGTGAAATGCCAGGATTTGATGGAACAGGGCCACAGGGCCAGGGTCCGATGACCGGCCGCGGCGAGGGGTATTGCGCGCTGGTAATCCCTGAGTCGGGGCAAGCGCCCTACGGCTATGCGGGGTTGCAGGGTACCCCGGTGCGCCTGGGAGCTCCGGTCGCCCGGCCTGTGCTTGGGACCCGCTTCACCTACCGGCTGCATCCAGCCGTGCGGCGTGGGCGTGCGTTCGCGCGCGGGCGAGGCCACGGTGCAGGTAGAGGACGAGGTCGCTGGTTTGCCCGATGGTAAGCAATGTGTATCGGTAAGTGCGGATAGAAAGCATCCGATGATAGAAGGAGGTGAGACGAGATGCCAGGATTCGATGGAACAGGACCGGCTGGAATGGGACCGATGACCGGCGGAGCACGGGGATGGTGCAATCCATACAGCCCCATGTACGGTGGCTACGGCCCGTACCGTCCACTCTATCCACCTCCGGTGCGGCCGTACTATGGGGGCTATCCGGCCATCTACAGACTTGGTCGCCGTATGGGCCGGGGTTTCTGGGGTCTAGGCCGGAGCGGCCGAGGACGTGGCTGGGGCCGAGGATGGTGGTGACAACAGCACCATCAGTCGCAACGAGTGGTACACTTTAACAGAGAGGAGGTGAGAGAAATGCCAGCAGGAGATGGAACTGGATCCAGGGGAATGGGGCCGATGACTGGACGTGGGGCCGGCTACTGCGCCGGCTACGGCATGCCCGGTTATGCGAACCCGATCCCCGGGCGCGGCTTCGGTATGGGCTGGGGCCGTGGTCGCGGTTGGCGCAATATGTACTACGCCACTGGCCTGCCGGGCTGGGCCCGCTTCGGCTATGCGCCTGCCTGGGGTGCGCCGCCGGTTGCGGCGGGGTATGGCCCTTACGCCGCGCCGCCGACGCCGGAGCAGGAAACGGAGTTCCTCAAGACGCAGGCAAAGTGGCTACAGGAACAACTGGACGCCATCAGCAAGCGCATTACGGAACTTGAGCAGGAGGAGTAGCCGTGTCAGGCGGCCGAATGCATCGGGGCGGGTGACGTCGCCATTGCACTTCGCCACCCGCCCCGGGGCCCTAACTGGGTGAGGGGCTGTCGGGCTCCTCACCCAGCGGGTGATCTGATTATACCTTTTCAACGGGAGGAATGCAAATGAAAATAGTTGTCACAGCCAATGGCACAGGCCTTGACGCGCCGGCCAGTCCGGTCTTCGGGCGCTGTCCTGCCTACGTCTTCGTGGATACGGAGACCATACAGTTCGAGGCCGTGGAAAATCCGGCGATGGCCGCCGGGGGTGGAGCGGGCATCCAGGCGGCCCAGTTTGTCATTGAGCATGGGGCGCAGGCAGTGGTGACCGGTAACGTGGGTCCCAACGCATTCAGTGTCTTCCAGTCCGCCAATGTGCCCGTTTACCTCTTCGAGGGCGGGACAGTGCGGGAGGCGGTCGAGGCGTACAAGGCGGGGAGGCTTCAATCCGTCGCCGGGGCCAACGTCCAGGCCGGGATGGGCATGGGGCGTGGAATGGGGATGGGGATGGGCCGTGGGGCTGCCGTTCCGCCAACACCACCTGTTCCCCCGACTGCCGCAGCCGGGTCCCGCGAAGAGGAGATCGCAACCCTGAAGAATACGGCCAGCGAGATGCGCAGACAGTTGGCCGAGGTGCTGGAGCGTCTCGACCAGTTAGAAAAGGGAGGTTAAGCAATGCGAGTAGCGGTTTCTGCAGATGGTGGCAACGGGCTGGACAGCGTGATCAGCCCGCACTTCGGGCGTTGCCCCTACTACATCATCGTGGACCTCGAGGGGCGCGAAGTAAAGCAGGTCAACGCGGTAGCGAACCCTTACTACGGTCAGCATGCTCCTGGGGTAGTGCCCGAGTTCATTCACAATCAAGGCGCGGATGTCATGCTCACCGGTGGGATGGGCGGACGGGCCATCGCTTTCTTCCAGCAGTATGGCGTCGAGGCGGTGACCGGTGCGTCTGGCACGGTGCGCCGCGCTCTGGAGCAGTACCTGGGCGGGGAGTTGCGGGGCGCCGCACCCTGCCACGAAAGCATCGAGCACGGCCACGGAGACGTCCTCGCCGAGAGGGAGTATGAGAAAGGCGAGGTCGGGCGCCTGCGGGAAGAGGTGGACATGTTGCAGCAGCAACTGGCCGAAGTGACCGGGCGGCTGGACAGGTTGGAGAGCTGAAGAAACCGGGTTTTTTTTCTGAAAAACCTGGTTTCTCGTCTGTAGGAATAGGTTGCCCCAAGTCTTTGGTATCGTCGGTTACAAAGACAGCGGCAAGACGACGCTGGCCTATGCGCTGGCCCGCGAGTTGACCGGCAGGGGCTACGAGGTGGCCGTGATCAGGCATTCATCTCACCGCCTGGACCTGCCGGAGAAAGATACTGCCTTGCTGAGTGAGGTTGCCGGTCAAGTGGGGTTTATCTCGTTGCACGAGGCGGCGATCTTGTGGAAAAAGCCGCTGAGCCTGGAGGGCATCATCCCCTACTTGGAAGCGGAGTTCATCCTCGTCGAGGGCTTCAAGGCGGAGAAGACCTTTCCCAAGATCGTCTGTCTGCGAGGAGAGCCGGACGACGAGGACCTACTTGATGGTCTGGCTATCTGCGCCGACAGGGTTTTCATCTCGTTCGTGCTGCACGGTTTTGTCCAGGAGGATCGGCTGCGCATCGTGGGCAACGCCTATCAGGCGCTCCGTCCTGGCGGACGGTTCCTCATCTTGGACTACGACGAGTTTGATCCGGAGCGGGCCTTTTGGCCGGTGGGGGTCGCCTTCCAGCGCCTGGAGTGTCCGCTGGCGACCGATTTCGTGCGCCGCGATTGGCGGGCGGTCTTGCGGGAGCAGGGCTTTGGCGATTTTCGTGCCCACAACTACTACTTTGGCCTATGTGCGGCTGCTGGCGGCAGAAAAGCAGCGGGAGGTTTGAAAGATGGATACCAAGACCGATGGAGTGAGGGATCTGGAGAGGCAGATAGAGGAATTGAAGAGCCGATGGCCAGCCCATTCGGTGCCGCCGGCGATGCTTCAGCAGTCTGATGGAGACCGGTTTTCTGAATGCACGCCGGGTCTTGTTTACGCCAAAGGATGAGGTCTAACCGCACGCGCCGGCGTTCTTTCGCCAGGCGGGGATAAAGAGGTTGACGTATGATTGCCTTCGGCCCCGTTCCATCCAGACGGCTGGGACGCAGTTTGGGTGTCAACAACATCCCGCCCAAAATCTGCACCTACTCCTGCGTCTACTGCCAGTTGGGGCGCACCATCAAGATGCAGGTGGACCGTCAATCGTTCTGCGAGCCGGAGCAGGTCGCCCGGGCCGTCCGGGAAAAGGTCGCGCAGGCGCAGGAGGCCGGGGAGTCCATTGACTATCTCACCTTTGTGCCTGACGGCGAGCCGACGCTGGACGCCAACCTGGGGAGTGAGGTTGCGCTGCTGCGATCGTTGGGGGTCAAGATCGCTGTCATCACCAACAGCTCCCTCCTATGGCATGCCGACGTGCGGGCGGCTCTGGCGCAGGCGGACTGGGTCTCGCTCAAGGTGGACTCTACGCGGGAAGAGGTCTGGCATCAGGTTGACCGGCCTCACGGTTCGCTGAAACTGGATGCGATTTTGGACGGGATACTCGAATTTGCACAGGGGTACCGGGGGAAACTGGTGACCGAGACGATGCTCGTCGCGGGGGTCAACGATGACGACACTTCCAGTGGTGAGGTAGCCGATTTTCTGGCCCGCTTGCAGCCCGATGTAGCCTACATTTCGATCCCCATCCGGCCCCCGGCGGAGGAGTGGGTGTGCCCTCCCGATGAGGAGGCCATCGTCCGCGCCCACCAGGTTTTCAACGCCGGTGTGACGCGGGTCGAGTACCTGATTGACTACGAAGGCAACGCTTTCGCCTTCACGGGCAACGTCGAAGAGGACCTGTTGAGCATCACCAGCGTGCATCCGATGCGGGAGGAAGCGGTGGGCGATTTTCTGGCGCGGGCCGGAGCCGGTTGGCCGGTCGTGCGAGAGTTGATCGCGCGGGGGCAACTGGTCGAGACCGAGTACGATGGGCGCAAGTTCTACGTGAGGAGACTGAGATGAAAGACAAGCAGACGATATGGGTGGACGCGGGCCGCTGTACGGGCTGTGGGGCTTGTGTCCCGGTGTGCCCCACCGGGGCCATCGGACTTGTAGAGGGCAAAGCCCGCGTGGACGAGGCGGCATGCACCGGCTGTGGGGTCTGCATCGAGCAATGCCCTGAGGGGGCCATCCAGCCGGCGATCCAGGGAGAGCTGGTCCCTGTCCCGGAGCGGCCCGCTCCCACACTCTACCGGCCAAGCCCACTCGTGGAGACGGCCGGGGCGGCGGTCGCCGCCGCGGGGACGGGGCTGCTAATGCGGGCCGCCGGCAGGCTGGTGCGAGCTGCGGGCCGCTGGCTGATGCGGAGACTGAGCGGAGGCAGTTCCCCCTCACGGATGGCGCGAGGGAGCGCGGCGGAAACCCCGTCGCCTGCCGGAGAGGGGATGGGTGGGGGGCGGCGGGTACGCCGTCGGGGACGGGGCGGATGAGAGGGCGTTGGTTGCTGCTCCTGGCGACAGCCGGCTTGTTGGTGGCGGGGTGCGGGCGGGTGGAGCCAGCACCACCGCCTACGCCGACCCCGTCACCCAGGCCGATGGTTGCGCCGACTGCGACGGTGCTCTTTGACACCGGTGCCAGCGCGCCCACGCTGCTGGGCAACATGGCAAAGCTGGGCCTCGACCCGCAGGCGATTGACGTGATCGTGCTCTCCCACGCCCACGGCGACCACACCGGGGGGCTGGGATCGCTGCTTGGCACCGGCATCCGTCCGACGGTCTACGTTCCCCGCTCATTCCCCTCGCGCTTCAAGGCGGATGTGCGCTCACTCACCAGGCTGGTCGAAGTGCACGAGCCGATGGAGATTCGGCCCGGCATCCACACCACCGGCGAGGTAGGCCGGGGCCTGGCCGAGCAAGCATTGGCGGTGGAGACAGAAGAGGGGTTGGTGGTCATCACCGGCTGCGCGCACCCGGGCGTCGTTGAGATGGTGCGCCACGCCAGGCAGATCGGTGAGGATGGAATATATCTGGTGCTGGGTGGTTTTCACCTGGGCGGCGTAAGCGGGAGGCGGGTCGAGCGTATCATCGCCGACTTTCGCGCCCTGGGCGTGCGGAAGGTAGCGCCGTGTCATTGCACGGGCGACCGGGCGCGGCAGATGTTTGCGGATGCGTTCGGCGCGGATTTCATCCCTGCCGGCGTGGGATGGACAGCCACCATTGGCCCGGAGGGATGGTAGAATGAAACTCACGGTACAACACATATACGGCCTGCGCTTTCTGGCGACGGCGGGGAATCACTCAGTGGTGATGGACGCCGCGCCGGAGGACGGAGGCAGCGGCACTGCGATGAGCGCGCCGCAGTTATTTGCGGCGGCGATGGGGGCCTGCCTGTTGGAGTTTGTGGCGAATTCCTGCCGCTTGCATGGCATCCCGTTTGAGCGGCTGAGCCTGGAGTTGGAGTACGAGGAACTGGAGCGTCCCCGCCGCGTCGGCACGATGGAGGCGACGATCCACATCGAGCCGCGGCCGCCAGAGGACGTGAAGCGGCGGTTGGTTGGAGTGGCCCGACACGCCACGTTGGTCAACACGCTCATGCGTCCACCGGAGATGATCATTCGATTCGCAGGGGAGTGAGGGGCCCTATGCCGGTTTACGAATATCGTTGTCGTGACTGCAAGACGACGTTCGAGACGCTGGTGCGGGCCGGCACGGTCGTCACCTGCCCGCATTGTGGTAGTTCGTCGTTGGATAAGTTAATCTCTGCCCCGTTCATCTCGAGCGGGCGGACGGCCCGGCAGGCGGGACGTACCTGCTGTGGTCGGGAAGAGCGCTGCGACGCGCCTCCCTGCTCTGAAGGAAGCGCGTGTTGGCGTGGATAAAGAAAGAAAAAGGAGGTGAGTAAGATGGGTCGAGGTAGTGGTAGAGGCGCCGGTCGTGGCGGCGGGCGCGGGCCGGGCCGGATGGGCGGTCCTCAGGCCGCTGGCCCCGGTGGCACCTGCGTCTGCCCCAACTGCGGGCATCGGGAGCCGCACGCTGCGGGCTTGCCCTGCTACCGGAAAAAGTGTCCCAAGTGCGGCACACAGATGATACGCGAGTAATCCGTAAGCTCTCTCCCCTCCCCCAAAGTTGGGAGAGGGGAGGGGGTTGAGGGTAGGGTAAGGGCCTTTCTGGGAGACGAGCGATGAACGTGACTTGTGTAGTTGACGACGCTGTGCAGCGCAGTTCTCCCTTCTGGGGCGAGCACGGGCTGGCGTTCCTGATCGAGACGGAGGCCGGGCGTGTGCTTTTTGACATCGGCCAGAGTGGCACGGTGCTGCTGCACAATCTGGGGTTGCTGGGCGTGGAGCCGGCGACGATAGACGCGCTGGCTATCAGCCACGCTCACTACGACCATACGGGCGGCCTGCCGCCGCTGCTTGAGTATCTGCGCCCTGGCATCCCGCTCTGCGCCAACCCTGACTTCTTCCGCGAGCGGTTCTCGCGGCGGGAGGGGAAGCCACAGAGCGTCGGTCTTTCCCTGACGAGGGAGGAGTTGGCCGCCCGGTTGGCGCTGCACTTGAGCGCTGCGCCACAGGAGGTAATCCCGGGCGTCTGGACGACGGGCGAGATCGCACCGCGCCCAGAGCCGGAGGGCCGCAGCGAGTACCACCTGGTGCGCGATGGCGACGTCTTTGTCGCCGATCCCTATCGGGACGATATGGCGCTGGTGTTGGGGATGGGTGACCGTCTGGCGTTGCTCTGTGGCTGCTGCCATGCGGGGCTGCTCAACACGCTGGAGCATGTGCAGCGCACCTTCGGGCGCCCTGTCGCGGTCATCGCTGGCGGCCTGCACTTGACCGGCGCCACTCCGGACTATCTGCGGCGCGCCGGCGACGTGCTGGTGGAGACGGAGTCCGTGCAGCGCGTCTATCCGAACCACTGTACCGGCGAGACAGCCTTCATCGCGCTGACGCTGACCCTCGGGCCGTCCGTCGTGCGTCCTTGCCCGGCAGGGACGCAACTCGACCTGGAGGTGGGCCTATGATCGTCACAGTGGCAAGCGGCAAGGGAGGCACGGGCAAGACCACCGTCGCCGTCAGTCTGGCGTTGAGTATAACAGCGGATCGGCAGGATTTATCCGATAATCCTGTCAATCCGTCGTTCCTCAAGACCACCGTCGCCGTCGGTCCGGCGTTGGATATGACAGCGGATCGGCAGGATTTATCCGATAATCCTGTTAGTCCGCTGTTCCTGGACTGCGATGTGGAGGAACCCAACGCCGCCCTCTTTCTCCGACCAACCATCCAGGAGCGCCGGGAGGTGGGCCAGATGGTCCCGGAGGTGGACCTGAAGAAGTGCACCTACTGCGGGCGCTGCGCTGAGGTGTGCCAGTACCACGCCATCGCCGTGGTCGTGCAAAAGGTGCTCGTCTTCCCCGAACTTTGCCACGGCTGCGGCAGTTGTACGCTCAACTGTCCCACGGGGGCGATCCACGAGGTGTTGGACGTGATGGGCACGATGGAGCGGGGGTGGGCCAGATTCCCTTCCGTTTCGGAGGAGACGGGGGCGGTCGAATTCGCCCACGGGACGATGAACGTGGGCGAGGCCATGGCCGTCCCCATCATCCGCCAGTTGAAGCAGTGGGTCATTCCACCCGAACCTGGCGATCGCTCCGTCATCCTGGATGCGCCCCCGGGCACCGCCTGTCCCGTCGTGGAGGCGATGCGGGGGGCCGATTTCGTGCTGCTGGTCACCGAGCCCACCCCCTTCGGCCTGCACGACCTGCGGATGGCGGTGGAGGTGGCCCGCGACGAGTTAGGCCTGCCTGTCGGCGTGGTGATCAACCGGGAGGGGGTGGGGGACCAGGGCGTGGACGACTACTGCGCCGCTGAAGGGATCCCCATCCTGATGCGCATCCCCCTGGACCGGCGCATCGCCGAGGCTTATTCGGAGGGGATGCCGCTGGTGGAGACGTTGCCGGAGTATCGAGCCCAATTCAGGCAACTGTATCTTCAAATCGCAGATCATATCGGCAAGAACATTAAGGAGGAGTAGGAGCATGAAAACCGCAGCGCCAACGTTGGTTAGTTTTGCTGTGACCAGAGAATGCAATCTAAAGTGCAAGCACTGCTACAGTCAGTCAGTAGACTCACCTCATCCCAGGGAGCTGAATACCACCGAAGCCAAGCGGTTGATCAGCCAAATCGCTGAAGCTGGAGCACATCTTATCATATTGGACGGAGGCGAACCGTTGATGCGTCCTGACATTTTCGAGCTTGTACGTCACTCGCAGAGTGTGGGTCTGACTACTGTGATGGGGACAAACGGCACTCTCATCACCAATGAGGTAGCAGCAAAGCTGGTCGAAGCCGGCATCCAGGCTTTGGCCATCAGCCTGGATGGAGCCGATGCAGAAACGCACGATGCCTTCCGGGGTGTGGAGGGAGTTTGGGAGCAGACGCTACGGGGTGTTGAGAACGTTCGTCAGGCAGGCATTCCTTTTCAGATTGCGCCCACCTTGCGCCATGGACGTTGGGAGCAGTGGGGAGCCATCGCCGATAAAGCAAAGGAATGGGGAGCCACGGCCGTGGAGGTCTTCGACTACATCCCCGTGGGACGAGGAGAGGAGAACCCCGAATTTGAAATGGCGGTCGAGGAAAGGCGCGCTTTTGTGCGAGAATACATCGCTCGCCAGCGGGCCGAGGACGAGATGATCTATCGCTGTGTGGCCATCCCCCAGTTATGGGTAGAGGTGGAGAAGACCGTGCCCGAGGACGAGGTACTGATGAAGTTTGTCCGCAGTTGCTGTGCTGCTGGAATACGCTATTGCTGCGTTCTGTACGAGGGAACGGTCTATCCTTGCATGGTACTTCAGGAAAAGGCCGGGGATATCCGCGAGCAGAGTTTTGTGGATATCTGGCGGAATTCGGAGGTCTTTCAGGTTCTGCGAGATAGGGACAGGCTGGAAGGGAAGTGTGGGCGTTGTGACTACCGCTACGTTTGCGGTGGGGCTCGCTGTAGAGTCTACGCCAAGACAGGCTCTCTCACCGCTGAGGACGATGCCTGCTGGTTCAACGAGGAGGAACTGAAACGATGAAAGGCATGCCCTGGGACCAGGGGCTCTGGCAGCAATTGAAGGACGCCGTCTCGCCCATGCCTCCCTTTGTGCGCCAGCGAGCACTCAAGACTATCATCGAGGCCAGTGAGACGTTTGCTCAAGAAAGAGGTTCAGAGGTGGTTCAGGAGGAAGACCTGGTCAAAGCAGCGAAGACGAGGACCCCGGTTCTCACTCGCCGGCGAATGCTCGATGCCTTAGCTGAGATGGGGATAAAAGTTGAAGTGGCAGGAGAGACCAAAAGATGAAGCAGCTCGTCATTCTCAGCGGCAAAGGGGGCACCGGCAAGACGACCGTCGCGGCGGCGTTGGCCCACCTGGCCTCCCAGGAATTCCCTATCGTCCTGGCCGACGCCGACGTGGACGCGGCCAACCTGGAACTGGTGCTCGACCCGACGAGGCAGGAGGAGCACGATTTCATGGGCGGGCAGGTGGCGGTCATTGACCCCGAACTCTGCACCGTCTGTGGCACCTGTGCCGAGGTCTGTCGCTTCGAGGCGATAGTAGCCTCCTCACCCTCCCCCCAGCAGGCGGCGGGGGTGGGAGAGGGGGCCTACGCTGTAGACCCCATCGCCTGCGAAGGGTGCGCTTCCTGTCACTACCAATGCCCGGAGGAGGCGATCCGCATGGAGGAGCAGCAGGCCGGGATATGCTTCCGTTCCGACACTCGCTTCGGGCCTCTCTTCCACGCCCACCTCTTCGCCGGGCAGGAAAACTCCGGCAAACTGGTCACGTTGGTCAAGCAGCAGGCCCGGCTGCTGGGTCAGGATTCTGGAGCGGCGCTGCTGCTGGTGGACGGTCCCCCGGGCATTGGCTGCCCGGTCATCTCCGCCAGCGCCGGCGCGGATATGGCGCTCCATGTGGTCGAGCCCACCATCTCTGGCGTGCACGATTTGGAGCGCATCATGTCCACCACCGACCACTTCGGCGTGCCATCGCTGGTGGCGATCAACAAGGCGGACCTGAACCCAGTCCGAGCCGAGGAAATCGCCGCCTTTTGCGCGGGCCGAAGGGTAGAGGTGGTAGGGCGGATCCCCTACGACGATGTCGTGACCGAGGCGATGGTGCAGGGTCAACCGGTGACGGAGCACGCGGACGGGCCCGTCGCGGAGGCGCTGAAAGGGGTGTGGAGACGGGTCGGAGAGCAGTTGTTTTTCGATGGGACAGGTGCCGTGGAGGAGGCATAGCGGTGATAGACCGAAACGCTTTACGTGAGGCCATTCTCAAGCGGCTCGCCACCGTCATAGACCCCGAGACCGGGGCCGACGTGGTGCGCATGCGGCTGATTGAGGACTTGGTGGTGGACGAGAACGGCGTGGCGCAATACAAGTTTCGACCTTCCTCGCCCCTGTGCCCCATCGCCGTGCCGCTGGCCCTCGCGATCCGCAAGGCAGTGGCCGAGGTAGAGGGGGTGACCAGGCAGGAAATTGAGGTGGTCGGTTACCTCCAGGCGGGGGAGTTGAATGCCATGCTGCGAGAACTAGATGAGGCTGTGAAGAGAGAAGGCGGACTCGACGACGTAGCATTGGAGTTTTGACTTCTGCACCACCTTGCGCTATACTGGACGTACATCCGACAGGGCGGCCCCGAGCAGGTCAAAACGTGTAGAGCGATTCTCATTCTCCAAAGGGCTATAAGCAAGGTCCCAGACGGCCTTTCACTTCCGTCGAGATCTGTTGAAAGAGGCCCGCCCGTCGTTAGGATGCGGCGGGTATTTTCTTCCTAGCCGTGGGGTTGTTGCTACGGCCTGCCCTGTTGGGGGCGCACCCTGAACGGAGGTAGTACCGGAGGTAGTGGTTCTCGACCGTTTTCAGGCTGGTGATTTGACCTGCCTGATGGACGAGAAAGAAGGGAGGTAGCTATGTTCGATCACATACTCGTTCCTCTGGATGGGTCTTCAGTCGCTGAGTGTGTGCTACCTCACGTCGTGGCGGTGACCCGCGCCTTTGGCTCGCGGGTCACGCTGCTGCGCGTGTTGGAGCGAACCCGAACCCCTGGCCCAACCCGGTTTGTTGACCCGTTAGGCTGGTACATCAATGAGGCAGAGGCCAGGGCTTACCTGGACGGGTGGAGCGCCCGTTTGCAGGAAGCCGGGCTGCGAGTGGAGAGCGCACTTCTGGAGGGTCAGGCGGCGGAGCGTATCATCGGGTTTGTGCGCGATACCGATGTTGGCCTGATTATTCTCAGCAGCCACGGGCGGAGCGGCCTGAGCGGGTGGAACGTCAGCGGCATCGTTCTGAAAATTATCCTGCGGGCCTATATACCGGTGATGATCGTGCGGGCCTATCAGCCCGTTACCAGCGATCTGACAGGCTTGCACTACCGGCGACTGCTGGCTCCGCTGGATTGCTCGCAGCGAGCTGAGTGCGTCTTGCCCCCGGCTACCACCCTGGGTCGCTTCCACGAGTCCGAATTGTTGGTTGTGAACGCAGTGCCCAGACCGCAAATGCCCCGTCGAGCGCCTCTTACTCCGGAAGAAATCAAACTGGCGAACCAGATCATGGAGCTCAACCGCCTGGAAGCAGCCAGGTACTTGAAGCAATTGCAGTCCCGGCTAGACGTGAATGTGCGGACCCATTTGCTTGTCAGCGACCACCCCGCAGCAACGCTCCACGACCTGGTGGAGCAAGTTGATGTGGATCTGGTCATACTGAGCGCTCATGGCTATTCTGGCGGTACAAAGTGGCCTTATGGCAGCATGGTTGTCAACTTCATCGGCTACGGCACCACCCCGCTATTGATCGTGCAGGATCTTTCCCCGGACGAAGTGGAGCGCACCAAGGCCGAGATGTCAGCGAGGGAGCGCAAGGGGCACTAGCGTATGCTTGGGACTAAGACTCGACCCGATAATGCAATGAAGCAAGGTCAATTAGAGAACCTGGCCCGCCAACTGGCCGAGAGCCACTCTGTTGCTGGCCGTCCCAGGCGCAGGCCTTCTCTTCTGGACTGTCTTCGGGAGCAGGAGACGCTTTTGCGTGATGCCTACCGGCGTTTCGCCAGGGCGTCTGAGGTGCAACTTGCTCTTTCCTACGCGGCCGAATGGCTGCTGGACAACTTCTACGTGGTGGAAAGGGCACTGCGCCAGGTCCGCGAAGATATGCCGAAAGGTTATTATCGCCAGTTGCCCAAACTCGATACATCCCCACTGGAAGGTTATCCTCGAATCTATGCGTTGACGCGGGAGATTATCGGGTGCTGCGAGCACCGTCTTGATCTTGACCGTGTGGCGCGCTTTGTTCAGTCTTACCAACGTGTCACGCCCCTGACGATGGGCGAGTTATGGGCGCTGCCGACTATGCTGCGCCTGGTAATCCTGGAGAATCTGACGCGCGCGGTCGCCAGTATCGCGGGACTACAGGCGGGTGAAGGTGAGGGGCTTTTTGCTGCTGCCGCCCCTTTGCCTGAGGATCTGGAGGACGATGTAGTTGTCGCTAATTGTACCCTCAGCCTGCGTACGTTGGAGACCCAGGATTTGAAGGTGTTCTTTGAAAGCGTCAGCCGGGTGGAGCAGATACTGCGCCGCGACCCGGCAGGTATCTACGCTCGCATGGACTTTGATACTCGCGATCTCTATCGCAAAGTAATTGAGGAATTGGCTCTGGCGACAGGACAGGGTGAGGAAGAGGTAGCTCGGGAGGCGATCCGGCTAGCCCAAGATGAGTTTGCTAAGACAGGGGGAGGGGGGGACAGGGCGCGGGGCGTGTCTCGCACCACCAACGTTGGTTTCTATCTCTTGGACAAGGCGGGGCATGCGCAACTTGAGGCGCGCCTGGGCTATCGCCCCTCCTGGGGTGTACGTCTGTCTCGCTGGCTGCTCGGCCATCCCACCCTAGTGTACTTGGGCGGCATTGCTCTATTGACGCTGGTCATCCTGGTCGGGTTGGTCTACTACGCTCTCACTGCTGGCGGGTCTCTTGGTCAGCTGATAGGGACGGGCCTGCTTGTCTTGTTGCCCGCTACTGCTGTGGCCGTTGACCTGATGAACTGGATCATCGTACATACCGTGCCTTCCAGACCGCTGCCCCGGCTGGATTTTCGGGAGGGTATCCCATCCAGGTGTCGCACTATGGTTGTGATCCCGGCGATTTTAACCGATGCCAGCGAGGCGCGGTCTTTGTTACAGCAATTGGAACGTCACTTTCTGGGCAACACGGACCCGCACCTGCACTTTGCCTTGCTTGCCGATTTCGCCGATGCGCCGCAAAAGCATATGCCAGGTGATGACGTGTTGCTTGAGCAGGTCAAAGCTGGTATCCAGGCTCTCAACAAGAAGTACGGCCGACGCTCCGCCAGTCCCTTTTACCTCTTCTACCGCGAAAGAGAGTGGAACGAGGGCGAGGAATGCTGGATGGGCTGGGAGCGCAAACGGGGCAAGTTGGCCATGTTCAATCGTATGGTGCTTGGCAATGGCGAGGTCTCGTTTAGTGTGCAAATAGGGAATCTGGATGTTCTAGCGGAGATCAAGTACGTGGTCACGTTGGACGCGGACACAGTTCTGCCGCGGGGTAGCGTGCATCGTCTCATCGGCACCTTGGCACATCCGCTGAATCAGGCCGAATTTGACCCAGACAGCGGCGCTGTGGTCGCCGGATACACTGTGCTCCAGCCCCGGGTGGAGATCAAGCCGACCAGCGTGGGCCGGTCACTGTTTACGCGGGTCTTCACCGGGGATAGCAGGTTAGATCTATACACGCGGGCGGTATCCGACGTGTACCAGGACCTGTTTGGTGAAGGAAGCTATGCCGGCAAGGGTATCTACGACGTGGCCGCTTTTGAACGCAGCTTGGCTGGACGTGCGCCGGACAATCACTTGCTCAGCCACGATCTCTTTGAAGGAATTCACGGGCGCGCCGGGCTGGTGACAGACGTGATCCTGTATGAAGACTATCCCTCGCACTATCTCGCCTACACACACCGGTTGCATCGCTGGGTGCGTGGGGATTGGCAATTGCTGCCCTGGTTGTTGCCCAGGGTGCCCCGTGCGGATGGCGGGAGGATGCCCAATGACCTCTCAGTGCTCGACCGCTGGAAGATTCTGGACAATCTACGCCGCAGCCTGCTTACGCCAGCGTTGCTGACCCTGCTGATTGCCGGGTTGCCCGGATCGGCATTGGTGTGGACGCTGGTGGGGCTGCTGGCGTTGGCCATGCCGGTCTTTACTGGCGCGGCGACCGTGTTGATTCAGGGGTTGCGGAGAGCATCGCTGGCTGCGGCCGCGCAGTCAGTGTGGATAGAGGCCATCCGTTGGTTGCTGGCATTTGTCTTTCTTCTCTATGAGGCCCTGCTCGTGGTGGATGCTATTGCGGCCGCGCTGGTCCGTCTGACCATCACCCACAAGCGGTTGTTGCAATGGACCACGGCTGCGCACACGATCCGTCTGTTTGGCAAAGAGACGAAGTGGGGGTTGCTCTGGAAACACATGGGCGTCACGTCGCTTCTGGCTCTGGTGCTGGCTTTGCTGATGGGGCTGATCAACCCGAAGGGATTGCCAGTTGCCGCGCCGCTGCTGTTTGCGTGGATGGTGTCCCCCTGGGTAGCCTACTGGATCAGCCGGCCTATAGTTCACGGGCAAGCCCCGCTTTCCGCCGATCAGCGCAGGCAGTTGCGCCGCCTGGCTCGCCGCACCTGGCTTTATTTTGAGCAGTTTGTCGGCCCGGACGATCAGTGGCTGCCCCCTGATCATTTCCAGGAAGCGCCGCTAGGACTCGTGGCCCATCGTACCTCGCCTACCAACCTTGGCCTCATGCTGCTCTCCACCCTGGCTGCCTACGACCTGGGCTACATCGGCCCGCTGGATCTGGCCTTGCGGCTGCGCCCTACCTTTGGGAGCATGGATAAACTGAGGCGATATCGAGGTCACTTCTTGAACTGGTGCGATACGCGCAGTTTGAAGCCCCTGCCTCCGCGCTACGTATCTACTGTGGATAGCGGCAACCTGGCAGCCTGTTTGTTGGCTCTCAGACAAGGCTTGCGAGCTTTACCCCCTACCCGTGTTCCGCGCTGGCAGCGCTGGCAGGGCTTGCTCGACACGCTTGATGTCCTGGCCGGGATCGTGGAGGGGCTTGCCCTGAGCTTGCCGAAGGGCCTGGATGATGGGACTGCTCTCAGGACGGCAGCTACACAGTTGCAGGATTATCTGGAACACATGCGCCGGCAAGTGTTGGCGGTGCGGGATGACCCGGATGGCTGGGCGCTACTGCTGGCCAGGCTGGGCGACGAAGCCTGGCCTGAACTGGAGCGGCTGCTGATTTCGCTGATTGAGTCCGGCGCGCACGTCCTGGAGGCTGCTACCCTGCGCGACCTGCACATCTGGTCGGAGCGGGTGTCCTACCAACTGCTCAGTATGCAGAGCGAACTGGACATGCTGCTACCCTGGCTGTTGCCTCTGAGCCAGCCACCGGCGCTGTTCATCCAGCCGGAGACAGAGCCAGCCATCACCGACGCCTGGCAAGCACTGGTTGACGCCTTGCCTATCACGCCAAAGCTCGATCAGGTGCCCGAGGTCTGCCGGGTAGGACGAGCGCGACTGGAGCAACTGCAAAGACTTCTGGCTGATGAAACTGGCCCGACCGACCCGGCTGGCCCTGAGTTTGTCGAATGGGTACAGGAGGCCCGCGACTGGTGTGGGCGCCTGGCCGAGGGGTTGTACTCCGGCCGGATGGCTGCGGAGAGCTTGCTGATCGGGCTTCAAGACCTGAGCGCGCAGGCAGAGGCCTATTTCCAGGCGATGGAATTCGATTTCCTCTTCGACCGACAGGCTGAGTTGTTCCACATTGGCTACAATTTGGAAGCTGGAAGACTGGATCCATATTACTACGATCTATTAGCCTCCGAAGCACGGATAGCGAGTTTCGTGGCCATTGCCAAGGGAGATGTGCCTCAAAGTCACTGGCTGCACGCAGGCCGGCCTCTCACCCAGATTGACGGCAGGCGGGTGCTTCTCTCCTGGAGCGGAACCATGTTCGAGTACCTTATGCCATCCCTGCTGATGCGGACCTATGAGGGCACCCTCCTGGGCCAGAGTTGCCGCGCGGCTGTCAGTCACCAGGTTGCTTATGGCCGCCAGAAAGGGGTGCCCTGGGGTATTTCGGAGTCGGCCTATTATCGCTTCGATGCAGGCAGGCACTATCACTATGAAGGGTTCGGGGTGCCGGGCCTGGGCTTTAGGCGAGGTCTGGCCGATGATTTGGTCATTGCGCCGTACGCCTCGTTGCTAGCTCTATCCCTGGATCCCCAGGCCGTTGTGCGAAATGTCGAGCGTCTTATCGCACTGCGCATGCTAGGTCGCTATGGCTGCTACGAAGCGATTGACTTTACCCCATCCCACGTGCCCGCGGGGCAGAGGCGCGCCATCGTGCGTTCCTACTATGCCCATCATCAGGGCATGATCATGGTGTCCCTGGCAAATTATCTCCAGGGCGGGACAATGGTACGTCGTTTTCACGCCGACCTTCGTATCCAAAACACTGATCTGTTATTGCACGAGCAGGTCTCATCGGCGGCCCCTATAGAGTTTCCGCGCCCGGAGGAAGTCCGTGAGATTCGTGAAGCCCAGCCCGCTGTCTCTGTTGCTCCCTGGCGCGTTCCCGTGGACGCGTCGACGCCTCAGGGCCACCTTCTGTCCAACGGTCGCTACAGTGTATTTATTACCAGTGTCGGCAGCGGGTTCAGCCGCTGGCAGGAAATAGACCTCACCCGCTGGCAGGCGGATACGACTTTAGACAACTGGGGAACCTGGATCTATGTCCAGGATCGAGAAAGTGGCGCTCTCTGGTCGGCAAGCCGTCAGCCTACCGACTCCTCTTCGTCAGGAAGACCGGAGGTGTGGTTCCACGCGCACAAGGCCGAGTTTCGGCGTCGGGGGCGTGGCATCTCCCTGCGTATGGAGATCGTGGTCTCGCCGGATGACGACGTCGAAATTCGGCTCATTAACTTGGTCAACCATAGCGGACTCTCCCGTAAGCTGGCGCTTACCAGCTATGGTGAAGTCGTGCTGGCGCCACAGGCGAACGACCGCAGTCATCCAGCATTCAACAAGCTTTTTATCGAAAGCGAGTACTTGCCGGAAGTAAACGGCCTGCTCTTTCGCCGCCGTCCCCGTTCGGCCGAAGAAAAACTGGTCTACCTGGCCCATCTTCTGGCTGTTGGTCCAGAGATCAACGTCACTGGTGCTTACGAGAGTGACCGTGGTCGCTTCCTGGGCAGAGGGCGGACACCGCGTTCACCGGCGGCTCTGAGTGAAGACGGCGGGTTATCCGGCATCACCGGCGCGACTCTGGACCCGATTATGGCCCTCAGTCAGGAGGTTGATCTGGAGCCGCACGCCCAGGCTCAGGTAGCATACATCACTCTGGTAGCCGAGTCACGCCAGAAGGCCCTGGCGTTGGCGCATCGCTATCGGGACTGGCTTAACATCAAGCGAGCGTTTGACCAGGCCCGCTCATGTAGTGAATTGGAACTGCGGCGTCTCGACCTTCCTACGTCGCAGTTGGAATGTATCGAGCGATTAGTTTCCATACTTTATTACCCCTGTTCCGCCCTGCGCGCTGCCCCCGCCACATTGGCCGCTAACGCCAAAGGACAGTCTGGCCTATGGGCATACGGCATCTCCGGTGACTATCCGATTCTCTTGGTACGTACGCATAGCCAGCAGGGAATAAGCTTGCTGCATGAACTACTCCAGGCCCATGCCTACTGGCGCAAGCGGCAGGTCAAGATTGACCTGGTCATCCTCAATGAACACGAGGGTGGCTATAACCAGGAGTTCCACCACCGGCTGCGTCGGCTGATCATTCGCGCCGACAGTGAGGATTGGATGAATCAGCGGGGTGGCATCTTCCTCTTGCACGCTGAGCAGATGAGCGAGGCTGACCGGGTGCTGCTGAGGACGGTTGCCCGTGCTGTCCTAGATGAGGAAGGGGGCTCGTTGGCCGACCAGTTGGGGCGGCTACTTGAGCGGCCGACTCCCTTGCCGAGCCTTACCCCTACTCTGCCTAGCCCCGAGGACGTGGAACCCACGCCACCTTTGAGCCGACCTATCGGCCTTCTCTTTGACAATCGGCTAGGCGGCTTCAGTGCTGATGGGCGTGAGTACGTCATATATCTGGAGCGACATTCCAGACCTGCTGAAGGGCCGGACCTATGGACGCCGGCTCCCTGGATCAACGTCATCGCCAATCCCCATTTTGGCTTTCTGGTCTCCGAAGCAGGCGCGGGGTACACCTGGGCAGAAAATAGCGGCGAGAATCGGCTGACCCCCTGGCGCAACGATCCGGTGACCGATGCACCAGGCGAGGCGCTCTACCTGCGCGACGAGGAGACGGCGCAGGTCTGGTCGCCTACGCCACTGCCTGCTCCTGCATCATCCCCCTACCTGATCCGCCACGGTGCCGGCTACTCCATCTTCGAGCATCACAGCCACGGCCTCAAGCAGCGGCTGCGCCTTTTTGTCGTCCCTGACGCTCCGGTGAAGGTGGTGCAGTTGCGACTGGAGAATACGTGGAGCCGCAACCGACGCATCACCGCAACCTTTTACGCCGAGTGGGTGCTGGGCACGATCCGGGATACACACCAGCAATACGTCGTGCCCGAGTTTGACGCCGGCAGCAACGCGCTTCTGGCCCGCAATCCCTACAACGAAGAGTTCGGCGAGCGGGTGGCCTTTGTGGCTGCCAGCAAGGAACCCCACGGCCTGACTGCCGACCGCGCTGAGTTTATGGGGCGCGGGGGAAG
The DNA here is from genome assembly GCA_046760785.1 of Anaerolineae bacterium. Classification (GTDB taxonomy): domain Bacteria; phylum Chloroflexota; class Anaerolineae; order B4-G1; family B4-G1; genus JBHIET01. Next base: position 7,710 of record JBHIET010000028.1, on the reverse strand, counting down.
CCTCCGTCATCCGGCTGCACTCGGCCGCATCGGGCTGACCGGGACGGTGAGAGCCGGACTTGATCCCTGCGCAGCGCTGCAGGTTCACCTTGATCTGGCCCCTGGCGAAGCGCAAGAGGTGTTCTTCTTGCTTGGTCAAGGTGCGGACCGGCAAGAGGCACTCCGGCTGGTTGAGCGGTATCAAGACGCGGCGCAGGTCCGAGCCGCCTGGGAAGATATGATCAAGTTCTGGGATGGCCTGCTGGGCACCGTTACCGTGCGGACGCCAGATGCGGCGATGGATTTGCTGCTCAACCGCTGGCTGCTATACCAGGCGCTCTCGTGCCGGGTGTGGGGGCGCTCCGCCCTCTACCAGTCGTCCGGTGCTTTTGGGTATCGTGATCAGTTGCAGGATGTGATGGCCCTGGTGCATACCGCACCTGATATTGCGCGGGATCATGTCTTGCGAGCAGCCCGGCACCAGTTCGAAGCGGGCGACGTGTTGCACTGGTGGCATCCGCCTTCGAGGAGTGGGCCACATCCCGAGCGTAGTCTAGGGGTGCGCACGCGCTGCTCCGATGACCTGCTGTGGCTTCCATTTGTCACCGCCCACTACGTGACCTCGACCGGCGACGAGACGATCCTGACAGAGGAAGTCCCATTTCTCGAGGGCGAGTCCCTGGGGGAAGAAGAGAGGGAGCGCTACGGGCACTATGGGACCGGTGCTGAGCTTTACACTCTCTACGAGCACTGCTGCCGGGCGTTAGAGAAAGGGACGACCGCTGGCCGGCATGGTTTGCCCTTGATCGGCAGCCACGACTGGAACGATGGGCTAAACCAGGTGGGCATCGAGGGCCAGGGCGAAAGTGTATGGCTGGGCTGGTTCCTGTATGCCACGTTGACCCGCTTCGCTCCTCTCTGCGAGCGTATGGGCGATGGCGAGCGGGCCGCAGCGTACCGGCAGCGGGCCTGTGACCTGCAACAAGCACTGGAAGCCCACGGTTGGGATGGGGGCTGGTACCGCCGCGCTTATTATGACGATAGTACGCCTCTGGGATCGGCTGAGAGCGATGAGTGCCAGATTAGTTCCCTCGCTCAATCCTGGGCTGTCCTCTCTGGAGCGGCCGATCATGAACGGGCGGCGCGGGCGATGGAAGCCGTCGCCGAGCGGCTTGTGCGATCCGACAACCAACTAGTGCCGCTTTTTGCCCCGCCCTTCGACAAGACATCGCGCGATCCTGGATACATCAAGGGTTACCCACCGGGCATTCGGGAGAATGGCGGCCAGTACACCCACGCCGCGCTGTGGGTTGCGTGGGCCTTTGCCGAACTGGGACAGGGGGACCGCGCCGAAGAACTGTTTCGTCTGCTAAACCCCATCTATCACAGCGACACACCGGAAAGGATGGCGCGCTACCGGGTCGAGCCCTACGTGGTGGCGGCGGACGTCTATAGTGTGGAACCACACGTCGGGCGCGGTGGCTGGACCTGGTATACCGGCTCGGCGGGTTGGACGTACCGCCTGGGTCTGGAGGCCATCCTGGGGCTGCGTAGGGTGGGGGGGACACTGCGGATCGCCCCTTGCATCCCCAGAAACTGGCCGGGCTACGAACTGACCTACCGCAACGGCGAGACCTCTTACTCGATTCGTGTGGACAATCCACGTGGGGTCAACCGGGGCGTGGAGCAGGTGATGCTGGACGGGGAGATCTTGCCTGGGGAGGAGATCCCGCTGCTGGATGACGGCCGGCGGCACGAGGTGCGTGTGGTGATGGGATGAGAGCGGTCAGTCGATCGCTCCTTGCCTTTCGCGTAGTCATTATGGCATATGCTCTATCCTTTTTCTCTTCCTTCCGCAAGTGTAACTTCAGGCTACACGAAGTTTGAGAGTCCAGGAGATGGCTAATGTCCCCCAGTGTCGGACGCACCATGGACGATCCCCCTCTCGCTACGCTGGAGCACCGCGGGGTCTTTCTCGCATTCCCGTGGGCCGACCTCCGAGTCCTAGAGGATCTCGTCCGCGCTGTTCCCCCGGAGGCGGCGCTGGATGAGAACTATCCCCGGATAGTGCGTGGTAGCTGGGCTGCATCAGGGTCGCCCTTCGGGATCGCCTTGAAACGGGTGGGAGCGGAGACGCTCCTTTTTAGCGCCGACGAGTGGCGGTCTCTCGGCGGCATAATCCACACCTACCTCTCGTGGGTGGCGGGGCCTCCTTTGCCCTGATTCACGACTACTGCATGGAGGAATCTGCAAATGACGAAAAACAATCAGGCGTTATCTGCAAACCCGGCCGGCCTCGCGCGAGTCTGGAGCATGGATGCCGAAGCGCCGCTCCAGATGGTCCTCGACCGCCCGGATACATCGCCGCTGTTGCGCCAGACACTCACTGGCGTGCTCTCCTGGCAAACCCGCGACGAGACGCCAGTACGAAGGGCACTGACCTCACCCCGTATTGCACCGCAATGGGTGGCCGCGCTCCTGGCGCTGGGTGCCACAGTCACCATGGATAGAGAAAATGAGTCGGCGGAAGTGCCGCTGGAGGCACTGTTACAACGCAAGGTGGAAGGAAAGGTGTCTACGCTGCACGTTGGGGTGGGGCGGCTAAGATGGAGTGAGGCCCATGTCAGTCGCACTCCCGCCGACGAGCCTATCGTCGCAGCGATCGCCGTGGTTAAGATGGACGGTGACATCGTGCACCAGGCCCGCGTCGCGCTCACCGGCGTCTGGCCGGAGCCGGTCCGCCTGGCCGAAACTCCTGGCCAGCTCGTGGGCGGCCCCTTAAGCGAGGCTAGCATCCGGGCGGTGGCGGAGGCGGTACGAGAGGAAGTCGAGCCAAAGGGAGACTTCCACGGCAGCGAGGAGTACCGCCGGGCGATGGCGAGCGTGCTAACCCGCCGCGCCCTCCAAGCGTGCCTGGACCAGGAGGAGGGAGATGAGTAATAGCGAAGAGGCCCTTGCCATCACACTGACGATCAATGGCGAGGAAAAGACTCTGACCGTGAACCGTTCAGAGACCTTGCTGGACACGCTGCGGCGGGCGTCTTACTCCAGCGTCAAGCATGGCTGTAAGACAGGCGATTGCGGCGCGTGTACTGTCCTTATGGACGAACAGCCTGTGCACAGTTGTCAGACGCGGGCTGTCCAAGCTGAGGGACGCAAGGTGACGACCGTTGAGGCGCTCACCAGAAATCGGGTGTTTTCCCAGAAACCCGGTTTCTCAGGATTGCACCCCATCCAGCAGGCGTTCATCGAAACCGGAGCGATCCAGTGCGGCTACTGTACCCCAGCCCAGATTCTGACGGCCAAAGCGCTCCTCGATCGCAATCCTGATCCTACCGAGGAAGAGATCCGCGAGGCGATGAGCGGTGTGCTGTGCCGCTGCACCGGCTATGTCAAGATCGTGCAGGCAGTGCAGCTGGCCGCGGCCCTCCTGCGTGGCAAAGGAGCAGGACCCTCCGTGCCCGTCGAGGCGACGCTGGCCCCCGATGAGTCGCCCGCCGACGTCATCGAGTGGTATCACCACTGGGCCGAGGATGAAGCCCTCCTGCCGCCGCTGGTCATCTCGCCGCCGGAGATGGAGCGTCTGCGCGTGGTCGGTAAGCCCGAGCCCAAGGTGGATGGCATCAAGCTGGCGGCGGGCCAACCCGTCTTTACCGACGACATCAAACTGGAGGGCATGCTCTACGGCGCGCTGCTCACCAGCCCTCACGCCCACGCCCACATCAAGCGGATTGACGCGGGCCGCGCCCGCGCCCTGCCGGGTGTCCACGCGGTCCTCACACACGAGGACATCCCCCGCGTCAAGTACACGTCTGGCGGGCAAAGCTACCCTCAGCCACCACCCCTCGACCAGGTCAGCCTGGACGACAAGGTACGCCACGTGGGCGACCGGGTGGCGGTCGTGGCTGCCGAGACGCCAGAACTGGCCCAGCGAGCACTGCGGTTGATTGAGGTGGAGTACGAGGTGCTGCTCCACGTCCTCGATCCGGAGGAGGCAATGAAGGAAGGTGCTCCTGTCATCCACGACGAACCTGACAGCGAGGGCATCTACGATGTCCGGCACAACATCGTCCACCACATCGAGGCTGAGGGTGGCGACGCCGAGGCCCAGTGGGCCAAGGCTGACTACGTCTTCGAGGAAGAATATCACACGTCCAAGCAGCAGCACGCGCACATCGAGCCGCACGTCTGCATCACCTACTGGGACGATGACGGGCGGCTGGTGGTCCGCACCAGCACCCAGGTCCCCTTCCACATCCGACGCATACTCGCGCCCCTCGTCGGTCTACCGGCCAGACGAATCCGGGTGATCAAGCCCCGCATCGGTGGCGGCTTTGGCAACAAGCAGGAAATGATCCTGGAGGATCTATGCGCTCACCTGACCATCGCCACGGGCCGCCCGGTGCGGATGGAGTACACACGCCGGCAGGAGTTCACCAGTTCCCGCAGTCGCCACCCCCAAATCATGCGCTACAAGGTCGGCGTCACGAATGATATGGAGATGGTCGCGACCGAACTCTACCTCATCGGTGACACGGGCGCCTACGGCACTCACGGGTTGACGGTACAGATGGTGGGCGGGCAGAAGGGGCTAACGCTCTACAACGCGCCCTACTCCAAGTTCGTCTGCGACGTAGTCTACACCAACAGGTCGCCAGCGGGGGCCTTCCGGGGCTACGGGGCAACGCAATGCCTCTTCGGCATTGAGACGCTGATGTCCGAGATCGCCGACCGCATGGGCTGGGACGTGGTCGAGTTCAAGCGCAAGAACTGGATCAAGCAGGGCGAGGAACTGCTGCTCGCCAAAGCCCTGGGCGAGGGGCGCGAAGGCTTCGAGCAGATCATCCACTCCAGTGGCCTGGAACAGTGCGTCCAGGTGGGGCTAGAGGCAATGGATTGGTACAACAAGCGGGAGAGAAACCGGGTCTCCCAGAAGAAACTCGGTTTCTTGAAGCGCGGCATTGGGATGGCGGTGATGCTGCATGGCAGCGGTGTCGCCGGGTTGGACATGGCATCGGCGACGATCAAGATGAACGATGACGGCTCCTTCAACCTGTTGGTGGGTGCCACCGACCTGGGCACTGGCTCTGATACGATCCTGGCCCAGATAGCTGCCGAGGTGCTGGGCGTCCCTGTGGAGGACATCATCGTGTATTCCTCGGACACCGACTTCACCCCCTTTGACAAGGGAGCCTATGCTTCCAGTACTACCTACATCAGTGGTGGGGCGGTACGCAAAGCAGCACTCAAGGTGGCCGACCAGATCAAGACCCACGCCATGACGATGCTGGGACTGGATTACCCCCCTCAGTCCCCCCCGCCTGCGGGGGGGATGCCCCGCAGGGGCGGGGGGGGGTGGGAACTGCGCGACCGGCAGGTTTTCCTACCTGACGGCAGCTCGCTCACGCTGGAGCAAGTAGCCCTGAGCAGCCTGCACCAGCAAGGGCAACATCAGATCATCGCCAGCGCATCTAATATGAGTTACGAGAGCCCGCCGCCCTTCGGAGCCCAGTTCGTCGAGGTGGCGGTGGACACCGAGACTGGCCAGGTCACCGTGGAGCGGGTGCTGATGGTGGTGGATGCCGGGCGGATAATCAACCCCATCACCGCCTCCGGTCAGGTGGAAGGCGGGATGACGCAGGGTCTGGGCTTCGCCCACTGCGAGGAGATGATCTACGATGAACGCGGCCACCTGGTTAACCCGCGCCTGGGTCCCTACCACGTATACAAGAGCAACGAGATACCCAAGATGGAGGTCATCTTCGTGCAGACGGAGGAGCCAACGGGGCCTTTTGGGGCCAAGTCCATCGCTGAGATCCCGCTGGACGGCATCGCCCCGGCAATGGCCGACGCCATCCACAACGCGACGGGTGTGTGGGTGCGCGAGGTGCCCTTCACGCCGGAGCGGGTGTGGCGGGCGAGTAGTAATCGAGGCGAATCGTGAGCCAACAGGAGGGCGTGATAAGATTTCAACTGGAGTTTACCCCGGCTCCCCCTATGCTCCTTGATAGCTTGCGTGAGATAAACGCCTGGCGCAAAATTCTACACCTGACTCAACTCATCGGCCAAGCCCCTGACCGGTACTGTGGCTTTGGCTACGGCAATATCAGCCAACGGTTGGGGCCGTTTGACGCACCAGAACACCAAAGGCGCTTTGTAGTTAGCGGTACACAGACCGGGAGGCTGGCAGACCTGACCGAGGAACATTACGCTACCGTGCTAGAGTGTTATCCTGACCAGAATCTGGTCGTGGCTGAAGGTCCCATCCGGCCCTCCTCAGAATCGCTGACCCACGGCACGCTCTATGCTCTGGACGACAGTCTGCGCTGTGCAATCCATGCCCACTCGCCCCACATCTGGCGTAGCGCCCAGGCCCTGGGGATTCCCATCACTCACGAGGACGTGACCTACGGCACCCCGGAGATGGCTGAAGAGGTTCGGCGTCTGTTCCAAGAGACGTCTGTCAGAGACCGGCTCATCTTCGCCATGGGTGGACACGAGGACGGCGTGGTCTCTTTTGGCCGAACTGCCGAAGAAGCGGGAACCGTTTTGCTAAGGTATCTGGCCCGAGCGTTCCAGCAGGCAAGTTCTATGACTTCTACCTGAACACCCACTGGCCAGCCTTTATGACCAGCTTGTCGTCCAGGACGAGGTCTGGCCGGGGAATGACGAAATCCTCGTGCAGGTCACACGAGATTTGGCCACCCATGTGGGCGTTGTCACCTACTGCCACGTGGACTGTCCCTTTGATCTTCTCGGCCTCTAACAGATTGAGAGGCGACTTGGCATTGGGGTTAGTGCCGATGCCCAGTTCGGCCAGATTGCGGCGCAGACGGTGTTCCTCAGCGTCGCTGTCGAACTGCATCAGCCGACGGAACTCGTCTCCCCCTTTACCCCCGCCCCAAATCTCCTGAACCCACCCTCCCTCAAAGACAAGCGTCATCTTTTCTGTAATGTCCACGCCGCTGCCTTTGGGCACCACCACCTGACCCTCGGCAGTGCCTTCCACGGGAACGATGTAAGCTTCACCGCCGGGCAGATTGCCCCATGCCCCTTGAGCTGTGTAGATGCCATCGTCCGCCTGGCCTGGCCGTCCCGCCAGGCTGAAACTCAGATCCGTCCCCTGCCGTGACCGCACGACCGCCTTCTGGGCCGGACTGAGAAGTTCAGCTATGGCCCTGGTATCTTCGGCTACCTGTTTGTAATCCACTGCCATCGGCCCCCCGGGGTAGAACATCTGGGGCTCGAACATAGGCATACTGGCCATCCGTGCCCCAGCCCGGCAGGCCCGCTCGCGGGCATCGGTATGAGATATGGAGTAGGTGGTGATGGCAATGACGACATCAGCCTGTCTCATCTTCCTAGCCACCTCTTCCCCCGGTTCTGCCCCATGTTGGCCTGTCGCTGGATAGAGATAGAACTCTACCCTGCATTGAGGGTAACCTTCACCTGCAATCTCAGCGACCATCCTGGCCAACATGGACCTTTCCGAGGCTGACATGAGTTCCTTGGCTTCCAGATTACTCCACTGAAGGGGGGTGAGTAAGTCGGTGACCACCAGAAGCTGCTCATTCTCCTTTAGCCCCATGTTGACCTGCAGCATGTCGAGCACACCCTGTCTGACTTGATCTTTTTCGGGCCAGTCCATTAAAAGTCCTCCTTACGACATCGGGTTAGGGTGCGTCTCTGGAATTGTGCATAGCTTGAGTTGACAAGAGGCAGCAATCCGCG
>JBHIET010000027.1:0-37554 GCA_046760785.1 Anaerolineae bacterium | reverse complement strand
TCAGGACGACTGGCCTGATTTAGCTGCTAGCGGAGTGCGAAATCTAGGCTTAGATTGGGGTTGGGCTGGTTCAGGGCGTGGGCCACCGTACGGGCTAGATTCTGCAGTACGCGGCCCAGGGGCCAGGCGGCCTTGTCCTCCAGGTTGAAGTAAACGAGGCGATACGGCCCGTAGTGGGGCAATTGAGCTGCTAGATGCTGCAGGATGGAGGTCTTACCGATGCGCCGCTGGCCGTAGAGCACGATACCGTTGTCCTGCGGCCGGCGCAGCACGCGCACCACCTCGCGCAGCACATCCGTCCGCCCCACAAAGGCGGGACTGTTGCCAACAGGATTGCCGGTAACGTAGGAGATCTCTCGGAAAGTGCTCGAAGCCCCGTCCCCGGGGCGACTTTTGTGGCCCTACTGCACCGGAGACGCCCCGAGGACGGGGCTGTGAGCGTTTCCGAAGACTTTCCGAGAAAACTCGTAGGGATTGAGGGGGTAAGGTCATCGTCAGCTCTCACGAATTGACCGGAGGCGGCGGTTACAGATCAGCATACCTTTGTAATTTCTCTTGCACCCACAGGTTGATCAGTGTGTTAAGCGGCACGCCTTCCTTTCGCTGAACCCGGCGCAAGGTAGCATTCAGCGTATCAGAAAGAGTAATAACGTATTCATGTCTGGGGTGGGCAGCTACATTCACTTCGACCGGTGCCAGATACTCCTCGTAATTGGTAATATCGTGGGTATCCCAGAATTCAGCCATTTCCTCGAAAGTTTCAAAGGTCTCAGGCAAAGGGTCTCGGGTCGTTTTATCTTTTGCCATATCGTCTACGCTCCTTCCGGGTCATATCTCTAGCCGTGTTGATCAAAGCGCGACCACCTTTCTTGAGGATAAAGAAGATGGTAAGATATCGTCCGGTGTCAGTCTGTCCCAGTGCCACGTACAGGTCTTCACCAGGCCGGTGGCCTCTTTCAAGTCGTTCAACACGAGGGTTGTTTTGAAACACTTGTACTACCTCTTCCACCTGAATCTGATGTTTCCAGGCCAGCTTATCTACCACGTCCTCTCGCCAAATGTACCCAGTGATGTTCAACATGCTCCCACCTGCCTTGCAGTGCGTGTTGCGGCATGCGCATCACAGCCTGGCACGCTCTTCGCTTGCACCAATCTCCCGTCTTTTGCCCACCAGGGACCTGGCTCCTACCCATCCGTCCTCTCACGCATCAGTTTCACTACTATTGTACTTATCTTCCGTCGTTTGTCCAGCAATCCCCCACGTTTTACACACCTTTTACGCCGCCATAACCCGTCGATAGCCTGCACAGGCGACCATGGGGCACCAACACAGTTCTGGAGTGTGATTATGGAGACGACTGCCCTATTGTCCCGTGTGCCCACCGTTGTGGCACGCCCCACGGTAGCCACCCGCACCTGGCACCGTCTGGCCCTGGTCGGTATCCTGCTGCTGGCCATGTTCCTACACTTCTTCCGCCTGGAGCAGGAAGGGTACGGCAACCTGTACTACGCCGCTGCCGTGAAGGGTATGCTCACCAGTTGGCACAACTTCTTCTTCGTCTCCTTTGACCCCGGCGGCTTTGTATCGGTGGACAAGCCCCCACTGGGGTTGTGGGTGCAGACGGCCAGCGCGGCCCTGTTGGGGTTCAACGGCATCAGCCTGCTGCTACCCCAGGCGGTGGCCGGGGTCCTTTCGGTGTTCCTGCTCTATCACCTGGTGCGGCGCACCTTTGGCCCGGCGGCCGGGCTGCTGGCAGCGCTGGTGCTGGCCGTCACCCCCATCAGCGTGGCCGCCAACCGGAACAACACAATGGACAGCCTGCTGGTCCTCGTCCTGCTGCTGGCGGCCTGGGCGGTCATCCGCGCTGCCGAGACGGGGTGTCTGCGCTGGCTGCTGCTCTGCGGGCTGCTGCTGGGGCTGGGGTTCAACGTCAAGATGCTGCAAGCTTTCCTGGTGTTACCTGCTTTCTACCTTCTCTATCTGGTCGGCGCGCCGGTGCGCTGGTGGAAGCGGCTCGTTCACCTGGGGCTGGCGACGGGTGTGCTGCTCGTCGTCTCGCTCGCCTGGGTCGTGGCGGTGGACCTGACCCCACCCGAGGAGCGGCCCTACGTCGGCAGTAGCACCAACAACACGGTGCTGGAACTCATCATCGGGCACAATGGCATGAGTCGCCTGCTGCCGGGTGGCCTGCGCGCGTTGGATCGCTTGGGTGGTTCGCCAGCGCCGCCGGCTGGTGCGCGACCCGGCCAGCCGTCAGGCGCGTTCCACCCTCCCGGCGGCCAGCCTCTGCCCCCTGGTGCCCAATCTGGCGGGCCGCCTGGTCAGTCGTTCCCACCGCCCACGGGCAGGCAACCCGCGCCGGGCAGAGGTGGTGGCAACCGCCTCTCTGACGAGACCGGCGAACCGGGCTTGCTGCGGCTCTTCAACCACCAACTGGCGGGGCAGATCAGTTGGCTGCTGCCGCTGGCGGGGCTGGGATTCCTGGTCGCCGGATGGCAGACGCGGTTCCACCTCCCCCTCACCCGGCGTCACCAGAATCTCCTGCTATGGTTCGCCTGGCTTTTGCCGATGCTCGTCTTCTTCAGCGTCGCTAACCTGTTCCACCGTTACTATCTGGAGATGCTGGCCCCGGCCATCGGAGCGCTGGTGGGTGCGGGGGTGGTGACGCTATGGGAGGATTACCGTCGTGAGGGAGGCCGTGGCTGGCTGCTGCCGCTGGCGTTGGTGGGGAGCGCGGCCTTCGAGGCTGTTATCCTGTCCGACTTCCCCGACTGGAGCCGCTGGCTGACCCCGCTCGTCGTTGGGCTGTGCTCGTTGGCCGCGCTGGTGCTGGTCGTCGCCTGGCTCGCCCGCGCCGCCGATAAACGGGCCTGGATCGGGGCCGTGGCAGCCCTCGGTCTGCTGGCCCTGCTCATCCCCACGTTGGTGTGGGCCGCCATCCCGGTCTGGTACGGCGGGCACGCCGGTCTTCCCTACGCCGGACCCGACCTGCTGGAAGACCCTCAGCGTGACGGTACGGCGGATGTGGATCAATTGGTGGACTATTTGCAGGCCAACCGGGGGGACGAGACTTACCTGGCGGCCACGCTCAGCGCCCAAACCGCTGCCCCCCTCATCCTGGCGACGGGGGAGCCGGTGATGGCACTGGGAGGCTTTTCCGGCAGCGATCAGATTCTGGGCGTGGATGAGCTGTCGGGGCTGGTGGCCGACGATACGGTGCGCTTCTTCCTGCTGTCGCCACAGGGAAACCGCCAGAACGAGCTGACCCGCTGGGTGACGGAGCGCTGCGTGGCTGTCCCACAGGAGATGTGGGGATCGGCCCCCTCTGGTCGCGGCGGGCCGTCGCAGTTGTTCGACTGCGGTGCCTGACCAATGAACTGACCCCGCGTGGGTGTCCCCATGCAAGCCCCCCTCCTACTTGTCCAGCAAGACGAATTCCCCGGCATTGTCAGAACAAGAAAGGCGTAGTACAATTGCATACAATGGGTATGTTTGGATAGTGCATACAAAGGAGGCGCCCAGATGGCAGATGTAGCACGAGTCACACTGGTGCTGCCTAGAGGGCTGTGGGAAGAGGTAAAGCAGATGGTCCCCTCGGGCCAGCGATCCCGCCTGGTGGCCGAGGCGCTGGAAGCTGAAGTGCGCCGCCGGAAGCGGTTGGAGCAACTGGACCGTGTGCGTCAATTCCAGGACTATCTCTTCGAGAAATATGGTGAGATGCCCAGCAGCGTAGAGGAGATCAACCAGATGCGGGAGGAGCGGGATGCCGAGATCACCGGTCTGCGTTGATGCCAACGTAGTGGTCGCCCTGGTCACAGCGGAGCGTTTCAGCCACGCAGCGCTCGCTCTGTGGCAAGAGTTAACGCACAGAGACTTGCAGCCGGTGGCTCCATTGTTGCTCCGCTACGAGGTAACTTCAACCTTGCGCCGAAAGATTGTGCGAGGGGCAATGTCCTCGGAGGACGCCGGGCAGGCGTTGCGAGAGGCCCTAGCTCTCGACATTCACTATCTCGACCCGCCGGGTCTCTCGGAGCAAGCTTTCGAGCTGGCAGCCCGCTTTCAGCGCCCGGCCGCTTACGACGCCCACTACCTGGCCCTGGCCCATCACCTGAACTGCTCTTTCTGGACGGCCGACGAGCGTCTTTACAACTCCATCCGCGCCGATTGCCCCCGCATCCGCTGGTTGGGAGCCCATCGGCCGGAGTCTTGATGTCGTTTGACGGAGATTTGAGGATCGTCGTCAAATCGCCGAAATCGCGGCCACGAGAGGACGCCATTTTCATCAGGGCCAGGTTTTGCGTTCCTCCGCACTTGATTGAATATTTCTGTCGGGAAGATGTCAAATAGCTGAGATGTGAAGCGTGATGCGTGGCCGGCTACGTCTTACGTCCAAGAGGTGAATGGGTATGATCATCCGAGCACAGGATCTCGTGAAGCGATACGGCGATGTGGTGGCGGTGGATCACCTCTCCTTCGAGGTGGAGCGGGGAGAGATCTTCGGCCTCCTGGGGCCCAATGGGGCCGGGAAGACGACCACCATCCGCGTCATCATGGATATCCTCACCCCCGACGCAGGGAGCGTGACGGTGCTGGGCCAGCCTCCGGGCCAGGCGAAGGGACAGGTGGGGTACCTGCCAGAGGAGCGGGGGCTTTACCGCAACCTGAAGGTTCTGGACACGCTGGTCTACCTGGGCGAGTTGAAGGGGATGGGCCGGACGACGGCGCGGGAGCGGGCGATGGTCCTCCTGGAACAGATCAGGTTGGAGGATTGGGCCTCCCGCAAGGTGAAAGACCTGAGCCAGGGCATGCAGCAGCGGCTCCAGTTCGTCGCCAGCCTGGTCCACGATCCGGAGGTGTTCTTCCTGGATGAGCCGTTTCAGGGACTGGACCCGGTTAATGTAGAGCGCATCAAGGCGCTCATAGCCGAACTGCATCGGGAGGGGAAGACCATCGTCCTCAGCTCGCACCAGATGAACCTGGTGGAGGCATTGTGCGACCGCATCCTCCTCATTGACCGGGGGCAGGCGGTGCTCTACGGTCCCCTGACGGAGATCAAGCGACAATACGCTCCCAACACGATCCGAGTCCGTGCTCCCCATGTCCCCCCCAACCTGCCCGGCGTGGTGGAGGTCGAGCCGGACGAGGGAGCGTTCAATCTGACACTGGCAGAGGGAGCCGGGCCGCAGGAGGTGCTGCGCGGGTTGCTGGATCGCGGTGTGGAGGTACAGGCGTTCGAGGTGGCTCCAGTGCCGCTGGAGGATATCTTCGTGGCCGTGGTAAGCGGCGGGGAGGCGTGAGGGATGGATTTGAGCAAGGTGTGGGTGATCGCCCGCCACGAGTATCTGACCAACGTGCGGCGGGCCGGGTTTATCATCATGACGGTGATCGTGCCCGTGCTGGGCATCGTCGTTCTGCTGTTCGGCACGTTCTTCGCAGGGCAGGCTCGCCAGCTGGGCGAATTCTTCGAGCAACAGTTCGAGGTCGGGGACAAAGCCATTGGCGTGGTGGACGGGTCGGGCTACTTCTCCCCCATCCTGCCGAAGTACCAGGAGAACTTCGTCCCGTACGAGAGCGAGGCTGAGGCGGAGGCCGCCTTGAAGGCCGAGGAGGTCTCGAAGGTGCTGGTGATCGGGGAGGATTATCTGGAGACGGGGCGGGTGGTGGTGATGAGCATGGGCAGCGGGTTCGATGCGGCCATGGTCAGCGATTCCGGGGTGGTGCGGGCCTTCTTCGTGGATCACCTGCTGGCCGACCGGGTGGACCTGGCGCTGCGGGAGCGGGCCGCCGACCCGCTGGACGTGGAGCCCCGGGTGATCTCCTCTGGCGGGGAGGCGCATGGTGAGGGGCCCTGGGGCTTCGCTTTCACCTTCATCATCCCCTACTTCCTGGCGATCTTTCTGGTGACGACCATCTTCATCTCATCAGGCTACTTGCTGCAGAGCGTGGCTGAGGAGAAGGAGAGCCGGGTGATCGAGATCGTCGTCTCCTCGGTCCGGCCGGTGGAGTTGATGGCGGGGAAGGTGGCGGGCCTGGGAGTGTTGGGGCTGACGCAGGTGCTGGTCTGGGTGGGGAGCGCGGTGGGGTTCAGCGGTGGGGCGGTCGCTCTCCTGGCCGTCGCCGGTGCGGTCTCCATCCCGATGCGCGTTCTGATTCTGGGGGTGGTTTACTACCTGCTCGGTTACACGCTGTACGCCATCTTAATGGCCGGGGTGGGCGCGCTGGGCACGACGATGCGGGAGAGCCAACAACTGGCGGGGGTCTTCTCCTTCTTCGCCGCTGTGCCGTACATGCTCAGCGGCTTCCTCTTCGCCAACCCGAACATGACGATCGCGCGGGTGTTGAGCTTCTTCCCCCTCACCGCGCCCACGATGATGATGATGCGGGTGCCCCTGGCGGAGGTCCCCTGGGTGGACGTCGTGGGCAGCATCGTGATTCTGCTGCTCTCCATCCCGGCGGCGTTGTGGATGGGGGCGAAGCTGTTCCGCGTGGGGCTGCTCATCTACGGCAAGCGACCCACGCTGCGGGAGATCTGGATGATCCTGCGGGGCGGACACGGAGGACGAAGTCCGCTGGGAGGGGCGTGATGGTAGAGGCGAGAGAGATTCCTGCGCTGGAGTTTGAGCGGATGGTGCGCTCTTTCCAGGATCCGCTCTTCCGCTCCCTGGCCGAGTACGAGTGCTGGAAGCAGGAGATGGGTATCCTCTGGGCCTTCTGGGCTGGAGGGGAGGAGCGGCTGGCGCTCCTAGGAGTGGAAGCGGACGGAGGCCTGGTGGGGGTGGCCCGTGTGCTCCGTGTGCCCTTCCGCGAACGGAAGGAGTGGGGAAGGAAAGAGCGGGAACGCGGCGAGGTACAGGACATCTTCCTTCGCTCCCCCGATCTGCTCCGGCCTGTGCTGGAAAAAGCGCGAGAGCTGTTGGAGGCCCACGGCCTGGAGGTGTTCGGGGTCTCCGCCTGGGAACCGGCCCAGTTCGAGTCGGCTACACCGGAGCAGCGACCTCTCCTGCGTCGCATCCAGGAGTCCAGTTGGGGGTTCTTCATCCCCCCCGACTTCGGGAAGCAAGAGGTGCTGATCGCTTGGCTGAAGGAGCAGGCGGTGGGAAGCGTTTACCTTAACCGGGCCGCCGGTCACCTAGACTTCGGCGTGCAGGTGGTGCGAGACCTGTGGCGGCAGCGAGTGGGGACGGCACTATTGGAGGCAGCCCAGCGACGGTGTCGGGAGTGGGGATTTCCTCGTATGATGGTCACCCGCGTGTTGCGGGCGCTGCCACACATCGATCCCGCCGATCGGCAGGCGCTGGACTTCTACCTGAGCTGCGGTGGGGTGCTGCTGCGGGAATACCGGGGCTTCCGACGCAAAAAACGCCCTCGGCGGCTGAACATTCCCCCGCTGAAGCGGTAACCGTAGCGGCGCGTGGAACGGTTGCTTTTGCGCGTGTCTATCGCCGGGCGCTCAACAGTGCGACAGTGTAGACCGCTGCGCCTGCGATGAGCGTGGCTTGAAAGCCCAAATTTATCATCCCGACCATGGTCAGCACAGATCCTACAACGGATGCCGAGCCGTTCAGCCCCCAGCACCACGGCACCATCTCCGGCGCGATATCGTCAACGGTGCGCACTCCGAGCGGGAGCAAGAAGCCCATAGCGTAGCTTGAAGGTGCAAGCAAAAAGAATGTGATGAGCAAGCGTGCCCCGAGCGGCAGCCCGACCAGGCGGGCCAGCAGCCCATTCAGGAGCAGCGCGTGCAGACACATGATTACGATGACTGTGCTGGCGGCCAGCCGGATCATGGAAGCACGCTGTGCGTCGCTGACCCGGCCGCTGGTGCGTGCCCCGAGCGAACTCATCGCCAGGATCGAAAAGACGACGGTGGCGAACGAATACGACGGGTGGCCGAGGAACAGGACGAAGCGTTGCAGTAACGCGATTTCCACGGTGATGAAACCGACTCCGAGCGCCATGAAGTACACCAGCATACGCCGTCCCCGCGTCTGAGCGTTGTGCGCCTTCTCTCGGCGTCGTAACCAGAGCGGCCCAAGGATGAAGAGCACGGTCAGCGCGGCCACGATCACCAGCACGGTGAACAGCACAACGACGGCGAAGTTGTTCAGCAGCAGCCGTGACCAGTTGCCGCCGGACGGGATCAGGTCGCGTGGCTTGACGGAGTAAAAGAAGAAGGGTCGGTTGTCGGTCGTTGGCGTCACGTCGGCGGAGTAACTCTCGTAGAACCTGGACGGGTTTGCCGCGAGCAGCAGCTCCGCAACGTGAGAGTTCGTGTGGCGGCCCGGCGCATGCATGATTTCCCAGTCATGTTCGGCGGCCAGTTGGTCGAGACGGTCCAGTTCCTCGGCCGGGAAGGGGGAACGACGGACCAACAGCGTCCCCATCCCTGGGCGATCCCGGATGGCCACGATGTGATCTTCCGGGTTGCGCGCCCCCAGCCTGACCAGCGCCTCGCGCGCGACCGATGCGGTGCGGATAAAGTCCCGGTCTGGGTTCGTGACCCAGCGTGTGACCGAGAGCAAACCATCCGGGTTGAGGTGATTGAGGAAGTCGAGAAAAGCCTCGACGGTGTAGAGGCTGTTCTCCGATAGCGCGAACGCGCCCGATGCGGTCGCGGCGAACGTGTCCACCAGCGTGAGCTGGATCGAGTCGAACGTTTCGTCCGAGCGGCGGATGTAGTTGCGGCCTTCGGCGACGACCGTCCTCACGTCGGGCCGCTCGTACAGATCGCCGGAGAGCGACTTGTACTCTCCCAGCATCACGTCGTTCACGATCACCGGATTGATCTCCACGGCAGTGACCTCCGGCGAGCCGAGGGCGAGCGCGGACTGCACGTCGCCACCGCCACCCGAGCCGATCACCAGCGCGTGGCCAGGCTGGCGGATGTTGTAGACCAGTTCGCCTATCGAAGACAGCACCCACCCGCTCTGCGGTGCGTCCGGCGGATAAATCGCCGTCGCCGCCATACCGTCTATCACGATCAGCGGGATTCCTCCCACTTCGTCAACCGTCACGCGCGAGAACGAGTTCCATTTGCTGAAGTCGTAATCGTCCTCGTGCTTGCCCTTCACCGTGACGACGCGGAACGTGCGCACCACCTGCTCGGCGCTGAACGCCAGCAGTACGATCACCGCGACGGCGACGCTCAGCGTATGCGTTACCTTGTGTCCGGATCGGGCGGCCATCACCAGTGCACCACAGGCCGCGACGATGGCAGCCACAATCACAACAGCCGGCCCGCTCAGCAGGTTGGCCAGCGGCACAAACAGGACGCACGCCAGGCCGGTGCCCGCCAGGTCGAAGAAGTAGACGCGGTGGATCTGCGCGCGGAAGTGATGCACGCTCAGCGAGACGGCCATGCCCATCAGCACGAATGGAATCGCGGCGACGACGCACAGTACCAGCGTCTCGAGGACGTTCGCACTGGTGAAGGCGATTTGGTCGCGCGATTCCAGATGGACTCGAATTGAAAAGCGCGTCACGATGGACAGCGTGCCGATCACGGCTAGCGCAAACAATGCGCTGAAGGTGGCGATCTGCGAGCGGGCTTTCTGGGCTGGGAACCACCTCTGCTTGAGGTAGATGAACGTCCCGCTGACCGACAGGCCGAATAGAGCCAGAGAGATCATCAAAAACGCAAAATGGTAGTACGTGGTGACCGAGAAGATGCGGGCGAGACCCTGTTCCAGCAGCAAGGTCGCTGAGGTAAACAGGGAGATGGAAACGAGATCGAAGATCGTGGGCACTGTGGTTGGACGTTGGTTCATAGGCAGATAGTATAGACTCGACTTTTCTGATAGGCTAACGGCGTTGCTTGAGGACAACCACTACCAATCTACCATCTCCCGATACACCGCCACTGTCTGCGCGGCGACTTGCGCCTGGGTGAAGTGGGCCAACACCCGCTCCCGTCCGCGCCGGGCCAGGTCTACCCACAGGTCGGCGTCGCGCATCAGGCGCGTCAGGCACTCGCGCAGTGAGCCAGCGTCGTTCTCGGGGAAGATCAGGCCAGCGTCGTCCACCACATTGGGGATCTCACCGCAGTCGGAGCCGATGACAGGTACGCCGCAGGCCATCGCCTCAATCAGCACCCGTCCGAACTGCTCGACCCAATTGAGCCGGGAACGGGAGGGGAGCACCAGCACATCCAATTGCCGGTAGAAGGCCGGCATGCGCAAGGAAGGAATGACCCCCTCAAAAACAACCCGGTCGGCCAGCCCCAGTTGGCGAGCAAGTGAATCTAGTCGCTCCTGCTCCGGCCCAACCCCTACGATAGCCAGCCGCCACACGCCGGTCATTCCAGCCACCGCCTCCAGCAGCAGACCCACCCCTTTCTCTGGCACTAATCGTCCCACGTACCCGATGATGAAGCCACGGGCAGGGTCTCTCTCGTCAGTGTTCGGGGCGAAGACCTCGGGGGCCACGCCGAACTGGGGGATGACGGCCAGCGGGCCGGCGTAGCCCTTCTCCCGCCAGACTGCCGCCGCACCCGTGCTGCCAGCGATGCCGTAGTCAGTGTGGCGCAGGTTGTAGCGTTCGATGAGGCGGAAGGGAAGCGGATAACGGCGGTTCAGATTCTGCCAGGTGAACCACAGTGCACGAGTGCCGGACCTCTTGGCCAGCCGCAGCGCGTGGAAGGTGGCGAAATTGTAGGGCTCCTCATCTATGTGCACGATGTCAGGGACGAAGGTGCGCAGCCGCCGCCCCAAGCGGGGGTAGAAGTGGAGGTGGAAGTTCCCGTTGAACGCGATAGGTTCGACAACCAGCTCGTAACCGGCAGTGTGGGCACGCTCCAACTGGATCATACGACTGCCGTCGCGCCACGATGGCGGTACGGCGACCATCAATTCGATGTCCGGGAAACGGGCGATTTCCTCTAGTTTGCGCTGGTAGGTTCCTACCAGACAGGCTTTGGAGATCATCAGGACACGCATAAACGCTCCGTAATTCGACTCTCAGAGGTTTGCCGAAAAGTTTGACAAGCACTTGCATTGTGCTATAATTCGCCTGCTTTGGCAAGTCTGGGGGGTGGCGGGGGCAACCAGGTTGTTGGTGCAATTTCCTGTCATCTATCGTGCTAGTTTTGTTTCGGGAGGGAAGCTGTGCTGCGAAAGTGGATGTTAACCGGCGGCCTGCTGGTGGCTGTGCTGCTGAGGGTGGCGGTCCTGCCCGTATCTGCCACGCCGGGTGTATCGTTATCAGCACAAGAAGAAGGCCCGAATCTGTTGAAGAACCCCGGCTTCGAAGAAGGTTTTTACTACTACCAAAACGTAGGTGAGCTTAAGCTGGCCAATGGCTGGGAAGCCTGGTTCGTTGATGAAGGTGAAGTGGAACCTGCATGGAGAAACCGGCGGCCCGAGTATAATCTATGTACTGAGCCGATACGAGTTCACGGCGGATATAAGTCTCAGCAATATGGCATTATCTACGCTACTCACTTGGCGGGCATCCTTCAGCGGGTTGAGGGCATCACTCCGGGGTCACGGTTGCGCTTTACCATCTGGGGCTACATGTACGCGGAAGGTAACCACCCAGGTAACGTGCACATGAAAGTCGGCATTGACCCCACCGGTGGGAGGGATCCCTTCGCTGGACAAGTCGTGTGGAGTCCAGAGGCCAGTCCTCTTGCTCACGGTAAGGGTTCAGCGGCTGCCTGGTACCAGTTTTCGGTTGAAGCGGTAGCACAGGCCGGGGCCGTCACGGTGTTTGCCTACTCCAACCCCGAATGGGCTGCGTACCAACTCGGGGCCCAGTGGGACGACGCCAGCCTGAATGTCATTGCGCCGGCGGAGACTCCCACGCCGACTCCCCTGCCTCCACCGCCGCCCCCCACGTATGGCCCTTCGCCCACGCCACGTCCGACCCCCACTCCCCGCCCTGACGGCGCTGTCGTCCACATCGTCGAGTCCGGCGACACTGTCTTTGGCATCGCGCTGATGTATAATGTGCCGGCGGATCGAATTCGCACACTGAACGCGAGCTCTCTGGGCACCAACGACATGATCTGGCCGGGTCAGGCGCTGGTAATCTCCATACCCAGCCAGACACCTACCCCCACACCGCTGCCTGCCCCTCCCGCGGCCGAGCCGACCCCCGCGTCTATGGCAGAGGCTGGTGGTGGAGGGGCTGGGGGCACTTCCATCTGCGTGCTGGCCTACCACGACCGGAATGGGGACACGTTTCGAGATGAGGCAACCGAGGAACTCCTGCCTAACGCGGAGTTTACTATCGCCGATGCCTCTGGCGTGATAGGTCGTTACACTTCCAACGGCGTCAGCGAACCTTATTGCTTCACCGGACTGGTCCCAGGGGCCTACCGGGTGATTCAGGCTTCGCCTCCAGGCTACGCGCCCAGCGGTCCGGCTGAGTGGGCTGTGCCGCTGGTAGAGGGAACTAGCCTTGATATCCAGTTTGGCAACGCGCGGAGCGAGGGTTCGGAGACCCCCAGTGAGGCCGCTGTACCTGCGCCAGCGAGCGGAAGTGGTCACGAGCCATCTGGCGGTAGCTCGGTCTTCGACCGCGTTTTCGCCACCGTTGCCAAGGTCAGTGGCATACTGGTGTTGATCTTGGCTGCAGGGGTGGCGGTGCTCTTCTTCGTCAATCGGCAGAGGATGTAGGCCCGCTCCGACAGCGGTTAGATGTACTCACGAGCGTCGCCAGGGGGAACGCCGAGCCCCTGGCGACGCTTTTGCTTTGGCATTCACAGATCAATGGGCGTTCAGTGACCTGAGGATTTGAAGAACGTGCGGATCAGAATCTTGACGTCTAGAAGCAGCGACCAATTCTCGATGTACCACAGGTCATACTTGGTCCTCTCGGTGATGGAGGTGTCGCCACGCAGTCCGTTGACCTGCGCCCAGCCGGTCATGCCAGCCTTCTCCCAGTGACGGTCCATATAGCGCGGGATGGAGCGGCGAAACTGATTGACATAGACAGGGCGCTCCGGCCGCGGTCCCACCAGGCTCATCTCTCCGAGCAGCACGTTGATCAGTTGAGGCAATTCGTCCACGTCGATACGGCGTATAATGCGGCCCAGCCGGGTGACGCGAGGATCGCCCTCCACCGTCCAGCCAGGGCCACCAACCTCGGCGTCCTGTCGCATGGAGCGAAACTTCAGCATCTTGAAGGGGCGAGCATCGAGCCCCATCCGCTCCTGGGCGTAGAACACCGGGCCGCGTGAGTCCAGTTTGATCAGGACCGCCATCAGCATCATCAGCGGTGAGACTAATACCAGCACGCAGGCCGCCCCGACAATGTCCATCAGCCGCTTGGCTGTACGCCGCCAGCCACGCAGCGCGATGTCGCGCACGGTCAACAGCGGCAACCCCCCCAGGTCGCCGATACTCACCTGGCTGGCCATAATCTGGAACACGTCGGGGAAGACCTTGATCGTCACCTTGCCCCGCTCGCATTCCGAAATCAGCATGAGGATTTCCTGGTGGGTCGCCTCCGGCAGAGCGATGATGACCTCGTCAACCTGATGCTCACCAATGATGGGCGCCAAGTCGCCAGCATGGCCGAGGATCGGAGCCCTCAGTGGAACATCATGCTGGCCATTGGCGGCGACGAAGCCTGCTACCTCGTACCCCAGGCCGGGGTTGGACTGGATTTTCTGGAAGACCATCCGCCCCACGTCACCGGTGCCGACGATGAGCACCCGGTCGCGCCCCCACCCCTGTCTCCGCAGCCTGGCACGGGCCTGTGCGTGTGCCAACCGGCCGGCAGTGACGAACACGATGGTGAGACCCCAGCCGTAGAAGATCATCCCCCGTGAGTAATCCAGTTCCAGAGGGCTGTTCTTGAAGAGCAGTGAGGAGAGCGCCACGCCCATCAGCGTGCCCACCGTGGTGGAGGCGAAAATGGAGTACAATTCATCAACGCGTGCCTGACTACGGGTCAGGCGGTACAGGCGGGAAAAGGCAAACACCACCAGAATGGACGCGACATTAGTCAGAACGATGCTGATATAGTCGGGGAAACTCCCTATATTCTGAGCCTCGTCTGGCAGGGAAATCCAGCGGCGCATCCAATAGGCCAGGAAGAAGGCCAGACCAGCCATCACCGTGTCGGTGAGGGCCAACGTGAGCACAAAGATCATCTGAGTCTGTGTCTTCGACTTCACAGCTTAGCCTCCGATTGTCGTCCAGTCGGGGTGACAGCAAGTCTTAATCGTTCAAATCTCTCTCGAAGCGAAATGGCGCTGACGATGAACGCGTGGAGCCACCGGGGTGTCTCCGCAGCATAGTGCTTGTGGTAGAAAATATCCATCGCGCGATAGAACTCAATCTGAGCTCGCGTACTGTGGCGAGTGGAGGCCCGTTTGACGTGCAGCACCGTCACGGCTGGATTGTAGTAGATCTTCCAGCCGGCTGCCTTGATGCGGCAGGCCCAGTCCAGGTCCTCGCCGTATAAGAAGAATCGCCCGTCCATCAGGCCCACCTGGGTAATGGCCTCCGCCCGCACTAACATAAATGCCCCCACGACGGAACCAACCTCGGTGACTTGGTCAGGGTCGAGGTAGGTCAGATTGTAGCGGCCAAAGCGCCGGCTACGGGGGAAAAGGCGCGAGAGGCCCGTCAGCCGGTAGAAGCAGACCTCCGGCGTGGGCAATGAGCGCCGGCAGGCTCGATCGAGCGATCCGTCGGAGAGCACCAGCTTGGGGCCAGCGGCGCCGGCGTCGGGGTGCTCGGCCATAAAATCCAGCATGCGCGCCAGTGCGTCCGGGGGCAGCTCGGTGTCGGAGTTCAAGAGCAGTGCAAAAGCGGGGTGGTTAGTTGGATGGTTGGTTGGTTTGTCGGCAAAGCCGAAAGCTTCCAGTCCTTGATTATTGGCACTGGGGTAGCCCACGTTCTCCGCATTGACGATCAGCCGCGCCTGGGGGAACTCGGCGGCGACCATCTCGGCGCTGCCATCGGATGAGGCATTGTCCACGACACAAACTTCAAAGCTGAAATCGCCCTGACTGGCGTAGACCGAGCGCAGGCAGGTTCGCAGCAGATCGCGAGTGTTGTAACTGGTGATGACGATTCCCAGATCAAGCATTGTTGCCTGAGGCTACGAGCGTAGTTCAGTTTTGCGAAAACGGACGAATGAAATGATACACCCAATTGGTAAAAACATCAACTCCTGGCCTCCTGTAACGTCTACCTGCCCGTCATGATGCGCGGAAGTAAGTGAGCTATCCTATGGAAAACGCCAGCGCCGAGTGTAGTGTGATAGTGACACACGCGGCGCTTTTCCCACATCATAAATCTATACCTTACTCCACCGAGACATACAACCGCCCATACGCCTCCACCAGTGTCTGCCGCGAGAAATCCCGCTGTCCCACCTGTAGTGCCGCCGTCCGGTACATGTCGTAGTCTGTTTCCAGCCGCGCCAGCGCTGCCAGTACCCCCTCGGAAGTGACCGCCTCCACCACCTGGCCACAGCCCGTCCGCTCCACATAGTCGGCCATCGGCAAGGCGCGGCTGACCAGCACCGGCCGCCCCACTGCGACTGCTTCCAGCAGTGAATGGGGAAATGCCTTGACCAGTGTTGCGTCGGTCGCCAACACCACAGCCGCGTGGACTCTTGCCAGCACCTCGTTCACGTCTACCGGCCGGTCGATCACTTCCACCCGCGCCTGCAGCCCGCGCTGTGCCACCCGCGCCTGCATCTCCTCGAACAACAGGCCGCGCCACAGGAAGATCAGACGCAGGTCGGGTCGGGCTTCCGCCGCTCCCAGCAATGCCTCGACTCCCTTGCTGTGGAACTGGGCCTCGGTCCACGGGGCCGATCCCGCCAGCAGCGTGCAACCAGGGCCGGGAGACATCGGCGCCGGGCTAAAGCGGGAGGTATCTATCCCCGGCCGGACGACGTGCACGTTCTCCAGCCCCCACCCACGTAGCGTTGCCCGGTCGCGCTCGTTGCTGACGACGATAGCCGCTAACCGTTCAAGCTTCTTGAGGTCTCCGTACTGCTGCTGCAACCGCAGCCCGGCCGTGACCGAGTAGACGATTGGGCGTCGCAGCCAGCGCAGGTAGGGGAAGTAGAACAGATGGGGGTTGTAGACGTGATGCAGCCGTACGGTTGCCTCTCGTCGGCGCAAGTAGAGCAGACGGTGCAGCCCATACAGCCGCTCCGGGTAAAGGGAGCCGGGTCGGCGGGCCGGGTTCAGGTAGACGATCTCCCCGCCCAGATGTGTCTGTAGAGCTTTGACCTCCTGGACGACGGCGTCGTGGGCAGCCGACGAGGAGGGTATGGTCAGGTGGTATAGGACCTTCATCGCACCCTGCGGTAGACAAGCACAGCGCCCCACAGCATGCAACACACCGCCGCCGCCAGGCTAAGCGCGACGCCGATAGCAAAACTTGACGGCGCGTAAACAAACTCGACGCGGTGCCGTCCTGCTGGGACGCGCACGGCACGAAATGCATAATCGGCAATATATAGTTCGGCCGGCTGCCCGTCAACTTGCACCTGCCATCCGGGCGCGTAGGTGTCGGTCAGTACCAGGAACCCGTCGGCAGAAGTATCTTTTTCAATGACAACTCGCTCAGGCTCGTAGCGAACGATCCGGGCTTGTTCGGCTCCTGGCGAGACAGTAGAGACAAGACCTGGCGTTGCTCCCTCTAAGATCACCTTTGTTCGAGGGTCGAAGGTGTCCTCCAGCAAGCGGGCCAGCGCCTCGTGGGGGCCGGCAGCGTATTCTGCCTGATACACGATGAAGGCGCGTGGCAAGACATTGTGGTTACGGTACACGCGGATTGTGCTGTCACGTTCCTCGAAAACCAGTTCCCAGCGCCCATCCAGTTCTCTGTCCGTAACCATATATTGGACATTCATCAGGTCAAGCAAGTGGCTGCTGGCGGAGCGGAGCACGCCGTAGTGGTTCACACGAGTAGCACCTTCTATATGATTCAGCAAGTTCGCCTGCCGCCAGGGCACGATGGGATCGCACCCACGCACGTCCGACAGATCGAAGACCATACCGCTGTTCGGCATCAAGGCCAGGTATAGCCCCCCCACGCGAAAGACACCCGGTTGCTGCCGCAAGAACTCAAGGGCCTCTGTGGTGGGGTAGACCTGGGTTCGATCCATCGTGGGGTTTATTGGCATGCCGAATGTGAACAGATCAGCGCACGTCAGAAGGACCAACCCCTCGAGCCATATCCTCTGGCTCCCCCCACGACGGCGACTCAATTCTAGCAGGCCGACAGCTAACGCCATACCCACTGGCACAAACATCTGCGGCGTGGCCGGGGTGTACAATTGACGCATCTGTCTATAGCGGGCGTTGACCCTGTCATAATAATATTCCAACGAGTAGGGAAACTGCGGGTGGTCAATGGCTTTCATCCGCTCGACCTGGTTTCTGGCCATAGCGATAATCTGATCCTGTAACGCAGCCACGCCTACATAGGCCAGACCCACGCAGAGCAAGTTGATGATGGCCAAGGCGGCGAGAATGCACAGGAATCTCTTGCGGGCGCTAAAGCGCGGGTTTGGAACCCTGGCGAGCATATCTAAACCATAACCCGCTAGCAGCGCCAGTCCCAGCGCGTACACCATACGCACGCGACCGTGATTGATCAAACCGACGACCGGCAAGGTATTGACGATATTGAATAGCGGGAACTGCAGGGCTACTCCCAGTGCCAGCAATATCCACCCAATGAAGAGCGCTTGCGGGGCGTCCTCGTGCGAATTTGGAGACGCTTCCTTACGGCGACGGTTGTACCACCACGTGAGTGTAGTCAGGATCCCCAATGCCAACGGCACGATACCCACGTAAGCAGTCTGTTCGTTGTAGTTCTCATAGGGATACCAGTAGCTGTTGTCAATTGGAGTGCCGAAAAACTGTGGCAGGAGCGTCGTGATAGCGGATGGCCAATGGTGCCACGCGAACGAGATTGTCTTCAGTAACGATGCTCCTGTCGCCGGGACAGCCTGACGGTTCACCAAGGTTGAGCTATTCAGGATTCCTTCGGCCAGCGGCAGTAGTTGTATCGCCGAGAGTGATACCCCAATGGCGCCGGCCAACGCCATCCCGCCCAGCATCCGGCCCAATGAACGCCATTGCCATCGGTAGCGCGTGATGGCTCGTGCAAGGCAGAAGAAAGCCCAGGTGACGACAACGTGAAAGCAGGTTCCAGGATGGCCGCCAAAGAACTGCCAGGCCAACACAATCCCGATCGGGACGATCAAGGTCAGGCTCTGCTTTGCCAGTGCGCGCTCACTGAGGTACAACAGGAGTGGTAACCAGGCCATCACGTTGGGCAGCGGGTAGCCCAACCAGACGATCATCGGGCCGCTGAAGGCAAACGCAATCATGGCCAGGGTCGCACCACGGCGCCCAATGCCAACCTGGCGTGCCAGCAAAAACGTGGATACCCCGCCAACCCACAGCCTGAGGACTGCGACTACGAAGAACGAGTCGTTCAGAGGGACCAGAGATGCCAATAACCAGAACGGGTCCCAAACTCCGGCCTGGCCGTTGCCCATCATCGGTTGACCGCAGTTTATACTGGGGGTCCACAACGGCACCTGTCGTTCGGAGAAGCGGCGTCGTAGCTCGGCCTTCCAGGGATAGAACATGTATACCTGGTCAGATAACAAGCGATTGCCAGGAGCGGTGAAACCCGGAGGGGCGTGGCTCTGCCAGACGGGATCAAGTTCGTAGATCAAGTCCACCGGTAACAGGCTCTCTCCCAGGAACACTGCCCGCCAGAAGAAAACGACGAGCAGCGCCATTAGCAGGAGAGATGCGCCTATAGTATCCCCGTGCGGCAGTCTCCGTAGCCTCTCCACCAATCTCCCCATATCACCGACCCTCAGGGATGGTCATTTCAGAGCGAGAACGTCGGCGCTGCGGCGTCCAAACCGCCCGCTTAATCCATGACGCAGGCCCAGCAACAACGCGCGTGCGCGTCGCCGATTGCCTCGCAGCCAGGACGTGGCTACAGACACCAACCCGAACAACGTCCAGCGGGGCACCAGCAGCCAGCGCAGGCGAGGGTAGAACTTGTGCACGAAGAGAAAGCGGTTGCGCAAGAAGTAATAGGTGTAGAAAGCCACACGCAGTTCCGACGAGCGCCCGGTATCGTGATAGACGGCCACAGCCGGATCAATGAGTGGCTGGTAGCCATAGCGTCGTGAGCGCAGGCAAAAGTCGGCGATCTCGCCGCTGATGAAGTACTCCTCGTCAAGCAGCCCCACCCGCTCAAACACTCCGGATGCGATCAGGATGGCTGTCCCCGGCACGTAATCAACCGGGTAGGGTGCTGATTCGTCAGGTATGTGATGCAGGTGGGTATCAACGCGCCACGCGGGGTTCAAGCCGCCGGCAGCTTGCAGACTCATCCCCGGCGGTGGGTCGCGCAGAATTGGGCCGACGATGCCCACCCCGGTGCGTTCGAGCGTATCCAACAGCCGGCGCGCACCCGGTTCGTCAATCACCGCGTCGTTGTTGAGCAACAGAAAGCTGGTAGCCCGTCCCTCGGTCAGGGCCTGCTGAATTGCCATGTTGTTGCCGGCGGCAAAGCCCCGATTGTGATCGCTCAGCAAGAGCCGCACATCAGGGCATTGGCGTTGTATCTGCTCGACGCTATCGTCTTGCGAGCCGTTGTCCACTACCCAGACGGTGGGTGTCAATTCCTTCCAGCCTCGGATGGCCTGGATTGTAGCGATGGTGTCAGGAGAATTGTTCCAGTTGAGGATGATAACCGCCAGGGATTCGTCCGTATGGTTCACGGCGTAGTCTCGCTTGTCACTTCAACGGGCAACTCTGTCGTCGTCACAATTCAAGCGCGGGCATTCTAGCATAGAGCACAGTCAAGGTCAAGGCAGAAAGCAGCGGTCAGATGGGGAGGGGTAGACACCGGTCGTATTGTCCACTGGCTGGAATGAGTTATAATGCAGCGCGCGATGGAAGCCTACGGGACACACAGAGGCTCGAATCCCTTGCCGGCCTACCTCCTGGTGGCCTTAGTTGCATTCGTGGTGTTCCTGCCCTGGGCCTGCGGCTACTTTCTGGGTGACGACTGGATGCTATACGCTCGCAATAGCGGGCGCCCTCTCCCTGCACCCCTACAAGCGATTTCCGACGTCTCGTGTAGCAGGCAATATCGCCCACTGTCTGAGTTATCCCTGGGCTGGATGTGGACATTGTTCGGCTTCAACCCCATCGGTCATCACGTCGTCAATTTCGTCATTCACGCCCTGAATTCCGTGCTGGTTGCCATACTGGGACAGCGCCTGGCGCGAGATCGCCGGGCGAGTCTGTTGGCCGGGCTGTCGTTTGCGGTGCTCGGCTGTCATGCGGAGGCGGTGGTCTGGATGACCGCTCGTCATGAAATGCTGGCGACCGCATTTGCCCTGCTGGGCGTGATTTCCTACATCAAGTTTCGAGACAGCGGCAAACACATCTGGTGGGCCAGCACCTTCTTGCTTTATGTTATCAGCTTTGGGTTCAAGGAGACCGCACTGGCGCTGCCACTCTTCTTGAGCTTCTACGATTTCCTCTTCGTTTTCCCAGCGCAAAATGGTGGCAGACTATGGCGCCCGAGTGCGGGTCAGCTAGCCCCTTTGGTGCCGCTGCTTGGAGCAGCGGCTGCATACACGTTGTATCGCCTGAAGGTCGGCGGCGCATACGATGTACCGTTTACCCTCC
This sequence comes from Anaerolineae bacterium, assembly GCA_046760785.1. GTDB lineage: Bacteria > Chloroflexota > Anaerolineae > B4-G1 > B4-G1 > JBHIET01. The sequence goes on along the minus strand of JBHIET010000027.1, from coordinate 16,900 downwards.
TGGCACCACCCAAGAACCTGGTCTATTACTTGTTGATGGAGACAGTCGCGTTACCCGCCTCGATGGACTTCCTGTCCCGCTTTCCCCTTGCGACGCTGCCTGTCATCGTCTTCCTTGCCATCGCTTGCGCCCTGAGCCTGTGGTTTGCGAGAGGCTGGGTCGTGCGCAACCGGGCGATCTGGTTTGGTGTCCTATGGATGGTCTTTGCTCTGGCTCCTGTGATCTTGATTGTGGCCGAGCGGACGACTTATGTTTCGTCAGTTGGGTGGGCCTTGACTATTGGAACGATCATGGCCCTCGCCTGGGGCGCAACTTCAGGTAGTTCCTCGCTGAAACGATGGCTGACCATTCTTGCAGTGGTAGTGATCCTGGGGGCTAACCTGGTCACTCTGATCCATCGGGCCTACTGGTGGGACCACGCCGCCGACATTTCATACGACCTGTTCTCCCGCGTGAAAGCCGCAATGCTGGACCTGCCGCCGGGGAAGGCCGGTCACTTGTGGTTCATCAATATACCCGACCGTGTCGAGTATGCCTACGCCTTCGGGAACCGGATTCTGTTTGCCGTGTGGCTGCTGCAGGCACAGGCAGGAGAACCGGACGTCGAAGCGCTGCACATCCAGGAGAGCACGGTATCACCGAGCGAGCGGATAGACCGGTTGCTCTCAGAACAACCCGTAAAGGGGCCCGTCGTTGCCTTCTACTGGCAAGATGGACGGATAGTCGAACTGAACATATCCGAAGGTACTCTCTTGCCGTGACCGAAGTATCCGCCGGTCAACATTGCCCCTCACGACGGTCTCCGGGTCGCGCCCGTCGGCGCTGCGGTTGACGGGCTTTGGAAGCGTGGTAGAATAGCTCCGTCAAGCGATGAAACTCATCATCCAGATCCCCTGCTATAACGAAGAAGCCACTCTCCCCCAGACGGTGCGCGACCTGCCTCGTGAGCTACCGGGAGTGGACACCGTCGAGTACCTGGTGGTGGATGATGGCAGCACCGACCGCACCGCCGAAGTGGCGCGGGAGCTGGGGGTTCATCACATCGTCCTCCTGAAGCAGAATTGCGGGCTGGCCTCTGCCTTTCTGGCCGGGCTGGAGGCGGCATTGGCAGCCGGCGCCGACATCATCGTCAACACCGACGCCGACAATCAGTACCGGGGGGAGGACGTCGTCCGGCTGATCCAGCCAATCCTGGAGGGAGGGGCCGATATCGTCGTCGGCGACCGAGGGGTGGCGGCGCTGGCCCATTTCTCGCCGTTTAAGCGCTTGCTGCAGCGTTGGGGGAGTTGGGTGGTGGAGCGGGCTTCCGGCATACCCATCCCCGACGCCACCAGCGGCTTCCGCGCTTTCACCCGCGAGGCGGCGCTGCGGCTGACCGTGCTCAGCGATTATACCTACACCCTGGAAACCCTCATCCAGGCGGGCGCACGCCGGATGGCGGTCGTCTACGTTCCGATACGCACCAATCCCCAGGCCCGCCGGTCGCGCCTGGTGCGCAGCCTTCCCTCCTTCATGGCTCTCTCGGCTGTCACCATTATCCGCTTCTATGTAATGTACCGCCCTATGAGAGTCTTCACGACGATCGGTGGAGCGCTGGTCGCCGGCGGAGCGATGCTGGGCTTGCGCTTTTTGTACTTCTTCCTGCAAGGAGTAGGAACTGGTAAGGTACAGTCACTCATCCTGGCGGCTATTCTGACCATCGTCGGCTTCCAGGTCTGCCTGATCGGCCTGATCGCCGACCTGGTGCGCCTGAACCGCAGGATGCTGGAGGAGACGCTGTATCGCGTGCGGCGAGCGGAACTGGATGCCGGTGAGAGGGAGGTCGCCACGCAATGAGGTGCCGCTGGATCGGTGTGCTTCTGGCGGTGGTGGCACTGCTGCTGACCGGCTGCTCCGACTTTGTGGACGTGGGCCAATCGCACGTCCTGCCCGAGGCTGGGGTGGTTCTGGAAACGGGCCATCCGGTAGGGCAGACGTTCGTCGCCTACCACGGAGGGCTGAATGGAGTGGAGGTGTGGCTGGAGCCGGAGGAGGACGGCCAGGGTGAGGTTCGGCTGCACCTCAGGGCCGAGCCGGGGGCCACGGACGATCTGGCGGTGGCTGCGTTGCCGCTGGCACAGGTGACGGAGCCGGGATTTTATCGTTTCTCCTTCCCGCCGCGGCGCGATTCGCACGGCGATTACTATTACGCTTTCCTGGAGACAGACACGGCAGGCCGGGCCGGAGTCGGCGCGGGGCGGGGCGGTGCCTACCTGGATGGGGCGCTCTACCGCGATCACGAGCCGCTGGACGGTCAGATGGCCTTCCGGCTGGTCTACGATCCGCGCTGGGTGGTAGTGGATCTGGCGGGAGCAGCGCTAAAGGGGCTGGGTCTGCTGGCGGTGGCGGGGCTGCTCTTCGTGGTGCCGGGGTGGGCGCTGCTGGCGTGGCTGTGGCCAGGGGGACACCGGCCGAAAGAGCCGGTGCTGGAGGCCCCCACCCCAACCCTCCCCCACAAGGGGAGGGAAGCCCAGCGCCGCCTGTTCACGGCGGCGTGGGCTGAAAGGCTTGGCATCGCCGTCGGGCTGAGCCTGGCATTGTATCCGCTCTTGTTCCTCTGGACCGGCCTGGCGGGATTGCACATAGGACCGTTGTACGCCTGGATTCCCGCTTTCGGTGGGTTGGCGGCGTTGGTCTGGCGATACCGGGCCTGGCGTCCTCGGAAAAGCTGGAAAGCACTGCGACGGTGGGCGCGTTCTGAGGCTCTGTGGCCCGACCTGGCGCTGCTGGTTGCGGTGGGACTAGTCTTCGGCGTGCGGCTGCTGGTGGTGCGCACGCTGGACGCGCCGATGTGGGGCGACTCTTACCAGCATACGATGATCGCCCAGTTGCTGGTGGATCACGGCGGGATGTTCGACTCGTGGGAGCCGTATGCGGAGCTACAGACATTCACTTATCACTTCGGCTTTCACGCTACGATGGCGGTCCTGCACTGGTTGACCGGAATGGAGATGGCCAAAACGGTGCTCTGGGGGGCACAGGTACTTAACGGCCTGGCGGTGTTGGTGCTGTACCCTCTGGCGATGCGCGTGAGCGGGAACCGCTGGGCGGGGGTGGTGGCGGTGCTGGTGGCGGGATTGCTCTCACCGATGCCGATGTTCTACGTCAATTGGGGGCGCTACACCCAATTGGCCGGACAGACGATCCTGCCGGCGGCGGTGCTTGTGACTTGGTCGGCATTGAAGGCCCGTCGTCGGGATTGGCGGCTCATTGGCTTGGGTTGGCTCGCGGTGGGCGGGCTGGCGCTGATCCATTATCGTGTGCTGATCTTCTACGTCTTCTTTGTCCTGGCCTGGACGTTGCTCGCACTCCGCCGGGGGACGTGGCGACAGACTCTGGCCCGGGTAACCTGGGTGGGAATAGGGGCGGTTTTGTTCTTTCTCCCCTGGTTCATACACATCTTCGAGGGGAGAATCTTACACAGTTTTAGACAACAATTGACCACTATGCCCAGCCAGGTCTCCTCCTTTATCCGCCAATACAACACCATTGGTGATCTCACCCGCTATATGGGACCGGTGGGATGGCTGCTCCTGGTGGTGGCGGCGGCGGTGGGATTGTGGCAGCGTCGGCGTGGGGTACTGGTGATGTCTTTGTGGTGGTTTCTGCTTCTCATCGCTACCAATCCGGACTGGCTTCAGCTTCCCGGCAGCGGGGCCATCAGTAATCATGCGCTATTTATGGCAGCGTACATCCCCGCCGGGGTGCTGATCGGAGGTCTGCTGGGACGTGAGGTGTCTCGGTTGTCCTGGAAAGGGAGCGGTGCTCTGGTCACCCTGCTCGTGGCGGTAGTGGGCCTAGGAGGAGCACGTGTACGGATGGGGGACGTGCGCGTAGCGCAGCACGCTATGGTCACCCGGCCTGACCTGCGGGCGATGGCGTGGGTTCGGGAGAACACGCCGGAAGAGGCCAGGTTTCTGATCAATTCGTTCTTTGCCTATGGTGGGGGCGTGGTTGTTGGCTCCGATGGAGGATGGTGGCTGCCGCTCTTGGCCGGGCGGGCGAACACGGTACCGCCGTTGAACTACGGAACAGAACAGGGGCCAAGACCTGGGTATCGGGAGTGGGTCAACGAGCCAACTCGGCAAATCCAGGAGGCGGGGATGGATGATCCGGAGACGTTGGCCTTGTTGGAGGAGCGGGGAATCACGCACGTGTACATCGGTCAGCAGCAGGGGCGGGTGAATTACAGCGGGCCGGATGTGCTGGATCCCGGAGCGTTGCTGGACAGTGTGCATTACAGGCTGGTATACCATCAGGACAGGGTGTGGGTGTTCGAGGTGGTGGGGTGAGGTTCATCTTACAACCGTTTTGGGAAAAGCGGTAGAGAGGCCGCGATGATTCGCGAGTGGATTTACTTGTTGCATCTGGCCCGCCGTCGTTTCCGTAGCGATGATGATTATCATCAATTCCAGGTCTACCAGGGGCGGCTGATTCTGGATTACCTGACGGAACAAGGAGTCCATATCCAGAATGCCAGAGTGCTTGACCTGGGATGTGGTCGTGGTGGGTACAGCTGCGTTATGGCGAACGCAGGGGCAGAGGTGGTTTCGATTGACCTGAGTCGGCCTGAGACAATACCGCCGACTTTCGTGTTGGCAGACGCTTTACAGGTTCCCTTTGATTCCAGCCGCTTTTCTATAGTCTTTTGCGCCAGCCTGATCGAACATGTTCCGACCCCCGCCCGACTGTTAGCTGAGATTGAACGGGTATTGGCTCCTGATGGCGTCGCCTACTTGAGTTTTCCTCCTTTTTACAGTCCTGTGGGCGGCCATCAATTCAAGCCCTACCACCTGTTAGGTGAACGTTGGGCGCTGCGTCTCCATAAGCACAAGGTGGACAGCTATGCCACCTCTTGTGGCAAGTGGGGGTTGTATCCACTGACTATCCGCCGCGCACGGCAGATCATAGTAGAAACCGGGCTAAGGATCAGGCACGAATCAACACGCTTTCTTCCGTTCAACGTGGCGCGTCTACCGTGGCTGGGCGAGTTTCTGACCTGGCACGTACAGTTCATTCTGAGCAAAGGGGGCTAGACGCCGAGAGATGGTTCGACATGGCAGGTGGGGCGATGCCAGGTCGCGTAGAGCTGTGACTCAGGGCTGGGAAGATAATGTGCATCGAAAGTAAGGTGGAGAGGTCGCTCCGGGTCTGTTATTTCGGTACTTATCGGAAGAATTATGCTCGAAATAGCATTATGAAGGAGCGACTACGCCACCAGGGGATAGAGGTGGTTGAATGTCACGCCCAGCTTTGGACAGGGGTTGAGGACCGGGTTGACAAAGCCAGTGGAGGTTGGCGCAGTCTGAGCTTTTTACGTAGAGTAGCACGGGCGTATTGGGATTTGCTTGCCAAGTACAAAAGAGTCGGCGATTATGATGTTATGATCCTTGGATACCCCGGGCAGTTCGATGCCTATGTGGGCAGAGTGCTTACCTGGTTACGCCGAAAGCCTCTTGTGCTAGACGTACTCATGTCGCTCCACCTGATCGCCACTGAACGTGGGCTCTATGCTACCAGCCCGCTCACAAGCCGACTGATATACTGGGCTGAGGCAATCGCCTATCGCCTGCCCGACCTCCTGATTATGGACACGCCAGCCTATGTGGATTACCTGGAGAAGGCATACGGGGTCGCGCCCGAGCGGTTTCAGTTGCTTCCTCTTGGTGCCGACGACCGGCTCTACCGTCCATTATCTCCTCCCCCACGCGATGATAAGAACACCACCAAAGTAGTCTTTTATGGCACGTTTATTCCACTACATGGTATCGAACACATTGTGAGGGCAGCCTACATTCTGCGGCACAAGACAGACATCCAGTTCGAGTTGATTGGACGCGGTCCAGAGAAGCCTGCAATTCTAGCCTTAGTCGAGGAGTTAGAGTTAGATAATATCCATTTCACAGAATGGATTCCAAAGGAGGGATTGGCAGCCCATATTGCCTCAGCGGACATCTGTCTGGGAGTGTTCGGAACAACCAGACAGTCCTTGTGCACGATTCAGAATAAGATCTACGAGTGCCTAGCCATGCGCAAGCCACTAATTACGGGCGATTGTTCTCTTATACGGACGGCGTTTACACATGGTGAGCATCTGTATCTATGTGAACGGGCCAATCCAGAAGCCCTGGCAGATGCTATTCTCACTCTGAGGGATGATGCAGAACTTCGACAGTATTTGGCCGAATCGGGGTACCGGCTCTTTCAGGCACATTACACAATTGACCGCACCAGTGTGCAACTTGCGAAATATCTGTATGAACTTGTAGGCTGATGGTCGTGGTCAGATTGCTGGCCATCGGCAATGTGCTGTTAATCTGCCGAGCACCGGCAAGCTGGAGCTACATGGTAAAGCATATTCGAAAGGCGCTATCACCCGCGCAAGCAAATGTGAGCAAGAATGCATCAACTTTGGGGCTACTCTTGATCCTAGCCTTGGGTGGACTTGTACGCCTGTGGGGGAACGACTTTGGGCTGCCATATCTGTACCACCCCGATGAAGGCTACCTGGTAATGCCCGCCCTGAAGATCCTGCACACAGGCAACTTCAATCCTGGATGGTTCGACTATGGGTCCGTGTTCATCTATGTGCTGTTTCTGACCTATGTTGTGTATTTCCTGGCCGGCGCACGTCTCGGCGTTTTCCAAGTGGTTCAGGACATCCCGTACTACGAGAACTTTAGAGAGATTAGCGCGTACGATTTTCCAACGCTCTTTATTGTCAGTCGCTCGGTATCGGCTTTGTTTGGCATGGCGCTGATCCCGATAGTTTATCTGCTTGCCAAACGGCTGTTCGGCGAAAAAGTGGGTCTTGTAGCCAGCCTCCTCCTGGCTCTCTGCCCCGCCCTGGTCTATAATGCTCATTTCGCCACGACAGACACTGCTATGACCACCTTCGTCACCCTGGCCGTTTTGCTGTCTCTCCGGCTCTACGAGAGCGGCGAGAGGAAATACTATGCACTGGCTGGGTTTGTCACGGGACTGGCCATCTCAACCAAATACTCGGCCTTCCCTGCGGTTCTAACCCTGGCAGTAGCTCACTTGCTGAGGGGCAGAAAAGAACGTTCATTCCTGGACCACAACTTGTTTCTGGCTTTGGGGACTGTGTTGGTCGGTTTTCTCATCGGGTCGCCGTTTGTCCTTGCGGAGTTTCCAACGTTCCTGAACTATCTAGCCAAGCAGATCCGCGTTTACGGTCGCCCTGGCGGTGAGCTTCCGCTCGAAGCGACCTATGTATGGTGGCTCAAGTATATGTTCACTACGGAGGTAATGCCGGCGACGATTCTGGCTCTGGTAGGGGTCGGGTACCTATTAAAGGAAAAACCAAGAGAAACGGCTTTGCTCCTGGCATCTCCTGCCCTTTTCTGGATAATCATTCTGACACAGATACCGCGCTACCACCGTAGCTGGTTGCCCACTGCACCGATTTTGGTTTTGCTTGCTGCTTATGGCTTGGCGCGAGTGGCGGCAAAGCTGTCTGAGTGGTTCCAAAAGATTCGGCCTGTGAGGCAAGAATATGGTCTGGCGTTACTGCTTCTTCCTCTGGTTATATTCTGGGGTGCCATTGTCCTGCAGAGAGATTGGCGAATGACACAACCAGATGTCAGAACGTTAGCCCTGAATTGGATCCAGGAGCATTTGCCTATCAATAGTCGTATCGCAATTGATCTGACCGGCCCGCCTTTGCCAAGCCCCCCTTGGCAAGTGGGGCGTTATGGTAGTCTGGGGAACCACCCCCTGGCCTATTATCAGGAACAAGGATATGAATACTTGATTATCAGCCAGCGGGCATGGGAAAACCCCAGTCTCACACAGACGACCAAAGAGAATCTCCAGTCTATTGAGGAAGGTACGGAGCTAGTCGCCGATCTGATAGGCTTTTTCCTTTATTCGCCGGATTGTCATCTATGGATATATAAGGTGCCTGAGCGTGACTGAGTTGTCTGTCAGGTCACTGCGCTTTGATGAACCTGATCTAGGCCACAGACGGCGGATACGTAAGGCATAGGGAGTGATTACTGTGACGGCAGCACAAAAGCGAGTACTGGTTATCGGACTGGATGGCGGGACCTTCGACTTGATTGAACCGTGGGCAGCAGAAGGCCATCTACCCAATCTATCTCGTCTGATGTCTGAGGGCTGTCGTGGGTATTTGGCGTCCACTCTACAGCCAACCACAGCGCCGGCCTGGGTTACGTTTATGACCGGCGTCAACCAGGGCAAACATGGCCTCTATGATTTCGTGCGTCGGCGGCCCGGTGGGTATAACCTCGAGGTAACCAATGCTTCGCATATCAGTGTTCCAACTATATTTGAGATTGCTAGCCAGCTAGATTGCCGGGTCATCAGCGTCAATGTTCCCCATACCTTTCCTCCGTGCCCTGTCAACGGTGTGATGATTGGAGGCCCTTTTGCACCAACCGTCACCCGTGATCTGGTTTTCCCGCCAACGTACTTTGACGAGTTCAAAAAGGTCGTGCCGGACTATTTCATCATCCCTGACTACGACTCCCACGTCGCCGACCCGATGACTGCCTTCGCCGGCAAGCTCTTGCATGCGGTTGAGCTGCGCGAGCGCTTGAGTCTGTATCTCCTGCAAACCGAGACGTGGGATCTGTTCGCTGTTGTCTTTAGAGTCATTGACGACGCTCAGCACGCCTACTGGCATTGCCAGGATGCCCCCGAAGGCAGCCCAGCAGCGCGCCATCGTCACGTGATACGCGACGTATACCAGAGAGTTGACCAGGCCATTGGGGCTATGATGGCACAGATTGCCGCCGATGACCAAGAACGTGAAACGGTCATCATCGTTATGTCGGATCACGGCTTTGGGCCGTTCCGGTGCATGATCAATCTGAACCGCTGGCTGGCCGGGGCTGGATATCTGCAGTTTCGCACGGGTAGCGCCAGCTCCCTGAGACAGCTCCGGGCCGCCGGGATCAAACTACTGGCTCAAGCCTATCGCCGCTATGTGCCGACCAAGACGCGGGCGGCGGTTCGAGTCAGACTGGGCGCTCGTCGCTTTGCTCGGGTCAAGGGAGACTTTGAATCGGCTCTACTTACCTCATCCGTCGCCTGGGATCAGACACGGGCTTACGTGTTGGGCGCAGGTGGTAACATCTTCATTAACCTCAAGGGGCGAGAGCCAGCCGGAATCGTTCAGCCGGGGAGCGAGTACGAGCAGTTGTGCCAAGAGATTGCCGACGCCCTCACGACCCTGTTGGACCCGGAGACAGGACGACCCATCGTGCGGCGCGTCTACCGGCGCGAGGAGTTGTACGACGGGCCGTTTCTTGACCAAGCACCAGACCTGGTCGTTGAATGGAAGGACTACGCTTTCTGGGGGCGGGGGCGTTACGATAGCCAAGGGGCGCCCGTCTTTGAAACCCGAAGACGTTTCGACTTCAGCGATATGCCACTGACTGGCTCTCACCGCCTGGAGGGTATCTTGATCGTCAACGGGCCGGGCGTCCGACCTGGGGCACGCGTCGAAGGAGCACGCTTGTTAGACCTGACACCTACCATATTGGGAGTCCTGGGTTTGCCTATCCCCAGATATATGGATGGCGTAGTGCTTCATAAGGCATTCGTCAACGGTGCAATTGAGAGCATAGTATCAGATTCCATATCACCTTCGGGCATCTCATCTCCAGGCAGTGAGTTCGCCTATACACCTGAAGAAGAGACCAAGATTTCTCAGCACCTACAGGATCTGGGGTACTTGTGAGTATGTCCACCTGTGAAACTCCCACTGCGATCCAAACGCTTCATTCATCTCCGCCTCTAATCTACGTGGTCGTTCTGACCTGGAACCAGCGGGAGGTCACTCTAGAGTGTCTTGAATCGTTAGCACAAATGACCTACCCCAATTTTCGTGTCGTCGTTGTAGATAACGGTTCAACAGACGGGACAGTTGAAGCTATCAAAGACCGATTTCCCGACGTCGAGGTTATAGTCAACGCACGGAACCTGGGATACCCGGGCGGGTGTAACGTCGGGTTGCGCTATGCGCTGAGCAAGGGAGTTGACTACGTTTTTGCCATCAACAATGACGTCACTGTGGATCCGGCTATCTTGGATGAACTCATGCGCGAGGTGGCACCGGACGTGGGAATCCTGACTCCCAAGATCTATTTTGCAAGTGACCCTGAGCGTATCTGGTCTGTTGGCGGGAATCGGAATCCGCTGACTTTAGAGATGAACTGCACAGGCGACCGCGAGCTAGATCAGGGTCAATGGGATGAGGTGCTGGAGCGGGACTATCTGATAGGATGTGCTCACCTGTTTTCCCGTTCGTTATTAGAAGAAATCGGTTTGCTAGATGCGGGCTACTTCCTCTACTACGATGATCTGGACATATGTATACGGGCACGACGGGCAGGGTATCGCTTGCTGATGGTGCCACGAGCGCGCATGTGGCACAAAGTTGCAGATAGCAGTGGAGGAGTGGGCACACCGAGAGAACGATATTACATGGCCCGCGGTAAAGTGCGGTTTCTGCGCAAACACGCGCACGACTGGCAGTGGTTGTTCGTGATCCCCTATCGCGTAGGGAGCGCCATCAAGACATTGCTTAAGCTGGCGTGGCACCGGCGTTGGGACTCGGCCTGGGCCTATCTGCGTGGATCGTATGATGGTCTGAGAATTGCCACGGCATTGAGGGAGGAGCCGCTCTGCGAATCCTGATGCTGCTCTTTGGCCCGGCAGGTAAAGGGACCTACTGGCGGGCGTTGCACTTAGCACGTAGCCTGGCTCGACGAGGTCACACGCTTACCGTGCTGTCCACCTCGCGAAACCGTCGCTTGCGTTTTGATACTCGGCTAGATACTCAGGCAGGGGTGACTTTAGTCGAGGCGCCAGACCTGTTGTGGGGCCCGCTCCGCTCTGGGTGGGACCTATGGAATGTAATCTCCCGCATCAGATGGGCGCGGGGGCGGCGGTTTGATTTGGTACACGCCTTCGAATCCCGCCCGACGTCAATTCTTCCGGCCCTCTATTGGCAGCGTCGGCGCAGCACTCCGTTGATCCTCGACTGGTGCGATTGGTTCGGTCGGGGTGGATCGGTGGAAGAGCGGCCCAGCCGATTGGTGCGGACGGTACTGCGCCCGGTGGAGACCTTTTTTGAAGATAGCTTTCGCACCTGGGCCGACGGCACTACCGTGATCAATAGTTTCCTGCATCGCAGGGTAATCGAGTTGGGAGTGGTGCCTGAGACAATTCTACACTTGCCCAACGGCAGCGATATAGATGAACTGTATCCTATTCCGCAGGCGGAGGCTCGGCGTGCCTTGGGTTGGCCGCAAGATGTGCTTACTATTGGCTATATCGGAGCGATCTTTCACCGTGACGCCGTGTTGATGGCTCAGGCCTTTGACCGAATCCATCGGGCCGAACCTGGGGCACGCTTGCTGTTGGTGGGTTATTGTAACGTCACCGTGGAAAAATTGGTCGCCGCCCCCGAGGCTGTCTGGCGCACCGGGCGCATTCGCTACGACGAGATTAATCGTTACCTGGCCGCCTGTGATGTCTGCTGGCTTCCTCTACGGGACAGCGGCGCTAACCGGGGACGCTATCCGCTCAAGATCAACGACTACATGGCTGTCGGGCGGCCAGTGGTAGCGACGGCGGTAGGTGGTACAGCCGATCTGGTACGTCGGGGGGAGTTTGGTCTGATAGCCTCCGATTGCGCTGACGATCTTGCCCGCCAGGTGCTGACGCTGTTGCGCGACCCGGCACGACGCGAGATAATGGGGCGGCGCGCCCGCCAGCTAGCCGAAGCCGAATTCACCTGGGATCGGATTGGTGCCAAGCTGGAACGATTCTATCGGCAGGTTTTGGAGGAGAAATGGACCTGAAAGACAAGCGAGTGATGGTCACCGGGGGAGCGGGCTTCTTGGGGCGCTACCTGGTTGAAGCGTTGCGAGCACGGAGATGTTCGCAGATTTTTGTCCCCCGCAGCGCCGAATACGACCTGCGCCGGGTTGAGGCAGTGCGCCGTGCCTTCGATGATAATCAAGCTGAAGTGGTCTTTCACCTGGCGGCCATCGTTGGTGGCATTGGCGCCAACAGGGCTCGACCGGGCACCTTTTTTTACGACAACCTGATCATGGGCGCTCAATTGATGGAAGAAGCTCGATTGAGGAAGGTGAAAAAGTTTATCTCCATCGGCACTGTCTGTGCCTATCCCAAGTTCACCCCTGTCCCTTTCCGGGAGGAAGACCTGTGGAATGGCTATCCCGAGGAAACCAATGCCCCTTATGGATTGGCCAAAAAGATGTTACTGGTGCAGGGGCAGGCCTATCGGGCGCAGTACGGATTCAACGCTATCTATCTGCTGCCAACTAACTTGTATGGGCCAGGAGATAACTTCGACCCAGAAACATCACACGTGATTCCGGCCCTCATTCGCAAATGCGTCGAGGCCAAGGAAAGCGGCAGAGACGAGATTGTGGTATGGGGCGACGGTTCGCCCACCCGCGAATTCCTATACGTTGCTGATGCAGCGGAAGGAATTGTTCTGGCAGCCGAGCGATACGACGGCGCCGAGCCGGTGAACCTGGGTTCGGGCTTTGAGATCAGTATCAAGGACTTGGTACAGCGTATCGCAGAACTGACGGGCTTCAAGGGACGCATCGTATGGGACACCAGTAAGCCGAACGGACAACCCCGTCGCCGGCTGGATACGAGCAAGGCAGAGCAGTTCTTTGGCTTTCGGGCGCGGACCAGCTTTGATGAGGGACTACGTCGAACGGTAGAGTGGTATATGGGTCAGCCTCGATGAGGTAGCCGAGTTCAGCTGCGACATTGAAGTAGTCTCAGGGTGAGTGTGGAAAAGGATGGCAAGATGCCCAAACGGCTCGAACGACTACCTCGTTATATACCCCAGTGGATTAAACGACGGGTTGAAGTCAACGTCTATCACCTATATGACTTCGTGGAAAAGGCCGGCGCGTCATTAACACCGGAGGCACGGGTGTTGGACGCTGGCGCAGGTCAGGGACGGTTCAAGCCAGAATTTTCTCACACTCGCTATGTAGGAGTCGATCTGGCGGTCGGCGACGCCGCATGGGACTACAGTGGTCTGGATGTCATCAGTGACTTGGTTCGCTTGCCCTTTGACCAGGGAACCTTCGATGCTGCTGTTTGTGCTCAAGTATTAGAGCACGTGGCGGAGCCCCTACAGGTGTTGCGAGAGATCAGCCGCGTATTGAAACCCGGAGGACGGCTGTTCTTGTCTGCTCCTCAAAGCTGGCATCAACACCAAAAGCCCTATGACTATTATCGTTATACTTCGTTTGGCCTGCACCATCTGGCGGAGCAAGCGGGGCTGAGGATCGAATTCATCCAGCCCATGGGAGGCTATTTCTGGTTTCTCTCTTTTCAGTTGCAGAATATCAACCACTGGGTCTTTCCTCAGGGAATGCGCGGTCGGCGCTGGACGTGGCCGCTACGGGCATTGTTTGGCCTGATCTTCCAACTGGTCGTGCCTCTGATTCTCTTCTACTTGGACCCACTGGATCGGATTAAGGATGAGACGTTGGGCTACGTGTGCACCGCGATAAAATCTACTGGGGATATGTGAGGTATGTTAGTGTTTGAGTTGGTGCGCGATTCTATTTTATCCATTGTCGTCCGCCTGGCGCCGCGCTTTGCCAACGTCCTACTCTTCATCCTGATTGGTCGGTTGACCGGGCCAGCCGAGGCGGGCGTTTTCACCCTGGCAATTACCTACCTGGTCATTTCTACAACCATTGCGCGAGGATTGGATGACTTGGTCATCCGTCAGGTGTCTCGCGAGCCCGACAGAGCGTCGCGTTACCTAACTAACTTCCTTATCTTGCGGCTTGGGTTATCGCTGCTATCATATTGCATCTTATTGTTTGTGGTTCTGGTTGTCTTTGACTATGACCAAAGCACTGCCATTTCTATCCTGACCCTGGTTTTGAGTCTGGTGCCCGATAGCCTGACCTACGTGGCCCAGGCAATTCTACTTGGTCAGCGCTGTTTTGGTATGCCAGCGATTATACTTGCCGGCGTCAGCCTTTTCAAATTAGTCGGGGGAGGGCTGGTACTCATCAATGGAGGCGGTCTGCAGCAGGTTGCCTGGGTCTGGGTGATCGCTAGCCTGTTGGGGATGGTTGCTTTGCTGATTGTGGCCGTCAAGAGACTCGGGGGAATACAACGTGCTGACTGGTTCGACTGGCTTCCTCTAGCGCGCAATTGGCGTACGGTCTTGTCTTTTCTGCTCATCACTACTCTGATGACATTGGAAGGCCAGCTCGACGTTGTCCTTCTGAGTGCACTCCGCGACGAGGTTGAGGTGGGCTGGTATGGCGCAGCGACGACAGTTGTCGCCAGCCTTGTTATACTCTCCCAGGGTTACCGGCTGGCGGTCTACCCACTGATGACGCGCTACGCGTTGTACTCGCCGGAAAAGCTATCTGGGCTTTACAAGCGATCAATACGCTACTTGGGGGCACTCGTTCTGCCTATGGTCGCAGGAGTCGCCTTGCTATCCCCTAAGATCGTGTCTCTGGTCTTTGGTCCCGAGTTTCAACCAACTGCCAGGGTGCTTGAGATCTCAATCCTGGCGCTGGTTTTTATGTTTCTCAACGTACCCAACTCACGCATGATGCTCGTCCACGACCGCCAGAGCTGGAGCTCATTGTTCCTGCTGGTCAGTGTTTCGGCCAATGCACTTTTGAATTTGGCGCTAGACCCTGCCTGGGGTGCGACAGGAGCAGCGGTGGCCCGTCTCTGCTCTTCTGCGCTATTGTTCTTGCTGAATTACCTGCACGTGGCTCGATTTCTGGTACGGTCGAGTCCCATCCAGTTGCTTTCCAGGTCGGCGTTGGCGACATTGGTTATGGGGACAGTCATCTGGTTGGTGCGAACATGGCCCTTGCCAGTGTCTATCGGAGTAGGCATAGCGACCTATGCAGGGATGCTGTGGCTTGTGGGAGGAATTCTGCCTAATGACGCGGCGCTGATGCACCAGACCATCGCTGGTTGGCGCAACCGTGCAGCGTCTACCAGGAGATAGAGCGATGTCAACTGTTTCACGTGTGATGGTCATTGGCCTGGATGGAGCGACACTAGATCTGATCGAACCATGGGCACGAGCTGGTCATCTACCTGTGTTGGGCAGTCTGATGGAGAGGGGAAGATATGGCCGATTACGGTCTGTCTTACCTGTAGTGTCGGCAGCAGCCTGGTCAACTTTCATGACCGGGACAAACCCTGGCAAACACGGGGTGTTTGACTTTACGTATCGAGAACCGGATAGCTATCGGCTGCGCCCGGTGACTCGCTATCACATCCGTGCTCCCTCACTCTGGAAACTGCTGAGCGAGCAGGAGAGACGTGTGGGAGTAATGAACGTTCCTATGACCTATCCGCCTGAGCCTGTCAACGGCTTTCTCACCAGCGGATTGGGCACACCCAATTTCAAGAGCTTCACTTATCCGCCTGAATTGAGCGACCGGCTCTTACGGAATGGCTACCGGGTCAACCGCCGGGTATATAGCTACCTGGACAATGAGGATACCTTCTTGCACGACATTTACGAAATCACCGACCGCCTTACTTCCGCCGCCCTATCTCTGTTGGCTGAGGAGCTTTGGGATTTCTTCATGATTGTCTATCGGGGTACCGATGAGGTATCTCACATTTTCTGGCGTCATATGGATTCATCCCACCCTGACTATGACCCCGTACGCTCTGCTGCCTATCGGGATGTTATCCTAGAATTCTACCAGCGGATAGATAGTCACTTGGGTGAGTTAATCGCCACTGCTGGACCTGAGACCACAGTATTCATCGCGTCCGATCATGGCTCTGGACCATTGTATAAAGACGTGTTTCTGAACGAATGGTTGCGCCAACAAGGCTATCTGATCTCCCAGTCACCTCCACCTCTACGTCAGTTCCTGGCTCGCGCTGGCCTCACGCGCAGCAACGTCTCACGTTTCTTACGATGGGCGCACCTGGGTCGTGTGGAGCGGATTATCAAGGACTTGCTGGGAGATCGTATCAAGCTGCTACCCCGCACGGGGTGGACCGATTTTGGCGAAGGAATCGATTGGTCACGCACCCGTGCCTATAGCTTCGGCTACCAGGGGCAGATTTACATCAACTTAGCCGGGCGGGAACCCCAGGGTATTGTCGCACCAGGAAGTGAGTACGAGGCTTTGCGCGATGAATTATGTCAGGTCTTGAAGGAATTAGTCGATCCGGCAGATGGCAAGCCCGTGGTAGATAGAATTAATAAAGGAGAGGATATCTACCACGGTCCTAATCTTGTCCACGCCCCTGACCTAGTCATAACGATGCGCGATCTGGCCTATATTACCCGCCAGGGGTATGAGTTTGGTAATCAACCAGGTGAGATATTTTGCGCTTCGCGCATTCATGAGTCGGGAGGACATCGGTTGGACGGCATCCTTATTGCCGCCGGCCCCGGCATCACCCAGGCGACAGAAGAGCGTCCCGCTGCCTGGCTAGGGGATATTGCACCGACAGTGCTGCATGTGCTGGGCTGCGCTGTGCCTGAATGGATGGATGGTCGGGTGCTACAGGAGTGGCTTTCTCCGTCGCTGGTCAGCCGCCCAGTTTCCACCTACAAGTGGAGCCCATCGGATTCAATGTTGGGAATTGACACGCTGTCGCCAAGTGAGGAAGAAGAAATATTGGAACGACTGAGCGACCTTGGCTACCTGGGCTAAAGACATCTATTATCTTGCTCGTCAAATCACCCATACGGGTTATTGCCCAAACGACTGTCTTACAGTATTATTTAGTCAGTATGAGACTGTCGCATAACCCCTAGCAAGGGGCCAAGAGCCGTGCCTTCGAGTGCATA
>JBHIET010000026.1:0-38250 GCA_046760785.1 Anaerolineae bacterium | reverse complement strand
TTCCAGGCTCGTAGCCCCCGTCTCGGGGGCGTCTCGAGCGCAAAACGGCACGGCTTTCTGGCGCGTATTGCAAGAGCGAGGGAGAACTTACGCGCAGGAGAGGGGACACACGTCGAAGACCTTTCCCTGTAAGCCTGCCCTCAAGAAGCGGCATCGCTATCTTCCCAGCGCCCGCTCGCAGGCCTCACGCATCACCTCGACCGGAGCCGTCTCGCCGGTCCACATCTCGAATGCCAGCGCCCCCTGCCGCACGAGCATCCCCAGCCCGTCAATGACGTGCGCGCCAGATTCCCGCGCCTGTCGTAAGAGCCGCGTCTCCGGTGGGTTGTAGACCAGGTCGAACACGGTCAGGTGCGCCGGAACGGCCACGCCATCGGGCCACACGGAATCATCCACACGGGGCCACATCCCCACCGTCGTCGCGTTGACCAGCAGGTCGGCGGCGCGGGCGGATTCGACCAGCGTCTCCGGCGTGAGCGGCAGCGCGCGCTCTCCCCCCAGATCGGCGACGAGCGCTTGTGCTCGCTTCAACGTGCGGTTGAGCAACACGATCTCTCCTATGCCCGACTGCAGCAGGCCAAAGACCACCGCCCACGCTGCCCCCCCCGCTCCCACGACAACGGCGCGGCCCCTTTCCTGTGGCTCAAACCCACCCTGCCGCAATGCGCCGACGAACCCTCGAGCATCCGTATTATATCCGCTTATGGCCGGCGTGCCACTCGCGTCTCGACCGACGACGAGCGTGTTGACCGCGCCAAGCTCTCTGGCATCGGGGGCGATGGAATCGAGCGCAGGTATCACCGCCTGCTTGTGTGGCACCGTCACGTTCGCCCCACGAAAGCCCAGCGCGGTCAGGCCGCGCACGGCTACCTCTACCTGCCCCGGCTCCACCGGCAGCGGGACGTAGCAATAGTTCAGCCCCAACGCATCGAAGGCAGCGTTGTGCATTGCCGGAGAGAGGCTGTGCTCCACCGGCCAGCCGAGCAAGCCCACCAGTTGCGTGTATCCGTCAATCGAATAAGAGGTCATTTTACACCGTAACTGTTCAAGCTGTGCTTTGTCGGTGATTGAAATCAACTCTGAACGGCCTCCGGCCGGGTGTCCGCCTGCGTGGACACCCCCGTCCGCGTAGGCGGACGCAGGTCCATATACATTGCCGCCCCCAAAGCTCGCATCATCTCCACAAAGCCCGGGAAGGAGTCGGCGATACACTCGGCGCGCTCGATCACCGTCTCCCCTTCCGCGATCGAGCCAGCCACCGCCAGAGCCATCGCCAGCCGGTGGTCACCGTGGCTGTCCACCACCGCGCCGTGCAGCGGGGTTGGTCCTTCAACGACGAAGCCGTCGGGCAGCGGTTCGATGCGCGCTCCCAGTGTCCCCAGTTCGGTGACGATGGCTCCGATGCGGTCCGTCTCTTTGACGCGCAACTCGGCTGCGTCGCGCACGCGCGTTGCGCAGTGCGCCTGGGTCGCGGCGACCGCCAGCACCGGGAACTCGTCGAGCGCCCGTACCACCAGGTCACCCCCGATCTCCACGCCCACGAGGTCCGACGCGCGTATCGTCACGTGGGCCAACGGCTCGCCACTTTGCTCGCGCTCTTTATCCAAGGCGA
The DNA here is from genome assembly GCA_046760785.1 of Anaerolineae bacterium. Taxonomy (GTDB): domain Bacteria; phylum Chloroflexota; class Anaerolineae; order B4-G1; family B4-G1; genus JBHIET01. The sequence goes on along the minus strand of JBHIET010000026.1, from coordinate 36,638 downwards.
GGTCGGCTCCCATCGCCCGCAGCACGTCCAGCACGCCCGTGCGGGTGGGGTTGACGCCCACGTTTTCGGCGGTGATTTCGGAGCCGGGCACCAGCGCCGCTGCGACGAGCGGGAACGCCGCCGACGAGATGTCGCCGGGAATGGTCAGGGATAGAGGGGCAAGGGGCAAAAGGGGAGGGGCGAGGGTGACGGTCAGACCGTTCACCTCGATGTCCGCCCCCATCGCGGCGAGCATCCGCTCGGTGTGGTCGCGGGCGGGGCCGGGTTGACGGACGGTGGTAGACCCCTTGGCGTATAGCCCGGCCAGGAGCAGCGCGCTCTTGACCTGAGCGCTGGCGACGGCCAGAGCGTGATCGCGGCCGCGCAGCGGTCGCCCACGGATTGTGAGGGGAGCGCGGCCGTCAGTATCCTCGATCTCGGCCCCCATCCGGCGGAGCGGTTCGACGATACGGCGCATCGGGCGGCCAAGTAACTGCAGATCGCCAGTGAGCTTGCTTTCGAACGGGTGGCCCGCCAGGATGCCTGCCAGCAACCGCATCGTTGTGCCGGAACGGACGCAGTCCAGCGGCGCGGCGGGCGCTCGCAGCCCGCGCAGCCCACGTCCGTGGACGGTCAGTGTGGTGCCGTCGTGGGTTTCGATCTCGACGCCCAGCGCCCGGAGGCAGTCCAGGGTCGCCAGGCAGTCATCGGAGGGGAGGAAACCGCTGATCCGGCTCGCCCCCTCGGCCAAAGCGCCGAGCAGCAGTGCCCGATGGGAGATGGATTTGTCGCCCGGCACGCGCATGCGCCCACGCAACGGTCCCTCAGGATGTACGGCTAGTCGGCTCATTTGATCCCCTCAGCAGCACGTTTCACGCTTCACATCTTCATCCGGCGCTCGCGGATGGCGGTTAACACAGTCCGCAAACCCTCTTCATCGCCGGATTCTACCAGATGGGCCAGATTGCGCAACTGCGCCTCGCCGGCCCTCAGCGCCTCCACCACTCCCTCGCGGTTGGTCAACAAAATATCGAGCACCATCGTCACGTCGCTGGCAGCCAGGCGGGAAGTATCGCGGAAGCCGCCGGCCGCGACCCGCCACACGGCCGGGTCTGCAGGGGCCACCTGATCCACCACGCCGACAAGGGCACAGGCCAGTAGATACGACAGATGGCTGGTCGCCGCCACCAGCCGGTCGTGGCGGCCCGCCTCGAGCAACAACGGGCGCGCCCCTACCGCCTCGACCAACGCACAAGCCAACGCCAGTGCCGCCTTTGACGTGCGCGAAAGAGGAGTAAGCACAAAAGTCTGCCCCCGATATAATGCCGGGTCCGCCGCCGCTATTCCCGCCACCTCCTTGCCACACATCGGATGCCCTCCCAGAGGTTGAACGTGGTCGGGAAGCGCCGCCATCTGAGCAACGATCTGCATCTTGGTACTACCCACATCCATCAGCAAGCAACCTTCGGGCAACAAGGGGCCTATCTCGGCCAGCAGGCGCAGAATGGTGCGCACCGGCGTCGCCAAGACGACCACGTCCGCCTCGCGCACACCGTCCGCCAGATCAGTCGTGCCTTGGTCCACCAGAGCGTGCGCCAGCGCTGCCTCAACCGTCTCCGCTCTTCGCGTCACGCCTACTACGGTCCGACAGCGACCACGCAACGCCCCGGCCAGCGAGCCGCCCATCAGCCCCAGCCCGACGACGGTAACCCGGCTATTCACGAGTTTTCTCATATCACCCGCCCCACTGCCTCGGCCACGGGCCGCAGCCCCCGCATCAGCGCGGCAAAGTGCTCCGGCCTGAGCGACTGCGCCCCGTCCGAGAGCGCCTCCTCCGGGTGAGGATGCACCTCGATGAGCAACCCGTCCGCTCCAGCCGCCACCGCCGCCCGCGAAACCGGCTCGATCAGCTCCCGCCTGCCCGTCCCGTGGCTGGGGTCCACGATCACCGGCAGGTGGCTGAGCTGCTTCAAGAGCGGCACGGCGCTGATGTCGAGTGTGTTGCGGGTGTACTTTTCGAAAGTGCGGATGCCACGCTCACACAGGATGACCCGCTCGTTGCCGTGGGAGAGGACGTACTCGGCGGCCATCAACAACTCCTCAATCGTGGACATCATGCCGCGTTTGAGCAGCACCGGGAACTGCGCTTCGCCGACGGCGTGCAGCAGGGCAAAGTTCTGCATGTTCCGCGCGCCGATCTGAAGAATGTCGGCGTGTTCGGCAACCAGGGGAACGTCCCCCGGAGCCAGCACTTCTGTGACTACGCCCAGGCCAAATTCGGCCCGCATCTCGGCCAGGATTTCCAGTCCCTCCCGCCCCAGTCCCTGGAAGCTGTAGGGCGAGGTACGCGGCTTGAACGCCCCACCGCGCAGGATTTTGACCCCCACCGTCTTCACCGCCTGCGCAACCTCGCACATCTGCTCGTAACCCTCCACCGCGCACGGCCCCGCCATCACGACCACCTGCTCGCCGCCGATGCAGGTTCCGTTGACCGAGATGAGTGTGCTCTCCGGCCTCAGTTCCCGGCTGGCCAGCCTGAACGGTGGCAGCCCTCGCTCGACTCTTTCGACGCCGCGCATCCGCTCGAATGTTTCTTCAGCGACCGGGCACGCTTCGCCGCCGGGGCCAGTGACATCTATGAGAGTACGCCCGGCCCGAAACAGCCGGGGGTGAAGCTTGAGCGCGACGATGCGCTCCGAAACAGACTGCACGTCAGCGTCATCAACCTCCGGTTTCATCACAATGACCATCATCTCCCTCCTTGCCTGGAGACTGTCCCCCATCCATCCCCGCCCGCAAGGCCGTGACAAAGGCGCTGGCGGCGGCCACTGGGTCATGCCCCGCGCCGAGGGTCTCGATGAGTGCGCTGCCCACGATGACGCCATCGGCAATGCGGGCCACCCAGGCGGCCTGTTCCGGCGTGCTGATGCCAAACCCGACGGCCAGCGGCAAGTCGGTCACCGCCCGCACCCGGGCGACAAAAGATGCCAGGCCCGGCGGGAGATGATCCCGCGCTCCGGTCACGCCGGTCAACGAGACGAGGTAGAGGAACCCGCCGGTGCGCCCGGCCACCAACCTCGCCCGTCCATCCGATGAGGTGGGGGACAGCAAAAAGATCGAGGCAATTCCCCGCTCCCGGAGCGCGTCTCGCAACTCGTCTGCCTCCTCCGGCGGCAGGTCCGGGACGATGACGCCGTCCACGCCTACGGCAGCCGCTCGACGGGCAAAGCGCCCCACGCCCATCTGAAAGATCGGGTTATAATAACCCATCAGCACAAACGGAATCGTCACTCCCTTAGCCCGCAGCGCCGCCACCTGCTCCAGACACAGCGAGAGCGTCATGCCGTTCTCCAATGCCTGCTGGGCAGCGGCCTGGATGGTGGCCCCGTCGGCCAGCGGGTCGCTGAATGGCACGCCCAGCTCGACAAGGTCCGCTCCGGCCTCCACCATGGCGGGCACAAGCGCCAGTGCGCTATCTCGCTCTGGATAGCCTAGCGTCACGTAAGGCATCAACGCCGTCCGCCCGGCCCGGCGCAACGCTTTGAACAGAGTTGAAATCCGATTCACCAACACCACCCTCCACTCACCAGCCGACTCGCTCATTCACTCGCTCGCAACTCATAATCCAGCGCGGCGGCGACGGTCGGCATATCTTTGTCGCCGCGCCCGCTCACGTTGACGATCACCACCTGATCTGGAAGCATCCGTGGCGCACGCTTCAACACCTCGGCCACGGCATGGGCGCTTTCGAGCGCCGGGATGATCCCTTCCAGCTCGCTCAAGCGGCGCAGCGCCTCCAGCGCCTCAGCGTCCGTGGCATAGGTATACTCCGCCCGCCCGATCTCGCGCAGCCAGGCGTGTTCCGGCCCGACCGCCGCATAATCCAGCCCCGCCGAAATGGAGTGCGTCAGCGCGATCTGTCCGTCGGAGTCCTGCAAAACATAGGTCTGCGTCCCGTGGAGCACGCCCAACCGCCCCAGCTCCGGGTCGGCGAAGCGGGCCGCGTGACGCCCGCCCTCGATCCCCTCGCCGCCCGCCTCGACGCCGATCAAGGCGACGCTCTCGTCCCCGATGAAGGGATAGAAGAAGCCGATGGCGTTCGAGCCGCCGCCAACGCAGGCGATCAACAAGTCGGGCAGCCGGCCCTCGGCGGCCAGGACCTGCTCGCGGGTCTCGTCGCCGATGACGCGCTGAAAGTCGCGCACGATGCGCGGGTAGGGATGCGGTCCCAGCGCCGAACCGAGCAGGTAGTGGGTAGTGCGCACGTTCGCCACCCAGTCGCGGATGGCCTCGTTGATGGCCTCCTTCAAAGTGCGACTTCCCGCGCCCACCGGTCGCACTTGGGCGCCGAGCAGCCTCATCCGAAAGAGGTTGAGCCGCTGGCGCGCCATGTCCCGCGTGCCCATGTAGACCACGCATTCCAGCCCCAGCAGGGCGCAGGCCGTCGCCGTCGCCACACCGTGCTGACCGGCCCCGGTCTCGGCCACGATGCGATGCTTGCCCATCCGCCGGGCCAGAAGCGCCTGCCCCAACGCATTGTTGATCTTGTGAGCTCCCGTGTGGGCCAGGTCCTCCCGTTTGAGGTAAATGCGCGCGCCACCGAGCGCCTCGCTCAGCCGCCGGGCCGGCGTCAGCGGCGTGGGCCGGCCCGCGTACTCGCGGCGGAGATCGTCCAACTCGGCGCAAAAGGCCGGGTCGGCAATGGCCTCCTCGTAGGCCCTTTCCAACTCTTGCACCGCCGGCACCAACGTCTCCGGGACGAACGCGCCGCCGTAGGGGCCGTAGCGCGGCCCGTTGGAAAGAGAGATAGCAGTCCGATTTCCCAATGTTCTCACACTCCCTCCCCGTTTTTCTTCTGTGCGGCATCCACAGCGCGCACCGCCTCGATAAAGGCCCGCAGGCGCACGTGATCCTTGACCCCTCTGGCCTGCTCCACCCCGCTGGAGACATCCACGCCCCAGGGCCGAACCTGCTCGATCACCGGGCCGACCGTCTCCGGTGTGAGCCCGCCGGCCAAAATCAGCCGCAGGTGGGAGGCGAGCGAGCGGGCCACGTCCAGATTGACCGGGATACCCGTCCCGCCGAACTGCCGGGGGTGATAAGCGTCCAGCAAGAGTTGAGGCAGCGTACCATCGCCCGGCATCACGTCACAGTAGGTAGCTACGGCCATCTCGGCATCCTCGTGCGTCCGGGGACGGATGGCCTTGAAGGCATGAGGGGAGAGCATCCGCACCGCCTCCGGTGGCTCGCTGCCGTGCAACTGAGCCATGTCCAGCCCTCCGCTTTCCAGCACCCCCCTCACCTCTTTCACAGGCCGATCCACAAAGACGCCCACACAGCGCGGGGCGTCCGCGCCAAACGCGGCTCGGATCGCCTGTGTGATCGTCGCCACCCGGTCTGGCGTGACGAAGCGGGGGCTTTTGGGGTAGAAGACAAAACCCAGGAAATCTGCCCCGGCCTCGGCTGCGCAGCGGGCGTCGTCCAGGTTGGTGATGCCACAGATTTTGATTCGGGTCAAAGTATACTCCTCTCAGGAGCTTGCGTGATACGGCCTCACGCTCCCAACAGTTGCCTCACTTTGCCCCCGACGTCTACTGCCCGCACGAGCGCTTCTCCGACGAGCATTGCATCGGCCCCCATAGCCGCCAGCCGCGCCACGTCCTCGCGGGTATGGATGCCGCTCTCGGCGACCAGCACCACACCCGGGGGGAGGAGGGGGCGGAGCCGGGCCGTCGTCTCCAGGCTCACCTCAAAGGTGCGCAGGTCGCGGTTGTTGACCCCGACGATACGCGGGCCAACCGCAAGCGCCCGCTCCAACTCGATCTCGTCGTGCACTTCGACCAGAGCAGCCATCCCCAGATCACAAGCCAAGCGATGGAGAGAGTCCAGGCGGCCGTCGTCCAGGGCGGCCACGATCAGCAGGACGGCGTCGGCACCGGCGGCGCGGGCCTCGTAGACCTGGTAGGGGTCGAGGAGGAAATCCTTGCGCAAGACCGGCAGGCTCACGCTCCGCCGCACGGCACGCAAGTCGTCGAGACTGCCCCGGAAAAAGTGCGCGTCGGTCAACACGCTGACGGCGGCGGCCCCGCTGGCCTCGTACGTCCGGGCCAGCATTGCCGGGTCCAGGTCCTCGCGGAGCACTCCCTTGCTGGGAGAGGCCCTTTTGACCTCGGCAATGAGTGAGACCCCTGGGGCACGCAAAGTGGCCACAAAGTCACGCGCCAAAGGTGCATTCGCTGCCTCGGCCCGCACGGCCTCCAGTGGCCTGGCACGCTTGCGGCGCGCAATCTCCACCCACTTCCGGCGGATGATGCTTTCGAGAACCGCCTCGGAGCGCATAAGATACATCCCCGGAGTAGCGATCAGCCGCCGAGGCTCCGGCTGTACGCGATCAAGCCTTCCAACACACGCAAAGCGGCACCGCCATCAATGCTGTCCGCGGCCCGGGCGACGCCTTCGCGCAGATCGGCGGCCTTGCCGCCGGCCACCAAGGCGGCCGCCGCGTTCAGCAACACTACATCACGGCGCGGGCCACGGTCTTGACCGGATAGTATGGCCCGCATAATACGGGCGTTTTCCTCCGGGGTACCACCGCGCAGGTCTTCCGGCCGGGCGGGGGCAAATCCCAACTCTCGCGGGTCCAGCGCCTTTGTCACGACGCGGCCGTCTCCCGGCTCGATGCCGAAGCAACTCACCCGATTGGGGCCGCTGGTCGTCAACTCATCCAGCCCGCCAAAGCCGTGCACCACGTAGGCGGCGCGGGAACCCAGTTGCTGCAACACGCGGGCCAGCACCTCGGTCAGCGAGCCATCGTAGACGCCCAGCAGTTGCGCACTCGCCCCCGCCGGGTTGGTGAGCGGCCCCAGCAGGTTGAACACCGTGCGGACGCCCAGCTCCCGGCGCGGCCCGATGGCGTACCGCATCGCCGGGTGAAAGTTCGGCGCAAAGATAAAGCCCACACCGATCTCGTCAATCGCCTGGGCCACCTGCTCCGGCGTCAGGCTGAGATTGACGCCCAGCGCCTCCAGCACGTCGGCACTCCCCGACTGGCTGCTGACGCTCCGGTTGCCGTGCTTGGCCACCCCCAGCCCGGCCCCGGCCACCACGAAGGCCGTCGTCGTGGAGATGTTGAACGTGCCGGACCGGTCGCCGCCGGTGCCGCAGGTATCCACGACATCGTCTCTCCGGGGACAGACCGGCACGGCAGCCCGGCGCATCGCCCGGGCGCAGCCCACGATCTCGTCCGCCGTCTCTCCCTTGGTGCGCAGGGCGACCAGGAACCCGGCGATCTGGGCCGGCGTGGCCGCGCCGGTCATGATCTCATCCATCACCGCCTCGGCCTGGTCAACCGGCAGTGATTGACCCTCCAACAACTGATGAATAGTTTCACGAATCATGCCTTTCCTCCTCTGAAAGCCGGTCAAAAAGTTGCGCAGAATTTTCTTCCCGTGCTCAGTCAGAATACTTTCTGGATGAAACTGCAAACCAACCGTTGGGAACGCCTTGTGCTCAAGTGCCATCACCTCCCCCTCCTCCGTGGCGGCGATGACTTTCAGGCAATCGGGCAGCGGTTCGTAGGCAATCAGGCTGTGGTAGCGCATAGCACTGAACGGGCTGGGCACCCCGTCGAGGATACCGCGTCCCTCGTGGTAAACCCGGCTGGTCTTGCCGTGCATCAAACGGGGTGCTCGCCTCACCTGCCCGCCGAACGCAGCAACGATGCATTGATGGCCCAGGCAGACGCCGAGAATGGGCGTCGTCCTGTGAAACGTGCGGATCACATCGAGCGAGATACCGCCGTCATCGGGCGTGCCCGGCCCCGGCGAGATGACGATGTGACTGGGGGCCAACGCCCGGATTTCCTCCAGCGTCACCGCGTCGTTCCGCCGCACCACCGGCTCCGCCCCCAATTCCCCCAGATACTGCACCAGGTTGTAGGTGAACGAGTCGTAGTTATCAATCACGAGCACCTTTCCCCTGCCATTCTCCGCCGGCCCACCGACTTGACTCGGCGGCTTCTTGCTCCTTTGCCTCGTCGGTCCACGCTCCGCCATCTCGACCGCCAACGCCAGCGCTCGCGCCTTGTGTCTGGTCTCCTCCCACTCACGGCCCGGGTCGCTATCGGCGACGATACCCGCACCGGCCTGCAGATAGACCACACCATTTTGCATAACGATCGTGCGAATGGTGATGCAGGTGTCCATATTCCCGTTGAAGCCGAAGTAGCCCACCGCGCCCGCATAGGGGCCACGTCGCGCCTCTTCCAACTCCTCGATGATCTCCATCGCCCGCACCTTGGGTGCACCACTCACCGTGCCTGCCGGGAAGGTGGCCCGCAACAAATCATATCCATCCACGCCGTCGCGCAGTTGTCCCGTGACGCGGCTGACCAGGTGGATGACGTGCGAGTAACGTTCCACGGTGATCAGATCCGGCACCTCGATAGTGCCGAACCGGCACACGCGGCCCAGGTCGTTGCGGCCCAGATCCACCAGCATCACGTGCTCGGCCCGCTCCTTGGGGTCGGCCAGCAGGTCGGCCTCCAACGCCCGGTCGTCCTGCTCGTCTCGACCACGCGGGCGCGTCCCCGCGATAGGGCGCACCTCGGCCGTGCGGCCCTGCAACCGCACCAACATCTCGGGCGAAGAGCCGATGAGATGTAGAGGCGAATTGCCACCCAACTCCAGGAAAAACATATAGGGAGATGGGTTGAGCCGCCGCAGCGCGCGGTAGATATCGAACGGCTCGGCCGAGGTAGGACGGGTCAAGCGCTGCGAGAGGACGACCTGAAAGATGTCCCCGGCTGCAATGTACTCCTGCGCCCGCCGCACTGCCGCCTTGAACCGCTCTTGGCTCATATTGGAGGTAAACTCGCCGCCAGACGGCCCGCACGACGTGGATAAGGGCGGCAGGGGATCGCACAGTCGCTCCTCGACCGCGTTCAGCCGCGCGAGGGCGTCGTCGTATGCGGCGTCGAGATCGCTACCGGGCGGCACGTGGGCGTTGGCGATCAGCAACAGACGGTGCTGCACATGGTCGAAGGCAACCAGCGTATCGGTCACCAGCAGGTGCACGTCTGGCAAGCTCAGCTCATCCCGCGTCGTCTCCGGCAGCCGCTCGAAAAAACGCACCAGATCGTACCCCAGGTAGCCGACCGCGCCCCCGAAAAAGTACGGCAGGCCCTGTACCACCTCCCGGACCGGTGCCACGGGCTGGTAGCGAGCCAGTTCGGCAGCAACGACGTGGAGCGGGCCTTCCCCCTCGGCGAGCCGGCGCGTCTCCGACCGCCCGTTGTGGAAAATAGCCGCCTCGCGGCCACGGACGACGATCTGTCGGCGGGGATTGAACCCCAAAAAGGAATAGCGCCCCACCTGCTCGGCCTTTTCGACGCTCTCCAGCAAAAAGCTCGGTCCCTGCCCCCGCAGCTTGAGATAGACCGAAACCGGCGTCTCCAAATCTGCCGGCAATTCACGGTAGAGCGGAACCAACCTGCCCCGTGCGGCGACGGCGCAAAACTGCTTCCGCGATAGAGATTCCATGTTTCCACCTCCCGAAATAAAAAACCTCCCGTCCCATTGGGGACGAGAGGCATCAAACCTATCCCGTGGTGCCACCCCACTTAAGCCGGCCCGGTGAAACAAAAACGCGCCGATGACGGCGCGTAAATTGTGAAGAGCCAGCCTCACTCGTTTGCAGGTACGGTTCCCCGGCAAGCTCGGAACGATACCCTCGGCCCTGGTAACGGTGCCGTCTCCGGCCAGCCCTACTGAACTCGACGTTGTTGGGGCTGGCAGCTCCCCGGCCCATTCACGCCTGCCGCTTGCGAGTGAGCTTTCAGCACAAGGCCCACCTCTCTGGCGCGCGCACGGGCGCTACTCCTCCGGATCACAGCCGTTGTAAGATTCTAAATTGTGTTTAGTATAGCCGAAAATCCCGATTCTGTCAAGAGCTAATTGACTCGCTTAACTTGACAGATGGGCAAAAAGGTGATAAGGTGTGCAGATGTAGTGAGGGGCGGGTCTTTTCCATGCGCGGTTGGTAGCACTAGACTTTCGAGCAAGCATCCACAGGAGGAGGTGAAATATGAAGCGGTTTACTTTGCTCCACATTTTACTTCTGCTGGCCGTGGTACTCTCCGGCTGCGGTGAAGCTGGCCCGGCCCGCACCCAGGTCTGGATTGACGTGCCACTGAACGGCGCGGAGGTGGAGGCCGGCACCATCCCGGTGCAGTCCCACGCCGCCAGCCGCAACGGCATCGCTCACGTGGAGCTGTGGGTCAACGGCACACTCTATCGCAGCGACGAGAACCCTACGCCGGATGAGCCGGTCATCTTCGTCATCCAGCCCTGGATTCCTACAGCGCCGGGGGATTATACGCTGGAGGTGCGTGCCTATTCCACCGACGACACGGCCAGCGCCCCGGAGAGCGTGACGGTGCATGTGACTGGAGAGGTGGCGGAGGTGACGGAGACGCCGACGGCGGAGTTCCTCACGCCCACCCCGGTCCCACCGACCGATACCTCGATTCCCCCTACCGACACCCCAATCCCGCCGACCTATACTCCTGTTCCTCCGACCTACACTCCTGTCCCGCCAACTTTCACTCCTGTCCCCCCAACCTTCACCCCGATCCCACCCACCTACACTCCTATCCCCCCAACCTTCACCCCGATCCCGCCGAGCCCAACGCCGACGATCCCACCCGATACCACCGGCCCCACCATTTCCGACATTACCGCGTCCGACGACATGGTACTGTGGCCCCCCATCGGCTGCACGCCTGATGAGGTCACCATAAGTGCTTCTGTCTTTGACTCATCGGGTGTTTACGTAGTGAAGCTGGTCTACAGGGTCGTGGATGAGCAATACAAGCGGGATGGGGAGTGGCAGGCTCTGGCGATGAACCAGACGGCGACGGCGATATACGTGGCCACGGTGGGGGCGGAGGAGCTTGAGCGCAGCCTGAACCCTCCGACCAACGGCTCGACCGTCACATTGGAGTACTACGTCCAGGCTTACGATACCTACAACAATCGTTCCGAAAGCAGCACCGGAACTATAGACGTTGGTTACTGTCTTCTCTGAAGTGGGGCGGGAGACCAATACTGGAGGTAAGCGATGAAATCCCGTGCCTTTCTCGTGATCGTAGTCTTGTTGCTCCTGGGCTGCCTGGTCGCGCTGGTCGTCGGGTTGGTGCTCTTGCGTGCCCGCATAGCCCAGGCGGCCGAGCAGCCGCTGGTGCTCATCAACGCGCCGGCCAGCGGCGCGCAAGTGTGGATGGATCGGGCGACGCCGGTGTTGGTCACTGCTCGCAGCAGGAACAGCGTCGCGCGGGTGGAACTGTGGGCCAACGGGCGGCTCCAAGAGAACCGCGCTGCTCCCCAGGAGGGTCTGACCACTTTCAGCACGGCTTTCGTGTGGCAGCCCCAACGGCCCGGCACCTACACCCTCATCGCCCGCGCTTTCGACAGCCGGGGCAACGCCGGACAGGCGACAGTGGTGGTGCGGGCGGTGGAGAACCTGCCGCCGGGCGAGCCTCCCGTCCCTGCGCCTTCGGAGGGGGAGGGCACACCCGGTCACGATGAAGACCCTGGCGGGACGGAAGCCGAGCCGGGTGAGGAGGAAGCTCCGCCGGGCGAAGAGGAAGTGCCGCCGGGTGAGGAGGAGGCCCCGCCGGAAGAGGAAGCTCCACCGGAGGAAGAAGCTCCACCCGAGGAAGAGGCCCCACATCCCGACCCGGACGGCCCCGCCGACGGGGTGGTCGAGATCGGCGCGGAGGAGGGCGGCCAGGTGATGCTGACGATAGAGGCCCTGGGCCTAGTGGCCGACCTCGACTACCACGCCGTCAACTGCTACGTCACCGTCGCCGGGGCAGAGACCGAGCAGGTGGTTTTTGGGCAACCGGGCCTTCTTTTCCCCTGGGGGCCGACGGAGCCCATCAGCGCCACCTTCCCCTGGCCTTCCGACCAGCCCCTGCCGGTGCGGGTCGAATGCACCGGCGTGTCGCCTCCTGCCGAGGCCATCCCGCTGGGTGAGCCGGCCGAGGGGGAGGCCCCGCCGGAGACCTGGGATGGCCGCTTCCTGGAACTGGAGTGGCCCGGCGCCTACCGGTTCTTCTACCGCGTCCAGTTCGGGGTCGGAGTGACCAGCGAGGAGATCCCGGCTCCCACCAACCTGCACATCGAGGACGTGCCCCTCAGCACGCTCAAGATGCTGCGCTGGGACTGGGCCGGCGACGAGGCGCAGATTGACGGCTTCCGGCTGTACCTGAACGGCAGCCTCCAATGGCGCGTCGCCGATCCCTCCGCCCGTTTCACCTACCTGCCCCCGGAGTGGTCCGAGCCGCCGTGCGGTCAGCTCTTCCACTTCCAGGTCACCGCCTACAGCGGCCCCTTCCCCGGTGGGGTCGAGTCACCACCGGGTGAGATGGCCCCGCTGGAACCGGAGCCGGGCCGCTGTGGGAATATCTACCGCGTCACCTTCGAGGAGATACAGTTTGCACCGCTGGACTACCCCGTTGACCTGCCGGACGTCGCCGACGCCGACGGGAAGGCCGGCCCCCTCTACGGCTGGTTCCGGGTCAACGACATGCTGCTCCCCTTCGACACCGTCCAATCCGATGGCATCACTGTGGCCGGTATCCGGGTGGAGGGTGGTGAGCACTTCGACTTGGCCGCCACGCTGTATGGCGAACCCTACCGCTATCACCAGCACAGCGTCGTCTTCCAGTGGGACAACGAGTGGGCGTTTTTCGGCCTGGACAGTATGATGCTGGACTATGACTGGGGGGAGACCGACGACGAGGATGATTTTGTTTGCAGTGGGGGAATATGGGGTCCCGGCCCACCCCCGGCGCCTTTTGTGGGCGTATTCCAATGCCTGGCCGAAGGCGGTGCGCCTGACGTGGCTCACATCACCTACAGCATTGAGGAGTTGCCAGAGTGGCCGGAGGGAGGGCCCCCGCCCGGTGCCATCCCCGGCGCTCCCCGTCCGGAGTTACTCGTCGGAGGGTGGGAGTTGGGCCCGGGCGGCGAGTTGGCAATCATCGCGGTCAACGCAGGTATGGCGGCCGCCGTCCCCGACGTTGACCTGGCGGTGGAGCTGGACGGTGCGCCGCTGGGTGACTACACCGTTCCCTCCGGCACCGACCCCCTTGCCGGCGAGTGGGATGGATGGTTCAGCCGGTTCCCCCTGCCGGATCACACCTTCGGCTTGCTGGCCGAGCTGTGCAGCCTCCAGATCACCATAGACCCGGCCAACTACTATCTGGAGTACGCCGAGGGCAACAACACTACCACGGCGGCGGACCTGGACGAGGTCTGGTTTGCTCTCACCGACCGGCCGAACATGCAGGAAGCGGATCTGCAACTGAGCGTCTATTACTACTCCTGCCACGGCGATCCGATCGGCGTGCGGGCCGTCCCGCTGGTGGGCGGTGTAGAGGCGGCGGACTTTTCCCTGGAAACGGAATCCGTCTCCTACGGCGAGAGCTGGCCGGTGGTGCTCCATGCCGAGTACACAGGAGCAGACCCGCTCACCACCGACGGCTGGCGGCTGGAGCTGATTGACCTGGGCACCAGCGAGGTCTTTTTCAGCGACGAGGTGGAGGATACACAGGAATGGGCCCCGTGACGTCTCTGCAAATATCCTGGCCGGTGGATTGGGGGCTGCTCCAGTTGGCGCTGCTGGGCCTGATCGGCCTGGTAGGGATTCTGTTGCTGGTGGCGGTCGTCGCGGCGCTGGTGCCGCGCAAGCGGGAGGCGGAGGCGGCCCGGCAACGGGTCGCCTCCCCCGCTGTGCCCGGTAGGGCCTGGCTGTGGGTGCGTAGCGGCCCCGGGGCCGGGGCGCAGCATCCCGTGACTCACACGACAACGCTGATGGGCAGCGCTCCCGAGGCCCACGCCTCCATCCCGCATCCACAAGTGTCGCCCCACCACGCGAGTCTCTCGCGGCAGGAGGGGGGCTTCGTCTTGCAGGACCTGGGGAGCGCGGCGGGCACCTTCGTCAACGGCCACCGCATCACCGCAGCGGTTTGGGTCCGCCCTGGCGACGTCATCAACCTGGGCGGAGGGGTAGAGCTGGTGTTGCAGGCGTAGGAGGTGAGCGTTGAAAGAACAACGAAACAATCTCTGGTGGCTGCTTTGCCTGGTCGGTTTCGTCGTCGGGCTGCTGCTCTTGCCCGCGTGGGCGTGGAGCGACGTGCTTGCTCAAGACCCAACCCCCACACTGCCTCCCGCCGTCTGGATGACGCCAGTGAGCGGTGAGGGAGTGCCCGGCATCTCCGGGCCGAACTATCTCCTGTTGGGTGGGATTGCGCTTGTCTTACTGGTATTGGGGGGCGCGGTGCTATTGGGAATAGCGGTGTCCCTCGCACGGCGGCGGAAGACAAAGCAGCCGGCTGCTCCAGCCTCCGCCTTCGCTACTCTGCCGGGGTACGCGCTCGTCGTGCGGGCCGGCCCGGGGGCAGAGACCCGCTACCCTCTCGTCACTCCGGGCGCGGTCGTCATGGGACGGGCTCCAGATTGCCATGTGGTCATCAACTTTCCCAACGTCTCCGGCCATCACGCCCGTCTCACCTGGGATGGGCAACAGTTCGTCGTGGAGGATCTGAACAGCACGAACGGCACCTTCGTCAACGGCTACCGGCTCACCGGGCCGGTGCAGTTCCGCCCCGGCGACGTGTTGAGCCTGGGCGGGTCGGTGGAACTGGTGCTACAAGTGGGCGGGTGAGCGGCCAGGCCATCACACTCCACCCCATCGGCCGCGTGGAGCGGGACGCGGAGGATGTAGGGTTATCGCACGACGAATTGCAGTCACGCCCGGCCCGCATCCTGCTCGACCCCGCATTGAGCGTCGGCCTGTTGGGCCTGGAACCTGGCGACGACATCCTCGTGCTCTACTACCTCCACCGCTCCAGCGGCTACGATCTACGTGTGCACCCTCGGGGCGACCCCAGCCGGCCGCTCCGGGGGGTGTTTGCCACCCGCAGCCCCCGCCGCCCCAACCCCATCGGCGTGACCACAGCCCGCGTCCGGCGCATCAAGGGCCACGTGCTGGAAGTCGTCGGCCTGGATGCGCTGGATGGCTCGCCGGTGCTCGACATCAAGGTATACGCTTCGTCCTTCGATTGCCCATACACCGGGCAGTTTGTACAAGCGCTACCGTTGGGTTATAAAGCGTGGCACGGACGGGAATCACGCAACACGCAACACGCGATACACAGTGCGTCCCTCACAAGCTGCTCCCTCTGCTGGCAATCACCCTCCTCGGCGGTTTCCTCCGCCTCTACCACACCGGCAGCCAGGGCTTATGGCTCGATGAAGCATTCAGCATCTGGCTGGCCCGGCAGCCGGTGGGGGACATGCTGGACTGGGTCGCCCGTATTGATCAGCACCCGCCGCTCTACTACCTGCTGCTCCACTTCTGGCTGGCCCTCTTCGGTGATGGCGAAGTCGCCGTGCGAGCGCTCTCCGCCCTGCTCGGCACGCTGACCATTCCCGCGCTCTACCTGCTGGGCCGCCGCTTGGCCGACGAAAAGGTGGGGCTCCTCGCCGCGCTGCTCCTGGCCGTCTCCCCCTTCCACGTGCGGTTTGCCCAGGAAACGCGCATGTACACCCTGCTGGCGCTGAACGCATCCCTGGCGCTGTGTGCGCTGGTGCGGTTGCTGGATGGGGTTTCAGTTTCAGGTTCCAGGTCAGGCAAACGTGAAACCTCGAACCTGAAACCTGAAGATCGCAACGCCTGGCTGGACTATGTCGTCTTTACTGCGGCGGCGCTGTGGACCCACAACACGGCAGTCTTCTTCCTCCTCACTGCCAATCTTCTTATACTAACCTTGCGCCTACCCTGCTTACGTAATACGCAATACGCAATACGTCACTGGCTCCTGGCCCAACTCGCCGTACTTCCCCTGTGGCTCCCCTGGCTCCCGGCCTTCCTCACCCAAAGCGCCACCGTCTACCGCGAGTTCTGGCTGCCCGCGCCCACCTGGGAGACAGTCGCCGGCGTGGTGGGGGCCTTCGTGAGCGATTTCCTGCCACTGACGGGTGTCGGTCTCTATGCAGTGGTGATGCTGTTTGTGGGGCTGGCGTTGCTGGGGCTGGTCTACTTCCGCCGTCGTCCGGCCCACATCATGTTCCTGCTCGTCACCCTCATAACGCCGTTCGTGGGGGAGTGGCTGGTCAGCCTACGCCGGCCCATCTTCTACGACCGCACGCTGATCTGGGCCTCGCTCCCGCTCTACCTGCTGCTGGCTGCCGGCGTGCGCCAGCTAGAAACCAGGTTTTCTTCCTTGTCTGGGCGAGTTGGTCGTTGCTTTTGGGGATTCCGGGGACGCAAGGCGATGTTTTGCCAATCAAAGACCTGGTTTATCATCACCCTGATGGTGCTGGCGATCAACTCCCTCTCGCTGCACGAGTACTACGTCCACTTCCAGAAGGAGGAATGGGACGAGGCCGCTGCGCTCGTGGCCGAGCAGGTGGAGCCTGACGACCTGATCCTGTTCAACGCGACCTGGACGCAGATTCCCTTTGACTATTACTTCCGCCGCTTGTATAATCGCCCGGTGGCCGAGCACGGCCTGCCGGTGGACCTGTTCGAGCGGGGTGTCCTGGAGCCGAAGGTGGCCACAGACGACCTGCCACGGCTGCGGGCGCTCGTCCGGGGCCACGAGCGGGTATGGCTGGTCTACAGCCACGACTGGTACACCGACCCGCAGAGGTTGATCCCCCCGGCGTTGGAAGCTCAACTTGACCTGCTCGACCGGCGGGAATTCCACGGCTTGCAGGTGTGGCTGTATGTGAGGCAGTAAAGATGGAGAGATGGGAGGCTGGTCACTAACCTGCCTGCGGAGGCCTCGTTAGAGGTAGAAGGGAGGTTTTTCTCCTCCTGGTTGAGTACTTAACCTGCCAGGAGAATTTTTTGACCTTCACGGCGAGCGATCTCGATGATAGCGCTGCTGTCGTCTTCTTCGAACTGACGCTGCCCAATCGGAATAGGTTCTATGCGACTGTCAGTCCGGGCGGCAACACGCCAGAGGAGATTCACGTCTGCCCGCCTGCATTCGCCGTCAAATCGTGGTGACACCACCAGTAGATCTATGTCGCTCCTGCTTCGTCCAGGGAGGGGAGAGGCAGGAGCGAATTTGGGTAACGTCCTTCGATGTTGAATGCGTTCATTTCCGCCAGCAGGTCTATCTGAGCTTCGTTCAAGGGAATCGCGGCCAATTCAGCCAGCCTAACCAGGTTGTGGAGCTTGGGAGCTAGATCTTGAATGTGATGGCATACGTAAGCTTTGAGTACCTACTCCAGGGTCAGGTGGGCGAAGAATAGACTATGGCGTACTCTTTTGTTACTGATCAACTCTTGCGCTATTTCCCAGTCCTCAGTAGCTCCTGCTTGCCAGTAGGCAATCTGTTTTTCGATGTCGATCATTCCCTGCTTCCTTTGCTATCAAAGACGTTAAGGCCTCTGGGATTGGCGGCGGGCGCATTGCCTGTAGGGCCGCTCGCTTGGTTTCGATACGCCTGCGGCTACTCAGCCGGCGCTCGCTCCCCCAAGATTGGGATACGCCCATTGGCGATTCTATCTAAGTATACTGTCAAGTGAACGTCACGTCAACTTTGTGTGGCAAGGAACTTGTTCAAGCGTCGTACAACCGTAGCCTGTGCAGTATGAGTACGTTGCGAGGGCCGATCTTGAAGCGTTTGCTCAATCAATTCCTCACAATGGTCCAGTTGGCGCTGCTGCTTGTCGTTGTCTTGGCCGCGCAGGCCGTCGTCGCGACCCACCAAGCCCGCATCCGGGGCTTGCCCAGCGGCTTCCCTGCGGCCGTGGCCGGGGCTGACGTACCCGTCCTGGGTGTCAACGTCGCGCTGGAGCAATACGACGACGAGGGGCTGGAGGCCGCTCTGACCCGTATCGCCGGGGGCGGCTTCGTCTGGGTGCGCCAGTCCTTCTACTGGAGCCAGATTGAGCCAGAGCCGGGCCGGTTTGATTGGAGCGCACCTGACCGCATCCTGGCCGCGCTGGCTCACCACCCGCAACTGAGACTGGTGGCCGTCCTCGACGACACCCCTCCCGCTCCACCAACCGATCCAGACCGTTTTGCCGCCTTCGCTCGTGAATTCGCCGCCCGCTACGGCGCTCAGGTGAACTACTACCAGGTCTGGGACGAGCCTAACCTGGGGGACCACTGGGGCGGCGGGCCGGTCAACCCGCCTGCCTACGCCGACCTCCTGGCCCGCACCGCCCGCGCCATCCGCACCGCCGACCCCGACGCCCGCATCCTCCTGGCGGGACTGGCTCCCACCGTCGAGACCGGCCCGCAGAACCTGAGCGACCTGCGCTACCTGGAGCAACTCTACCGGGCGGGGGCCGCCCCCTACTTCGACGTCGTGGCCGGCAAGCCCTACGGCTTCGACACCGGCCCCGACGACCGGAGGGCCAGCGAGGCGGTGCTCAACTTTTCGCGCTTGCTCCTGCTGCGGGAGGTGATGGTGGCGCACGGCGACGCGGACAAAGCGATCTGGGCCAGCCACTGGGGATGGAACGCGCTGCCGCTAGGCTGGACGGGTGCGCCCTCCCTGTGGGGTCAGACTGATGAAAAGACCCAGGCGGCCCATACCGTCGCGGCGCTGGAACGGGCGCGTGCCGAATGGCCCTGGGTGGGAGCGCTGATCCTGGAGCACTTCCAGCCCGCCGTCCCTCCCGACGACCCGCACTGGGGCTTCGCGCTGGTGGGGCAGGACGGCGCTCCCCGCCCGGTCTACGACGCGGTGGCGGCCTGGGCTAATTCTCTCCCCGACGGAGCCCCGGTCGGCGGCTACCCGGCGCGCAACCGCTGGGCGACCTACGAGGGGGAGTGGCGTGTGGGGCCACTGGGGGCGGACGCCGGTCGTGATGGCGACCGGGCCACCTTCCACTTCGATGGGACGGCCATTGCGCTGACGGTGCGGCGGGGGCCGTACCGCGCCTTTCTTTATGTCACGGTGGATGGCGAGCCGGCCAACGCGCTCCCACGGGATGATACGGGCTGTGCCTACCTCGTGCTCTACGACAGTGACCCCACCGTCACCACCGTTCCCCTGGCGACCGGCCTCGCTCCCGGCCCGCACACCGTCGAGGTCGTGGCCGAGCACGGGCAAGGTCAATGGGCGCTGGTGGACTGGCGCGTGGGTCCGGAGCCGGTCTGCGATGGCTACGGCTGGAAGATGGCCGGCTTGGGTGTGACGGGGTTGGCGCTGGCGGCGCTGTTGGTACGCGACGCGCGGCGAGTGGAGTGGACGGCGTTAAGGCGGACGTTCCTCGGCTGGCCCGAATGGGCGCAGGTGGCGCTGGTCGTGGGGCTGACCGGCCTGCTCTGGGCCACCGCTGGGGCCAGTTGGGAACGGAACTGGGGTAGCCCGTGGTTCGTCGTCAGCTTGTTGATGCTGCTGGTGCTGGCAGCACTTTTTTCTTTGCGGCTCGACCTGGGATTGGCACTGGTCGCCCTCACCGCGCCATTCTACCTGCATCCCGGCAATATGCTCTACCGGGCGTTGAGCCTGCCGGAGGTGCTGGTGTTGCTGTGCGCCGTAGGAACTGCGAGTCAGCGAGTCGGCAAGTCGGCAACTCGACGCATTTCCCCCATTGACTGCTCCGTCCTGCTGCTGGTGCTGGCGGCGGTATTGGCCAGTTTGATTGCTGCCGACCCTTCGACTTCGCTCAGGGCAGGCCGATGGGCCGCGCTGTTCGAACTGCGGGCCGTCTTCCTGCTCCCCGCGCTTTACTACGCGCTGCTGCGGCTGGCCCGCCTAAATAACCAGGCCAGGCAGCGGCTGGTGGACGCTTTCGTCCTGGGGGGTGTCGGGGTGGCAGCCATTGGGCTGGTGCAGTACGTACTGGGACATGACGTCGTCATCGCCGAGGGAGGGCTGCCGCGTTTGCAGAGCGTCTACTACTCGCCCAACAACGTGGGGCTATATCTGGGGCGGATGTGGCCGCTGCTGGTGGCGGTCGTGGTGTTACCTTCCAGCACCGCCTGCTCCACAGCAGTGCGGCTGGAGCACCGTCGGCTGTTCTACGGGCTGGCGCTGGTGGTGGTGACGCTGGCGCTGGTGCTCAGTTTCTCACGGGGGGCGCTACTATTGGGGATACCCGCGGCGTTGTTGACGATGGGCTGGCGGGCCGGGGGGCAGTATCGCTGGGCGGCGCTGGCGCTCGTGCTGGCCGGCGCGTTGGCGCTGATCCCGCTCCTGCGCGTACCGCGCTTCGCCTCGCTCATAGACCTGCAACAGGGAGGAGCCTTCTTCAGGCTGGAATTGTGGCGCAGCAGCCTGACGCTCATCCGCGAGCATCCCTGGTTTGGCGTCGGGCCGGGCAACTTTCTGGATGCCTACCGCACCCGCTACGTGCTGCCCTCCGCCTGGCAGGAGTTCAACCTGGAACACCCGCACAACGTCTATCTGGATCATTGGACGCGACTAGGACTGCTGGGGCTATTGGCGGGGTTTGCGGTGCAGGTGGCGTTCTGGCAGACTCTGTTACGACGCTCCCGGCCCTCCTCGCCGAGGGGGTCGGGGGCAGAGATGCCACGCCAGCAAGGAGCGCCCGCTGCATGGGACGCCCCCGCGACGGGGGCTTTGAGCATTTCTCTGGGTCTCACCGGCAGCATGGCCAGTCTGCTGGCCCACGGCCTGGTGGATAACACGGTGTTCTTCCCCGACCTGGCGTTGGCCTTTTTCCTGATCCTGGCGCTGGCCCAATATGATGCTACGGGCACGGGATGAGCCTTCCAGGTGTGAGCGGTATTGGTAAGACCGCTTTATATCCGTTTCAGTTTCCACCGTCCCTGTCGGAAGCGCAACCCCATCAGTGTTGCTTGTGAGATCCAGCCCAGAATCAGGGCCAGCCAGATGCCATCCGCTCCGAGACGAACCGTCCGCGAGAGCAGGTATGCGAGGGGGACCTGAATGATCCATACAGCGATGAGGTTGATGGTCATGGGCGAAAGTGTGTCGCCCGCCCCCACTTGAGCCAGCTCAAACACGAAATTCAGCGCGAGTCCCAAGTAACCAACACTGAGCATGTGGATCACGTGTGCACCAATTGAGATCGTCTCAACATCATTGCTGAATAGCGCCATGACCCGCGGCGCAAGAAGCACCAGCAGCCCAAGAGTGCATCCAGCAACCAGCATCACTGCGCGGGCGATGAGAGTGACCGAATGGGCAGCGCGTTTGGGTTGTGCCGCGCCCAGATTCTGCCCCACCAGCGCCGGTGCGGTGCGGGAGAGCCCCAGGCTTGGAATCAGCGCAAAGTCGGCGACTCGCTTCGCAATCACCCACGCAGCCAGCGTCGGCGCACCATACGAGGAGATAAGGCGGATGAAATACGACATCGCCAGGTTGGGAGTACCGCGCTGGAGAATGGCAGGCAGCGTGATACGCAGGATGCGTCCCATCACGGGAAAGTCCAGCCGTAGATTGCGTAGGTCCAGGCGCACAGGCGCTCGGCCAGCGACGAGCACGCCTAGTCCCCACAGCATTCCCACCCCATTTGAGCCGACCAACGCCAGCGCAGCTCCTTCTAATCCTAGCCATCTCACCAGCAGCGGCTCTGCGATGAGCAGTGTTCCCGTGCTGAACAACGTCATGCCCAGTATCACCTGGGGAGCACCGGCGTAGTTGATCATAAACCCGACGCTGGGTACCATCTCCAGTGTGATCAAGCCGGTGAAGATGATGCGTGCGTAGCGCAAAGCCAACGGCAGTGTGAAGACATCGGCGCCGGCCAGCGTCAGCAATGGCCGGGCGAAGAACAGGCCGATAAGCCCCAGGCTGCCGGATGCCGCGAGCATCAGGATGACCGCCTGAAGCACTGCCAGGTTGGCCTTGTCCTGGTCTTTGGCCCCGATGTAGCGGGACACCACTGCTCCGCTGCTGATGCTCAACGCCATCATAACGCTGATCATCGTGAAGCGCACGGACATAGTGAGCCCTGCGGCGGCTTGCGCATCGCGGCCGAGTTGGCCAAGCCAGATGGCGTCGTAGACGCTGGGCAACGAGAAAAGCGCCAGGCTGGCGGTGATGGGCCAGACCAGACGCCAGATGTGGCGGATCAGGCTGCCCTGGGTGAGATCGCGTTGATGGGTGGGTTCCATAATAAAGACCCTCCCGTAGGTTCGAGACAACTTTGAGTGGAAGTACGTTTGTCCAGCAATCGGAATACTTGCCAAACCTGCGGGAAGGTAGCCGCTAAAGGTATGGCTGCAGCAGGCTCAGGATTTTGGCCAGCGGCGCGACGTCGTCCTCGTCGAATTGGGCCAGTTTGTCCGAGTCCACGTCCAGCACGGCGATGACCTTATCCCCTTTCATCACCGGCAGGACGATCTCGCTCTTGGAGCGGGCGTCGCAGGAGATGTGGCCGGGGAACTGCTCGACATCCGGCACGACCACCGGCTGCCTGGTGCGGACGCAGTGCAGGCAGACGCCACGATCCCGCAGCACCTGGCAGGCGACGGCCCCCTGGTACGGCCCCACGTGCAATTCGTTCTCGCCAGCCACGAAGTAGAAGCCTGTCCAGAAATGATGACTCATCTTGGCATGCAACACGGCGCATAAGGTCGCCATCGCTGCCACCAGGTTGGGCGATTTGTTCTCAATCAGGCCCTTCAATTGCTCATAGATGCGTTCGTAACGACCGGGTCGTCTTGGGTCAATCACAGTGTTTCCTCCTAACCTGGACAAGCCAGAGCCAAAAAGGGATTTTCACCACGGAGACACAGAGGACACAGAGAAAAGCCATAAAAACTCTGTGCACTCCGTGTCTCTGTGGTGAATTTCCTTGCTCTCTGTACAAGAATCTTGTCGGTAAGGTACTAAGGCGGTTCGGTATAACAGAGCGCTGTCAACGGATTTCTGGAGCGGATTAAACGGATTCTTGGAACGGATGGAATGGAACCACCTCCGAATCCGCTGACAGCAATCCGTTCAATCAGCTCCCCGAATCCGCTGCATGTCTCCTTCAGGATTTTGAAAGTCTATTATACCGCATCCTGCGAGCAGGTGCCAATTGCAGAGTGTTTCACAAGTCCAAGAGCAATCTTCAAACAAATGTCTCGCTTCATGGGAGTCGCACAGTTCGCCGGTCGAGTAGCCCCGCAGGGGCATATCGAGACCAAGAACTGCGCATGGGCCGCCAACCTCGGTTTGGTTTCGACAGGCTCAACGCAGCGGATACGGCCTGCGGTCCACTCAACCAGCGGTTTGGCTATCGCTTGCCAACCAGACAGGGCTTCTAACTCGCCGATATGGACAATCACCAAATATGCGCGGTTGACTTGAACGCCAAGAAAAGGTATAATCAAGCTCGATACGCTTTCGAGCAAGCTCAGGTCTGTGACCTTACGTGGTCATAGTGGAGGTAGGTATGGCACTGAAGGGACACTTGCGGGACTTTAGCACAACTCAACTGCTCAACCTGATCAATCTAGCGCGCAAGACAGGCACGCTGACGATTGATACGCGTGAGGCGCAGGCCCGTTTGTGTTTCAGGGAGGGCAAACTTGTCTATTCCGCGTTGGATGGACAGGGTGACTCTCTAGCCACAGTGCTTCATCGAGCTGGCAAGATCACGGAGGAACAGGCCCGTATGATTCAGACCCAGGCCAGTGCCAAGAGTGACAAGGAACTGGGTCTATTGCTGATGAATGCCGGCTATGTGAGCCAGGCTGACATCGTACAGAGTGTACGTGCCTACATCCTGAGCAACGTCTATCCTCTCTTCACCTGGTCGGAGGGGACTTTCCGTTTCGAATCAAACGTATTGCCGTTTGAGGACCGCATTACCATTCCGATTGACCTGGAGAGTGTGATTATGGAGGGCAGTCGCCGCCTGAAGGAGTGGGAGCGGCTGCAGGACGAACTGCCCCACTTAGACGTGGCGCTCAAGTTCGCCGATCGTCCCAACGTGAGCCTGCGCAACATCAACCTCAGCGTCGAGGAGTGGCGTGTGGTTTCCTTCATTAACCCACGCAACACTGTTCGCCAGATTGCACAGTACAACAATATGAGCGATTTTCAGATCCGCAAGATCGTATACGGCTTGCTGCAGGCAGGCCTGGTGGAGTTAGTTCAGCCAGAAGGAGCAGCCAAACCCGTGCCATCTGGGATGCCTGGCCAAGCTCCTATGACTATGCGCCGCCCGGCTGTCAAGCGTGGCGTGGTCGAACGCTTGATTCACTTCTTCCAGAAATAGTAGCTGTACAAGGGACGATAGCCATGCAGACAGTCAAGATCGTGGTAACCGGCCCATTCTCGGCTGGCAAGACACAATTCATCCAGAGCATCAGCGAGATTGACGTCGTCGCAACAGAGAGGAAGATCTCTCGCCCAGAGGAGCGCATCAAGGACCAAACCACGGTGGCGATGGATTTCGGGCGCATCACCGTGGATGAGGACCTGGTGCTCTACCTGTTCGGCACCCCCGGCCAGCGTCGCTTCGACTTCATGTGGGAGATTCTCGCTGAGGGTATGCTCGGCTTCGTCGTCTTGCTCGACAGCGTGCGGTCGGAGACATTTCGCGAGGCCCGTAGCATCCTGGACACCTTCCGCTCCTATGCTCCCGTGCCCTATGTCGTTGCTGCCAACAAGCAGGACATAGAGGACGCATGGGAGCCTGAAGATCTGCGCATTGCGCTCCGTATCTCCGAGGAGATCAAAGTGGTGCCTTGTGTGGCCACTGACCAGGGGAGCGTCAAACAGGTTCTGTTAGAACTCCTATACTCGATCCTCGAACTGATGGAAGAGGAGGAAGAATAAAAGCCATACTGTTCGATTAAACACCACGGACCGAGCAGAGTGGTGCATTGAGAACAACCAAGCGCTTCCTTAGCCGAACAGTATTGGGATTAAGGGCGCACAGATGGGGAAGAACAGACATGCCGTCCTGTAGCGAGGGCTTGTACTGTGTGAGATGATGTTCTTCTGGCGGCTAAGCCGTGCAGGGTGGACGGTTTGGCCGTCATTTGTCATCAGAAACTGTAACCCCACTTTAACGGAATTGCAATGGTTTCTCAATCCTCTCTACCCACTTTCATGGTATTATCTAGGTACAACTGTGTGTCCGTTTCTGGAGTTCTAGCAGCCAAGGGAACGCCTTGGGTGCTGGGAGTGGTGCGTCTATGAGTTCCATTGTCACCGACCGGGGAGTGGTTCACTATGAGACCCATGGCCGTGGACGGCCTGTGATCTTATTGCACGGGTGGCTGGAGTCGTGGGACCATTGGCTAGGGACTATGGAGGCGCTGGGCTGCCACCACAAGACCTACGCGCTTGACTTCTGGGGTTTCGGTGAATCCGGGAAGCAAGGGGATAGCTTCACGGTCCAGGACTATGTTGAGATGGTGGATCAGTTTATGGACCGCCTGGGGATCGAGCAGGCAGCCATCTTGGGCCACTCCATGGGCGGCACTGTCACACTCAGTCTGATGCTGGAGCACCCTCAACGAGTCAAGAAGGCAGTAGTGGTGGGTTCTCCCATCGTGGGGGATGGATTGGCCCTTTTTCTGCGGTTGGCAGCGCGGCGTTCTCTGGCCAGCGTAGCCTACAGAGTCCCCGGTGCTCTTCCCCTAGGTGTCCGATTGTTCTCTCCATTCCTGGCACGGGATTGGAAAACCTGGTACAGGATGTTCGAGCGCGACCTTTCACGTACCACGTTGGAGTCCTTTCATTACAGCATTGCTTCGTTGCGCAAAACGGATCTGCGCCCACGACTAAGGGAGATTCAGGTGCCGACGTTGGGTGTTTACGGCCGGGTGGACCGCATTGTGGACCCCAGGCAGGGGGAAGTGCTAGCGCGGGGCACACCGCAGGCCGAGATACACTACTTCGAGAATTCGGGCCATTTCCCAATGCTGGACGAGGCCCAACGGTTCTATCAAACGCTACACGAATTTCTGGACCATCAGTCTGGCCGGACCTTGATAAGCACATAACATTAAGGAGGCGTATGGATAGTGCCGGGCTGAGCCGCGCGTCATCTGATCAAGGGATAAGCATTCGCATGGCAGGCGAATCTTTGCCATCGGTCCAGGGGGAGCAGCGGTATTTTCTCCCCAACAAGATGGGGCGTATTATCCTCCTGGCGATGGAAGAGGTGATGGGACGCAACGGAGTGAACGCGATTCTGAATTTGGCCCGGCTTCAGCATCGTATCGGAGATTATCCGCCGAATGACTTCGCCAAGGCGTTCTCTTTCGACGAGTTGGGGCAACTGCTACAAGCGCTGGATGAGATGTATGGGCCGCGCGGCGGGCGCGGCCTAGCGCTGCGAGCGGGTCGGTCCTGTTTCAAATTCGGCATCAAGGACTTCGGGCCAGTACTGGGTGTCGCAGACCTGATCCTTCTTGTGCTACCCCTGGGAATGAAACTGAAGGTGGGCTTTGAGGTTCTGGCCCAGATACTCAACAAGTTCACCGACCACCTGGTACGGCTGGAAGAAGACAAGGAGTATTACTACTGGATCGTAGAGCGCTGTGGGGCATGTTGGGGACGCAAGTGTGACTCGCCCTGCTGCCATCTGGTCATCGGCCTTTTGGAAGAAGGGCTTTACTGGATCAGCGGCGGCAAGAACTTCTACGTTGAAGAGGTGTCGTGCATTGCCGTTGGTGAGCAGACGTGTACTATTCTGATCGGCAAACGTCCACTGGAATGAGCAGATAGATGCGTAAGATTATCCTGCGGGACCGCCGCAAAATCTTTCCGTTCAACGAGCCCGCCCGTGACTTGCGTGTGCTCAACAAGCCGCTGTGGCTCTACCAGCGGGACGTTCTGGCACCCTATGCCACTGAGGAACGTGAGGTAGATTCACCAGCCGAGATCGAGCCTAAGCCTGTGGAGACGCTGGTCTACCGGGACAATCTGTTCTTTGACCGCTTCTTCTTGGATGATTTCATCCAAAAGGCTCGGAAGTCAGGTAAAGCCTGTCGGGTCGCCTTCGCACTGGACGATCCTGCTATCACGGCCCATGCCATCCATCTGCAGCGGGGCATCCAGCGCAGTGGGAACGTGTACCTGGCTTATATGTGGTATTTCCCAAACGGCGTCGAGCCTAACGCGCAGCCGCTGGTGATGGACACGGGAGCGCACGAGATGGGCTACTACCACGTCCCAACCCATATGTCAGATGAGAGGGGCGACCTGGTGTACCAGGTGCCCACCAAGGCATTCTGTTCCATTGAGCATTGGGTTCACACCATCACAGCCAACGTCATCTTTGGCGTGTTCGCCCACGCGGCGCGACTGGATCTCCAAATTGAGCACAGCGTGAGGAAGTACTTCAGGATGCTGTGGCGTGCACTGCTGGAACGGAAGCAGGCCCTCTCCTCATCAGAGGTGGCACATATAGGCCGTAACTGCAGCATTGACCCTTCCGTCATCATCAAAGGGCCGACTTATATTGGCGATAACGTCAGCATCGGCCCAGGGGCCGTCATAGACGTTTCCATCATCGGAGATAACGTAACCATTGGGACAGGCTGTCAAGTACAGCTTAGCGTGGTGTCGGACCGCTGCTTCCTGCCCTTCCGAGCGGCGCTCTTCATGAGTGTGATGATGGCAGACTCAATGGTGGCACAGAATACCTGCCTGCAGTTCTGCAGCATCGGGCGTGAGACCTTCATCGGCGCAGGTAACACCTTCACCGATTTCAACGTGGTGCGCAAGCCTATCCGTGCGGTGCGTGAGGAAGAACTGGAAGCGACGGGCATGCCGGTGCTGGGCGGTTGTGTGGGTCACAACTGTTTCATAGGCTCTGGCATGGTGGTATATCCAGCGCGGGTCATCGAGTCAGACGTAGTCTTGCACGCTTCAACTGGGAGGCGCGTAATTGATCGAAATGTGTACTACGAGGATAGCGACCACTTCGCCATTAACGACGGGGAGAAGTTGCACCCTCGGAGATATGAGCCCTGAATGGGGAAGCAGGGATGGACAACTTCGCACTCGTCATCCATCCACTGGATCCCAAGCGAGACGTGGCACGCAAGTATCCGCTGTTGGCACGGATATTGCCCACGGCGCTGATTCATTTCCTCTCCCGTTTCTGGCCGCCGGTTTACCTTTCACACGTCACCAACGTGCGTTCTGAGGCTGCGGGGAAGGAGATCGAAGGTTGGTTGGTGGCCTGCCCGTTCACCGCCCGGCAGATGCTACGGTTGCCGCCCGAAACGGCTTACAGGAAGATCGTTCAGACCGGCCACTTGGCACAGAGGCTAGGGGCTCGTATTTTGGGCCTGCTGGCCTTTACATCTGCGGTTGGCGATGGTGGTGCAACCATTGCTCAACGCCTCAGTATTCCTGTCACCACGGGTCGCAGTCTCACCGTGGCCGTAGCGGTCGAGGCATTGGAACGAGCTGCACTCCGCAGAGGCATCCAACTGGAACTGGCCACTGCAGCCGTGGTCGGAGCTACGGGGAGCATCGGTGCGGCGTGTGCTGAGATACTCGCTCCGATGGTAGACGAGTTGGTGCTGGTTGGCCGGCAAGAATCTCGGCTGGTACAGGCACGGGCGCGGGTCGAGGCAGCCGGAGCGCGCCGGGTGCGTATCTCGACGCATGTCGAGGACATCCGTGAGGCTCACCTGGTGTTGAGCGCCTCAAACGCCGGCCGGCCGATCGTCCAGTCGCAGCATCTCAAACACGGCGCGGTCGTATGTGATGTGGCCCTCCCACCAGATATGTCGCCGCGTGTAGCCAAGGAGCGAGGCGACGTGTTGGTCATCAAGGGGGGAGTGGTAGACGTGCCTGGCGCAGTGGATTTTGGCTTCGATTTCGGGCTCCCGCCTGGCAAGGCCTATGCCTGCATGGCGGAGACGATGATATTAGCACTGGAGGGGCGGTATGAAAGTTATTCAGTGGGTAAGCGGATTCGGATAGAACAGGTACGCGAGATGGCCCAACTGGCCCGCGAGCACGGCTTTCGAATCAGCAGCTAGCGGTTAGCTATCAACTGCCAGCATCTACCGGCTACCATCGGTTAACAGGAGGAGGGAATATGTCCTACAGTAGAATGTTGATAGTGGAAGATGACCCCGACATCTCTAACATGCTGCGCATTTACTTTCAATCGCAGGGCTACGAGGTGACGGTGTCCCAACGTGGCGAGGACGCACTGGAGATGTGCCGGCAGCAACTGCCTCACATCATCGTACTTGACATTATGCTGCCAGATATGGACGGCTATGACGTGTGCCGCCATTTGCGAAGCACTCTCCGTACCAGCCACATTCCAATTATCTTCCTGACCCAAAAGGACGAGCGTTCCGACAAGATCCACGGTCTCGAGCTGGGCGCCGACGATTACATCACCAAGCCCTTTGATCTGGAGGAGCTCAAACTGCGGGTCAAGAACGCTATGGCACGCGCGACCATACAAAGCCTGACCAACCCCACCACCGGTCTGCCCAGCGGCCGGCTGATTGAGGATCAGTTGCGGCAGTTGATGCGGCGAGATGACTGGGGCATCATCTATGTGGGCATTCAGAGATTCAACGCCTTCAGCGAAGCGTACGGCTTCGTGGCCGGTGAGGAGGTATTGCGCTTTGCCGCGATGGTCCTGGGAAGAACGGTGGACAGCGTGGGGACCTCCAATGACTTCATCGGCCACATCGGTGGAGATGACTTCATCATCATCACCCAGAAGGACTTGATCGCGCCTGTAGTAGAGGAGCTGAAAAGCCGCTTCGACGCTGGAGTAGGAACGCACTACGATTGGCAGACACGGCAAACGAAGGCCGACCTCATGACCCTCTCCATCGGCACGGTGACACCTGACGACGGCCCCTTCTCCGACATTCGGGAGATTACCGAGACGGCCGCCAGTGCAAGACGCGAGGAGCAGGCAGCCTAGACCAGTCCGCAGTGTAGACATCTTGATTCCTGACTGCGGACGCATGGGCGTTTTCCAACAACGTCCTGAAAAGCACTGCAACCGCGTTACGTGCTCCCGAACGATTTGTCCCGAGGAGGTTGGACAGGCCAGAGGATTGCACTTGGGCGGGAGGTTGAGGTAGAACGTGTGAATAGAGGTATAGGGGAATGCCAGCCATCGGCACGCCTGGCCATCTATAGAGAGGCACTGAGCGGCCTCCGGCGCGTGAGCCGCGAAATAAGCTCCACGCTTGATCTGGAACACATTCTACGCCTGGTGTTGGAAGAGGCGATGCGCCCAGGTCAGGCAACACGAGGCGCGATTGTGCTCCGGGAGGCCGCGAGTGGGGATTTGCGGTTGGGGGTTTGTGCAGGCTACTCGGAGGCAGAGGAGGCATCCCTTCGTGCAGAATTACAGTCACCAGAAGCGCGTCCTGTTCTCACAGAGATACTGGCGGAGATATCGCGTACCAGTGAACCATTGCTCATCCCCGACACGTCTGCAGAGGGAAGCGAAGTCAATGTCGAATCAGAAGCCCGCTCCATACTCGCCGTGCCGATCTTCTACGCCAGATCTCTGGCAGGCCTGATCCTTCTGGAAAGCAAGCCGGAGAGCGGTGAAGGGGGTGCATTTGACCAGGGAGTGCTGGAGTTTGTCGAAGGCCTAGCTGCCCAGGTAGCTATTGCCATTGGCAACGACCAGCGCTATAAAGAACAAGTGAGACGCGGGGAGTTGATGCGCAATCGGGCGGATCAACTCACGCTGGTTCTCGAAGTCAGCCAGGCGCTACGCTCAGATCGGCCTTTGGAGGAGATACTGGAAGAGATCGCGTATGCGATCCAGGAAAGCGTGGGGTTCAATTTGGTCTTGATCAGTGTGTTGGAGGGTCATCCGCCTCATCAACGCCGGGTGGCTGCTGCAGGTATCCCTATCCCCGACTTCGAGCGCATGAAAAACGTGCAACAGCCCTGGTCTGTGATAGAAGAAGCGATGGGCGAGGAGTTCCGCATCAGCCAGAGTTATTACATTCCGGCAGAACGACAAAGCGAGTGGCGCGGCCGCCTGGATGTGTACGAGCAGGAAACCGAGAGTGCAACACGCGAACCTGGTCGCTGGCATCCCAAGGACCTGCTGCTCGTCCCACTCATCGGGCCCGGTGGGGATACACAGGGCCTCCTGTCGGTGGATCAACCACGCGACGGTCGCATTCCTGACCTGGTTACCGTCGAGGCGCTGGAGATCTTCGCGGGTCAGGCGGCGCTCGCTATCGAAAATGCCCGCCTGGTAGAGGAACTGCAGTACCGCGCTGACACACTGGCGTTGTTCAACGAGGTCAGCCGTTCGGCCACAGCTAAACTCGAATTGAGCGCGGTCTTAAGCATCGTGGTTGAAATGGCTTCTCAACTGCTTGGGTGCGATCACAGCAGCATCTTCCTCTTAGATGCTGAGAGCGGGCGATATGCGCTCCGGGCAGCGTACGGCCCCACACCCGCGCCCGATTCAACGCCCACCTTCGCCCCAGGTGAGGGACTGGTGGGGACAGTGGCCAAGAGCGGCATGCCTTTGGCAGTTGACGATATGACAGAGAAGCCACACTCCATCCTAGGCTCTGTGGGAGTCGAAGTAGGGCCCGCTGTTCTGGCTCCTCTCACAGTCGGCAGCCAGGTTGTGGGCGTCCTATGCGTGGGTCGCCAGGAGCCTCAAAGGTTCTCACCAGCAGAGACAGCGACCCTTTCAGCACTGGCCGACCAGGTAGCTGTGGCAGTGGAGAACGCACGCCTGTTTGACGAGGTGCGTCTTTTTTCGCAGGAACTGGAACAGCGCGTCGAGGAGCGCACCCAGGCATTGGCTGAGGCGATGCAAGAGCTGACTGAGGAGCGTGACAGGGTCGAGACGCTCTATCGCATCACATCCCAGCTTTCTGCCAGCCTCGATCTGGACCACGTGCTGAATCGCGCCTTGGAGTTAGTCGTGGAGGCTGTGGGAGCCGAACGGGCGTCCATCCTGATGCCAAACCTGCAGTCTGGGCAATTGATCCACCGCGCTACCCTGGGGGCAGAGGCCAAGCTGCCGGTCGGCGGCAAGCCAACCCGCTTCTCCCAGGATGAGGGGCTGGCGGGTTGGGTGATCAAACACCGCGAGGCGACCATAGTACCCGACGTTGGTCAGGATCCCCGGTGGGTAGAGCCGGAAGAGAAGGGGAGGAAACAAGAGTATCGCTCAGTATTGGCTGTCCCCCTCCTGGTCGGTGACGAAGTGCTGGGCACGCTGCTTTTGTTCCATACTCAGCCCGATTACTTTAACGAGGATCACTTGCGGCTGGTGGAAGCCGCAGCCACGCAGGTCGCCAATGCCGTCAATAATGCCGAACTCTACAACCTGATCCGTGATCAGACGGAGCAGATGGGGCGCATACTCAAGGCTCAACAGGTTGAGGTGACCAAGAGGCAGTCCATCCTGGAGGGGGTCGCGGACGGAGTGATGGTGGCTGATGCTGACGGCAAGGTCATCCTGGTCAACGCGGCTGCAGAACGCATTCTGGAGTTGCCCCGGCAGGATGCACTGGGGCGGATGACCAATGAAATGCTGGGCCTGTATGGGAGTCAGGCGCAAGATTGGATGGAGACGATGGCCCGATGGGCGGAGCAACCCGAAACGTACACAGTGGGGGAATACCTGGCTGCCCAGCTAAGCATCGGAGACCGGATTGTCAGCGTCCACCTGGCACCAGTGCTGATGGGAGACGAGTTCCTGGGCACTGTCTCAGTCTTCCGCGACGTCACTGCTGAGGTGGAGACTGAGCGCGCCAAGACGGAGTTCGTCTCCACGGTCTCACACGAATTGCGCACGCCCATGACCTCGATCAAGGGGTACGCTGACCTACTGATGATGGGCACGGTGGGCGAATTGACGGGTAAACAGCAGGACTTCCTGTCCATCATCAAGAACAACGCCGATCGGCTAACCGACTTGGTCAGCGACCTGCTAAATATCTCGCGCATCGAAAGTGGACGGGTGGAACTCTCGCCCAAGGCGATACGTATAGAAAGGATGATAAGCCAGGTCATCACGACGATGGAGAAGCGTGCGAAGGATAAGGGGCTGGTCTTGCGACAGGATGCGCCGCCCGACCTCCCCAGTGTATTCGCCGACCCCGCCCGCGTGGTTCAGATTCTGACCAATCTGGTGGCGAACGCCTACCAGTACACACCGGCCGGCGGTGAGATCGTGGTATCGGCTCGTGCGCACGGCGACGAGGTACACGTTTCGGTGCGCGACACAGGCATTGGCATTGCGCCGCAGGATCAGGAGAAGATCTTCGACCGCTTCTTCCGGGCCGATGACCCCCTGGTGCAAGAGGTGTCAGGCACGGGATTGGGGCTTCCCATTGTCAAATCGCTGACGGAGATGCAAGGTGGGCGAATCTGGGTGGAGAGCGAGTTGGGGGAAGGAAGCAGGTTCACATTTACCCTCCCCACTGTGGAAACCAGGCCGGCGGCTCAAGCCAGGGAAGGGCTTGAACGGACCTTGACGAAAGTGTTGATCGTTGAGGATGACCTCGACGTAGCCAGGCTGATTCAACTGCACCTGGCTGGGGATGGGCGGAAGGTATTGATCGCGCAACGGGGTGACGAAGCGCTGGAGATGGCGCAGCGTGAGCACCCGGACCTGATCACGCTGGACATCCTGCTTCCGGATGCTGACGGCTTCGCCATACTTGAGGAGTTAAAGTCAAATCCCGCTACGCGAGAGATTCCGGTAGTCATCGTCTCCGTGATGCCGGACCGGGAGGAGGGCCTGCGACTGGGAGCGGTAGATTATGTGACCAAGCCGATTGACGAGCAGCGGCTGCTGCGTGCGGTACGTCAGGTGCTCACGCGGCGTGGCACTGTGCTGGTGGTGGATGACGATAAAGATAATCTTTCGCTGATGCGCGAGATCCTGCGTACACACGGCTTCGGTGTACGCACGACCACCCGGGGCCTACGTGCCCTGCGCGTAGCGCGTGAGGTGCAACCTGCCCTGATGCTGCTTGACCTCAAGCTAGGGGATTTAGATGGACACACTGTCTTGAGGCGGCTCAAGAACAACCCAGCGACCCAGGACATCCCGGTCATCGTGATGACGGGGAGCGTAGCCGTTGATGACAAGAAGCGACGAAAGGCGCTTGCCCTTGGAGCCGCCCGCTTCATGACCAAACCGTTCTCTGTCGAGGAGCTAATAAAGGAGATCGAGATGGTTATGTGGGACAGCGGTCGGTTCAAGCAGACAGAGCCAGTTGATAGTTGATAGTTGATGAACGAGATGGGAGGAACTATGCCGAAGATCCTCGTCGCTGAAGACGAACGAGACATCCGCGATCTGATTGGGTTCACACTACGCTTTGCTGGATTCGAAGTGGTACTGACTGCTAACGGCATCGAGGCTCTGGAGAAGGTGCCGCAGGAACTGCCCGATCTTATTATCCTCGACGTTCGCATGCCGAAGATGACAGGGTACGAGGTCTGTCGTCAGTTGAAGGATAACCCTGCTACCAGTGCCATCCCGATCGTCTTCCTCTCGGCCAAAGGGCAGGAAACCGAGATTGAGCAGGGACTGGCTTCAGGAGCGATAGAATACATCGTAAAACCCTTCGCGCCGGATGAGCTGACCAGTCAGGTCAAGGAAATCCTGCAGCGCGCACAGTCTTCAGAATAAGCAGCGGACGGAGGTCTGTACAAGACCGGGTGGTAACTTCAAGATGAGCGCTGTTGTCGTCAAGGATGGCCTCATCCACTACGAGGTGATTGGGCGCGGCACGCCGTTGGTCTTCATCCACGGCTGGCTGGGGTCGTGGCGCTACTGGATGCCGGCGATGGAGGAGTTGTCGGTCAAGTACCGCGCCTATGCGCTCGATCTGTGGGGCTTTGGCGACTCGGACAAACTGCAAATGCACTACAGCGTCAACGCATACGTCGAACTACTCGGAGAGTTCCTGGATAAGCTGATTATGGAATCCTTGCGCCCTACACTGATAGGCCATGCGTTGGGAGGCGTGGTCGCACTGCTGTTCGCTGCCCAGGCTCCTGAGCGGGTGAAGCAAGTGATGGCGGTGAGTGTACCGCTGATAGGCACAGCTATCAATCGCCCGCTCGCTAGCTTTTCTGGCAACGGCGATGCGCTGGCACGACTGGTAGCACGGCGGGCCAACTTCTCCGAGGTGGACACGGAGTCGCGCAAAACCGACGCGGACGCTATCATCCACAGCGTGCGCTCCGCGATGGTATACGACTTGCGCGACGTGTTGCCCCCTATCAAGGCTCCTGTGCTCCTGGTGTATGGCGGGGACGATCCTATCATCAAGCCAGCACAGGAAGAGTGGCTGCAAGATTGTAACGACAATGTGCATGCCATCTTCCTGGACAGCACTCAACATTTCCCTATGTTAGAAGAACGGAACAAGTTCAACCGACTGTTGAAGGATTTCCTCGACGCTAAAGGAGACCTGCGCTCGCTAAAGTTGAAGGAGGAGTGGCAACGTCGTCTGCGATAATTAGCCGTTAATTGTCAACCGCTAAACCATGTCCATCCGCCGCCTGTTGGCCGTTGCCCGCAAGGAGTTCCGTCACATCATCCGCGACGTGCGCACCTTCTTTCTCGTCACCGTCGCCCCAGCCTTCTTACTGTTCACCCTTTCTTACGTCTTTTCTTTCGACGTGGACCGGGTGGACATCGCCGTCCGTGACCTCGATCGCACCCCACTCTCCCGCGCTTTCCTCGCCAGTCTTACCGCCGACGGAGACGTCGTCACCGTTGCCCACGTAGAGCGTGAAGAGGAGATTGAGCCCCTGTTCACCCGTGGCATTGCCGACCTGGCGTTGGTGATCCCGCACGGCTTCAGCGATGCAGCCCTGCGGCAGCCCTTCGACCAGGCTCAGGACACCGCACTGAGAGACGGCCATGCCGAGGTGCAGTGCATCGCGGACGGTGCGGACGCGGTCGCTGCTTACTACACCATCGGCATCATAGAGAGCCACATGAACGCTTTTGCCGCCGACCTGCATCCTCAGAAACCAGACGGTCTCACCGTCAGTGACCGCGCCTGGTACAACGAGACACTCAAGTCGCTGATCAGCATGGTACCCGGTATGATCGCCGTGATCCTCTGCATGCCTGCCCTGGCGTTGGCACTGGCACTGACCCGTGAGAAAGAGACCGGTTCTTTCGAGAACCTCATCGCTACGCCGGTACGCGGGGCCGAGTACCTGCTCGGCAAGTTGCTGGCCTACGAGATCAGCGGCACGGCGAGCGTCTTCCTGGCCTGGCTCGTCGCCACGCTGTGGTTTCGCGTTCCCTTTCGGGGCAGTCTCCCCGCCTTCCTTCTGCTCGCCGCCGATTACATGGTCGCCAGCATGGGCATCAGCCTGGTGATCGCCAACTTTGTCCGCAATCAACAGACCGCGATGTTTCTCATTCTGATGATCTTCTTCGTGCCCAGTTTCTTCATTGCGGGCCTCATGCTCCCCGTCGCCGACGAGCCCATCGCGCGGGCCGTCGCGTATGGACTGCCAACCACTCACTTCATCACCATCTGCCGCAGCGTGTTTCTCAAAGGACTGGGGGTGGCTGCCTTGTGGAAGCCAGCCTCCATCCTACTGGGATTTGGTGTCGCTTATCAGACCATCAGCCTGGTGCTGTTCGAGAAGAAACTCAGATAAGCCTGTTTTTCGCACCCCTGGAAATCGTAACAGTGATTGTACAGATCATAGC
>JBHIET010000025.1:0-40154 GCA_046760785.1 Anaerolineae bacterium | reverse complement strand
CGAGACGGGGGCTTGGAGCAATTTAGAGAATCGTTATGTTAATCTAACATTGTCAGGTTACCCACATGTCAGAACACAAGGCAGGGACAGCATTTTCTTTGAACCCAAAGAGCGCAAAGGCCGCAAAGCAACCCTTTTTTGATTCTCGTACTTGTTTACCGCATCTGTAGTGCACCGCAGAGAGCGCAGAGGAATCATAAGAAGGTCAATAACTTGGTGGTTGGAAAGCTGGTGCGTGCTTCGCGGTAAGATGTGGTTAATCACCGGTTATCGAAGGGCTTGACGAAGGGCCACCGCCGCCGCCCCCAGCGCACCTACGTTGTCGCCCAAGGCGGCCGGCACGACCCGCACCGTCTGCGCCGGTACGCGAAAAGCACGTCGGTCAATCTGGCGCCGCACCGGCTCGAACAGAGCATCTCCAATGTTCGTCAACCCGCCACCGATGACGATGAGCTGCGGATTGAACAGGTTAACCAGATTGGCCATCCCGATCCCCAGGTAATCCATCGCCTCGGCCAGGATCTTCTGCGCCTCTCCGTCTCCCTGGTCGGCGGCCGTGGCGACCAGTTTGGCCGTGATGCGTTCCAGGTCGCCTTCTGCCAGGTCGGCTAACAGCGTCGGCACGCCGCGAGCCACACGCTCGCGTGCCTGGTGTGCGATGGCCATGCCGGAAGCCAGCACCTCCAGACAGCCACGGTTCCCACAGCCACAAAGCGGACCATAGGGCACGATCGTCATATGGCCGATCTCGCCCGCCATTCCGTTGGCACCGTGGTACAATCTCCCATCCAGGATCAGCCCACCGCCGATGCCGGTGCTAACGGTAACGTAAATCATGTGCTCCACGCCCTGCCCGGCACCGAAGCGATGCTCGCCCAACGCCGCCGCGTTGGCGTCGTTCTCTATAAAGGCCGTGATTCCCAAACCATCCTCGATCAGCCGCTTGAGGGGCACGCGCTCCCAGTCGGGAAAGTTAGGGGGAGCCACCAGTATGCCCGTCTCGATATCGAGGGGGCCTGGCGCGCCGATGCCCACTGCTGCCACCTGCGATTGTTTCGCCCCTGCTTGTGCCATCACCTGGCGGGCACTCTCCAACATGCGCCCAATGACCGCCTCAAGCCCCTCCTTGGCAAGGGTTTCGCGACGGTCGTGGGCGATGATTTTCCCAGCACTGTCCACCAGAGCAGTGCGGATCTTGGTGCCGCCCAGGTCAATACCGATGACAGAGCATTCAGCAACCATGTCATCCTCCACTCTGCTGTGACCCACCTTCGGGTTAGGTATAGCACGGAGTTCTCACTATGTCAAGCCAGCCACGCTCGGGTGGTGTTCGGCAGCATCTATGACGGGCAGCGGTTAGCACCCCAGTACCATTGACATCACTATCTATGTAGTATACAATGAAGCCGGTGTAGAGACAGCCCGGTCGCTTTGCCCCCCAGGGAGTTACCGGGAATCACTTACCACCAGCCTTAACACCATAAATTAAGGAGGCCAAAAGTGAAGAGCTTCGTCAACAACAAAACCACAGGCGTGCTTCTTAGTGCATTCGTCATTGTCAGCACGGCAGCATTGAGCGCCGGCGCGAGCACTCTTGGGCCGGAGTCGTTGACCGGTGCAGAGTCAATACGAGGGCCAGAGCTGATCTTGCTCTACGATGAGGACCAGGTCCCCCACCGCGTTCCTCCACCTGCGCAGATAAGATCGGGCGTTTACGTTCAGACTGCGAATTTCACCGTTAAATGGAATCCCAGCGGGTGTACAGGCACCCTCAGCCCTTGGCCTCAGGCAGCCAAGGATGCATTCCAGTACGCCGTCAGCATTTGGGCTTCGACGCTTAATTCGAGCCAGACGATTGTCATTGACGCCTGCTGGCGATCTGATCTGGGATCAGGTGTCCTCGGCTCGGCCAGAGCGAGGTCGCCCCATCATGACTTTCCCAATGCTCCGTATGCTAATACGTGGTATCAGGTGGCATTGGCTAACACCCTGTCCAATAGCGATCTCAACGATAGTGATCTCTATGATTGGGACGGTGACGGCAATGATGCCGATTCCGAAATACTCGCCAATTTCAGCAGTACCTTTGACTGGTACTATGGCACCGATGGCAATACGCCTGGAACGCAAGTGGACTTTGCATCCGTGGTACTCCACGAACTCGGCCACGGTCTGGGATTTGCCGGCTCTATGAACTACGACGATGGTGCAGGTTACCCTGAGTGTAACGGCACGGCTGGCGTCGGTTGCTGGGGATATGGTACAGCCTACCCCTACATTTATGATCGTTTCACTGAAGACAATAGTGGCACCAGTCTGATTGCCTTTACCAATCACTCTACCGCATTAGGGAGCGCTCTAGTCAGCACGAACGTCTTTTTTGATGGCACCCACGCCAATGCCGCAAACGGTGGCTCCAGGGTCGAGCTGTATGCGCCCAATCCCTGGAAACCAAGTTCCAGTTACTCTCACCTCGACGAGAGCTTCAGCGGGACGGAGAACGCACTGATGACCTACTCCCTGGGCCCCGGCTCGTCGGAACACAACCCAGGCCCGGTCATGCTCGGCATGTTCAAAGATATGGGTTGGACCATCGGCGATGCGGACCTGCGCATCCTGAAGCGCGTGCTGGGAGAAGGGCTGAATCTCGCTCCCGGCGATCCCGTCACCTTCACCCTCTCGATTGAGAACATCGGCGGGGCAACGGCGACGGGAGTGGTCGTCACCGACACACTTTCAACCGACATCCTGACGCCAACCTTTGAGACCTCGCTGGCAGGCATAACGGCTACCGGTGTCATATCCTACGTATGGGAGCTGCCGGACCTGGCGGCCAGTGCCTCAGGGGCGATCACCGTTTACGGCACAATCAGCCATACGATGCCGATTACCGGCTTCGCTATCTGGAACACAGCCTCTATCAGCAGCGACGGCATAGAAGAGGACACCAATAACAACAGCAGCACGGTACTCGTTGGAGGGCATCGAATCTACCTGCCACTGATCCTTCTAAACCTATGAAGAGACCGCAGCAGTTTCCAAGAAACCACCCCACAGCCAACGCCCACAGCCGCATACGGGCTGCGGGCGTTGATTCACAGATGTAGCTGTTTGACACCCCTTTTGCACGACGGTAAAATAGAACGGGGAGAGACTGTGAACTTCGGGCTTGGGGCTGAGGACTGAAAACTATGGATATTCCAAATCTGCGCTGGTGGGGATGGGGCACGCTCGATCAGGACTTCCCACTGGAGGGCCGCCCGGCCTTCTGGCCCACGCTCCAGGAATGGCTCGCACTGCCCGACGAGGCGATTGAGCGCGAGACGCCGCCTGTCTCTCTGGAAGAGATTTCACTGCGACCGCCGCGCCTGGACGACCCGATGCTCTCATCCCTGCGCAAACTGCTGGGCGAGGAAGCGGTACGCACCGACAAACTATCTCGCGTTGAGCACGCCTACGGCAAGTCGTACCGCGACCTGATCCGCACCCGCGCTGGTTACATCCCCAATCCTCCCGATGCTGTCGTCTATCCCGCTGATCAGGGACAGGTCGCCTCCCTGATAGCATGGGCCGCCGACCGCGACGTCGCCGTCATCCCCTTCGGCGGGGGCAGTTCCGTCCTGGGCGGTGTTGAGCCGGATCCCGGCGAAAGCTTCACCATCACCCTCGACCTGGCTCAGCTAGATCGCGTGCTTTCGGTGGACCCGGTCTCACGCACAGCCCGCATCCAGGCCGGCGCGACCGGCCCGGAGGTGGAGGCGCAACTGAATGCACGCGGCTTCACGCTAGGCCACTTCCCCCAGTCCTTCGAGTTCTCCACTCTCGGCGGCTGGATCGCCACCCGCTCGGCCGGTCAGAACTCCATTGGCTACGGCAAGATCGAGGCACTAACCCAGGCCATGCGGGTCGTCACGCCGGTTGGCATCATCGAGACGAAGGACACGCCAGCCACCGCTGCGGGTCCCAGCCTGCTGCAACTGCTCATCGGCTCTGAGGGTACCTACGGCGTCATCACCGAGGCCACAATGCGTGTCCATCCCCTGCCGGCGGTGCAGGACTACCGGGGTATCCTTTTCCACAACCTGGAGGACGGCATCGCCGCCTTCCGTGACCTGATGCAGAGTCGGCCTCTGCGCCCGGCCATCATCCGTCTGTCCGACGCGCCCGAGACCGCCGCCCAAGCTGTGATGAGCCACGAGCACCACGGTCTGCGCCGCCTGGCCGACCACGTGGTCGAGCAGTTCCTGAGTGCGCGAGGATATGACCTGACCGCTGGCAGTGTCCTACTGCTCTTAGGCTTCGATGGAGATGCCAAATGGGTCGCCCAGCAGTGGGACTTGGCACTGGAAGTATGTGGCGACCACGGAGGACTCTCGTTGGGGCGAGCGGTGGGGCGAGCGTGGATGCGTGATCGCTACACTCACCCCTACTTGCGCGATACGCTTCTCGGTCACTCCGTCCTGGTGGACACGCTGGAGACGGCCACTACCTGGTCGAACCTGATGCACCTTTATGAGGCGATGGTCAGCGCGATGAAGGCAACCATCTCTGCTACCGACGGCGGTCCAGGCTGCGTGATGACCCACATCTCCCACGCCTACGAACACGGCGCTTCGCTCTACGCAACATTCCTGGGCCGCCAGGTGGATGACCCCGATCCACTGGTGAGACAGGCCCAGTGGCAGGAGGTCAAGTGGGCCACCACTGACGCAATCATAGCCGCTGGCGGTACGCTGACCCATCATCACGGCATAGGCCGCGACCACGCTCCCTGGCTTGAGGAAGAGATTGGCCTATTGGGCATGAAAGTGCTGCGGACACTTAAGCAGACATTTGATCCAACCAGCACCCTGAACCCCGGCATCCTGCTCCGCTAGTCAGGGAGGGAAGGAAGAGGACGGGCATGGCTGAAGTTTCCCCAACCCGCCCTTTCTCTGCCGCTGCCCGCCAGGAGAACGTAGATCATCTGGCCCAGCAGGAGTTCGACCTGCTGATCATCGGCGGCGGCATCACTGGCGTGGCGGCGGCACGCGATGCTGGCTTACGCGGCTTCCACACTGCCCTGGTCGAGAAGGGTGACTTTGGTATCGGCACCAGCAGTCGCTCCACACGGCTCATCCATGGCGGTATCCGCTACCTGGAGTATTACCAATTCAAATCGGTGTTCGAAGCGTGCTGTGAGCGGCGCATGATGTGCAAGATCGCTCCCCGGCTGGTACGCCCGATTCCCTTCCTGTACCCGCTTTACCGCGGGCAGAAGCCGGCCCCCTGGAAACTGCGGGCCGGGCTGACGTTGTACGACGCGCTGGGACTCTTCCGCAACGTCCAGCGCCATCGCTGGCTGCGCCCGCCGGAGGTACAACGGCGTGAACCGCTGGTCGCCGGACGGGGGTTGCTCGGCGCGGCCCGCTTCTACGATGCCCAGACCGACGATGCACGCTTGACGCTGACGACCGCCAAGTCCGCCCATCTCCACGGCGCGGTGATGGTCAACCACGCCCGCGTGGCCGGGCTGATGAAAACGGGAGGGCGCATCGCCGGCG
Organism: Anaerolineae bacterium; assembly: GCA_046760785.1. GTDB lineage: Bacteria > Chloroflexota > Anaerolineae > B4-G1 > B4-G1 > JBHIET01. The sequence continues at coordinate 34,611 of JBHIET010000025.1, read as the reverse complement.
CTCATGTCGTGGATGAACTCAACGGGCGAGAGATCGAGGTCCGGGCCAAGGTCGTCGTCAACGCCGCCGGAGTCTGGGTGGACGGCATGCGCGAACTGGATAGGCAATGCAGCGGACCGATGATCCGCCCGACCAAGGGCATCCACCTGGTCATTCACCGGGCGCGGCTGCGCAGCCAGCACGCTATCGCCTTCGATGCCCCTCGCGATGGGCGTCACGTCTTCCTCATCCCCTGGGGTGACTTCGCCCTCATCGGCACCACCGATACCGATTACGAGGGCAGCCTGGACAACCCTGCCGCAGGCCTCGACGACGTTGAATACCTGCTGGAAGCAGTACAGCATACATTTCCCGGCGCGCAGATCGGGCACAACGACATCATCAGCGCCTTCGCCGGCCTGCGCCCGCTCATCTTCGCCCCCGGTGGCACCTATGCCCTCTCCCGCGAACACGAAATCGTGGAGAGTCCCTCTGGCCTCATCACCGTCGCTGGCGGTAAGCTGACCACTCACCGGCTGATGGGCCAACAACTGACCGACCGCGTCCAGAAGAAGCTGGCAGAGAAATTCGGCGTCCACGCTCAATCGGAGTGCCGCACCAGAGAGCCGCTGGAGGGAGCACAGATTGAGCATGTGCGAGCGAGCGGTGTGGACGAACCGGTGGGCAGACACCTGGTAGACACCTACGGCTCCGATGCTGCATGGGTGATGGCCTACGCGGAGGAGAATCCCAGCCTGGGGGAATGTATCGTGCCAGGGCTGCCCTACCTGATGGCGGAACCCCTCTACGCCGTGCAGCACGAGATGGCGCTGACGCTATGCGACGTGCTCATCCGCCGCACCCACGTGATCTACGAGACGCGAGAGGGAGGGTTGGAGCGAGCCCGCGCCGTAGCCGAACTGATGGCTCCCCGCCTGGGCTGGGACGAGGTGGAGATCGAGCGCCAGGTGGCCGAATATGCCGCACAGGTGGCCCTCACCCAACAGTGGCAGATATTGCCCTGAATCTAATTTCACAGTATAATCTGTACGCTGTAATCACCCAGTCAGGAGGTCCCCATGTCCCAGCTTGCAGCACCGATAGATGAAGCTACACTGAACCTATTGCAAGAGCGGCTTTATCCTCGTCTGGAAGAGGCACTGCTGGCTTCGATGCGTCGTGAACGGGAGCGCGTGCCTCCCTACTATGAACAATTCGTCGGCAGCGAGATCCGGCGATTGGAAGAGGCCATCGAGTACAACGGTCGCCGCATCGAAGAAACCGCCGAGCAACTCAACCGCCGCATCGAGGAAACCGCCGAGCAACTCGAGCGCCGCATCCAGGAACTGCGGCTCTATGTGGACCAGCGCTTCGCCCAGGTAGACCAGCGCTTCGCCCAGGTAGACCAGCGCTTCGCCCAGGTAGACCGGCGCTTCGCCCAGGTAGACCAGCGCTTTGATCGCCTGGAGACACGTCTGGATGAGATGAACGTCCGCTTCCGCAACTGGACACTGGCAGCGGTGGCTTTCCTGGGAGTCCTGACCACCGTGCTGAGCCTCGTGACACGCTGAGGCCTTACACCTTCACGTTTTGCGCCATGGAAATCGCCTGGTATGGACAAACTTGCTTTCGACTGAGCGAGCGGGGTCTGGCGACCATTGTGACCGACCCTTATCCGCCTGATGTGGGTCTCGAGTACCCCCGCTCCCGCGCCGACATCGTCACCGTAAGCCACGATGACCCCCGGTGTCGCTACACAAAGGGCGTGCGGGGGCCTTTCAAACTGCTTGATGGCCCCGGCGAGTATGAAATCGGTGGCGTGTTCATCACCGGCAGCTCCACCTTTGCCGACGGCAAGCGTGGGGTATCGCGTGGTCTGAATACCGTCTTCACCTTTGACTTCGACGGCCTGACCGTGTGTCACCTGGGGCAGTTGGGGCACGTGCCCACTCAATCCCAGGTGGAAGACCTGGGCACCGTGAATATCCTGCTCGTGCCCGTGGGTGGTGGTGGGAGCCTTACCCCAGCTCGGGCCTCCGAGGTCATCAGCCTCTTCGAGCCCAGTCTAGTCATCCCGATGTACTATAAGGTTCAGGGACTGAAGGTCAGTCTTGGTACCTTGAATCGCTTCTTGAAGGAGATGGGTTTAGAGAAGGTGGAGAGCCAGGAAGTGCTCAAGGTCAGCCGGACCAACCTGTCAGAAGAAACTCAGGTCGTCGTCTTGGAACCCAGGCAACGAAATGGGGGATAAGATGCGGAAGTCCCATCTGCTCATCATCGCAGTGCTTGTTGTTGCACTACTCGCGCTGGCCCTGATCGCCCGCCAGATGATCACCCGTAGGAGCGAAACTACAGGTCCGGGCGATCTGCTGGAGTCGGGCCGCGCCCACCTGGAGGCAGGCGAGTACGACGCAGCCATCACTGACCTGCAGGCCGCAATCGAGGCAGACCCAGGCGACAGTGAGGCCCACTTCTTGCTGGGGCAGGCTTACAACCGGACCGGCGGCCTGCTGAAGGCGGAGGACGAGTTTCGCACGGTGGTAGCGCTCGATCCCGACAATGCCGCCGCGCATCACAACCTGGGTGTCACCTACTTCCAATTGCAGAAGCCCGACAAGGCTATCGCTGCGTTCCAGGTCGCCCTGAGGCTGGACCCCGATGATCCTTATACTCACTACCAACTCGGTGCAGTTTATTTCAATCTTGCGCTTCCAGCGGACAATGCGATGGCCCCGCCAGACCCACAACTTCTGGAGCAGGCCATCGCTGAGTTCGAGACTGCACTGGAGCTAAACGAGAATATGCCCGAGGCACTCATCGGCATGGGGAACATCTACATTATCCGGGCAAATTACGTAAGCGCTATTGAGGTGCTGCAACGGGCTATTGAGCAGATGCCGGATTCGCCGGAGGCATATTACGCGCTGGGAGAGGCTTATGCTCAGAGCGGTGATGCGGAGAGCGCCTGCGAGACGTACGGCCATTTCCTGACCCTGGGTCCGCCACCGGTTTGGCTGGACCAGGCCAAGGAGAGGATGACTTCACTGGGATGCCCATAGTTGTACCGGCCAGCTTCTTACCGCACGTACAAGGACCGCTAACGAGGAGCGGGAATGTTCAAAATTTTGATGTCATGGAACATCCGACCAGGCCGCGAAGAAGAGTACTTTGAGTTCTACGTAAAGGAGTTCGGGCCGGGGCTGATGAAACTTGGGGTTCGCCCCACTGACGCCTGGTACACTCAGTACGGTGAGCGTCCGCAGATCCTCACAGGCGGCATTGTGGAAGACCTGGAGGGCCTACAACATGCCCTCGCCTCAGATGAATGGCGCGAGTTGAAGGAGAAACTGCTCACCCATGTGACCGACTACAGCCAGAAGATCATCCGTGCTAGCGGGGGATTCCAACTATGATGGGGCCAGCGAGGCACAGGGCCTCCATCAGCTCTACGCAACGACGGGCATGGCTGCTGCAGTCACGCCCGCCCGTGTAAACGAAATTCGTATGCAAAATCGGCTACTCGCTCTTCTCGCCGCTATCGTCAGTGAACTCGCTTTCCTTGGAGTTCTTCGACTTCTTTTTGGTGCTACCCGGCTGCGAAGTGGATGACTTACCCCGGTTATCGGTGACGTAGAAACCTGAGCCCTTGAAAATGACCCCGACAGGTTGAATCAGACGATGCACCTCGCCTCCGCACTCCGGGCAAACTTTCACAGGCTCGTCGTTCACGTGCTGCCAGCGTTCGAATCGCACACCACAAGCCTGGCATTGATATTCGTACAATGGCATATCTCACCAGCCTCCTATCCGGTTCTGCCAGAAGCACATTATACCGCAGACGGATTGCTCGCGCAAGCAACTCGCCGATGCGCCAACGAACGAGAGCGGCCTCTTTGACTTTATAGGATTTTCGGGGTAAGATAGTAAGGTGCTTAGCGGTAGCCATTGACAAAGAAAGGAGGGCATAATGTACCACAAAATTACCATCGTCGGTAATCTGGGGCGGGATCCAGAAATGCGCTATACTCCCGATGGAACACCCGTCACCAACTTCTCTGTCGCAACCAACCGGCGCTGGAATCGCCCCGATGGCACTCAGGGCGAGGAGACGGTCTGGTTCCGCGTCACCGCTTGGCGGCGCATGGCCGAGGTCTGCAACGAGTACCTCGAAAAGGGACGACAGGTCCTGGTCGAGGGCCGGCTGCGGCCTGACTCGGCCACCGGTGGCCCGCGTGTCTATCAGCGCAATGACGGTTCCTACGGTGCTCAGTATGAGGTCACCGCGCTGACCGTCAAATTCCTGGGTAGGCGTGGCGAGGCGCCCCCGGAGATACCCAGCGTGCCCGAGGAGCCCCCTGTCGAGGAAGAGGAAGAAATTCCCTTCTAGGCCACCCCTGATAGGTGCACCATTTCACCACCACATGGCCTGAGGCAGAAAACAGGCCACGCGGGATGGCCTCGACCGCCGCTTCTGTAGCGGCGGTCTACCTTTGTTCGTCCCGATTTTGACAGCCCTTCCCTTCTGATGGGGCGGAGCACTGCCAAGATAGAGACGAGGACGCGGCGATCCGTTACTGCCCTGGAATCCGTGTCGTCATTGAGGAGGTACCCTTTATGAAAACTCCACGCCGCCGCCAGATGCAGGTCAACATCGAAGTCCCATCCAACCTGGACGCCATCTACGCCAATTTTGCCCTGATCACCCATTCGGCTTCCGAGATCATCATTGACTTCGCCCGCGTGCTGCCCAACACCCCCAAGGCCAAGGTCTACGCGCGCATTATCACCACCCCAATGCACGCCAAACTTCTGTTGCGGGCGCTGGGCGAAAACCTGGAGAAGTATGAGGCACAGTTTGGCGAGATCAAAATGCCCTCCGGCGGCGACGAGCTGGCTCGGCAGTTCTTCGGCGCTGTCAAACCGCCGGAACCTCCGACATCGTAATTCTTCCACTGGAGCGCAACGTGAACCATCTGGAGACGATATCTGAACGCATTCGAGCTGACTTCGAGGCCCGCAACGATGTCCGCGACGAGGCGCTGCGCCGCTCCCGCGAGTTGATCCGATTGTGCGCAACCGCCATCCGCGCCAGCCACCGCGACGAATGGGATACAGCCCACGAACTGTTAGCCCAAGCCGACGCGGTCGCCGATGAAATCCGGGAATCCCTTGTGCCCTACCCCGACCTGCTGTACGCCGGGTACACCCAGGACGCGCTCAAGGAACTGGTCGAGGCGCACGCCACTCTGGCGTTGGCCAGAGGTGCTCCTGTCCCGGAGCCGGAACTACTTGAGGTAGCTTACCCTGCCTATCTGAATGGGTTGTGCGAAGCGGCCAGCGAGATGCGTCGCCGCTGCCTGGACGAACTGCGGCGCGGCAACACAACCGAGGCCGAACGGCTGCTGGAAGCGATGGATGAAGTCTACGACGTGTTGGTCACCTTCGACTTCGCCGACGCCATCACCGGCGGGTTGCGCCGCCGCGTGGACCAATTGCGTAGCGTGCTGGAGCGCACACGCGGCGACTTGACCAATAGCCTGCGCCAGGACCGCCTGATCCGCGCCCTGCGCAACTTCGAGGAGCGCATTGGGAGTGAATCAACGGCGTGAGCGAATTATCCGCGCCAGCGAGATCGGGCAGTACGTCTACTGCGCCCGCGCCTGGTGGCTGGGGAGCGTGCGGGAACTGCCCTCGTCCCACCAAAGGGAGATGGCAGCGGGAGAATCCACCCACCTGCGCCACGGGCGAGGGGTTAAACGATCGCTCTGGTTGAGCCGTCTGGCGTACGCCGTGCTGCTGCTGGCGGCAGTGGTCGGGGTTGTGTGGTTGGTTGGTTGGTTAGTTAGTTGGTTAGTTAGTTGGTTGGTTAGTGATGGCGAAGTGGTCCTTTATACTCCTGGCGTTGGGCCTGCTGCTGCTCTGGCTGGCGCAGCGTGGGCGAGCTCGCAGCGGGCTGCCACAGGGCCGCGTGGTCTACACTGATACAGACGGGTGGGGCCGGCTGGAGCGTCCCCTCTTCTCACGCGACTTACTCCTCACCGGCAAGCCCGACTACCTGGTGGCCGACGGGGCCGACATCATCCCCGTCGAGGTCAAATCCTCTCGCGCCCCGACCCGACCCCACCCCTCGCATCTCTTGCAACTGGCAGCATACTGCCTGCTGGTCGAGGAGTGTTACCGCAGGCGGCCTCCCTACGGCATCGTCAAGTACGCCGATCGCGCTTTCGAGGTGGACTACACACCCGAATTGGAAGGCGAGTTGCTGGCGACGCTGGACTGTATGAGGGACGACCTGGCAGAAGGAGACGCACCCCGTAGCCACGACGAACCCCAACGCTGCCGAGGCTGTGGCTACTATCGGCACTGTGATCAACGTTTGGCATAGAGACAGTATTGCGTGTTGCGTGCTACGTGACGGAATACGCAACACGCTTTGAAACTATGTCCAGAACATTACTTGCCGTCTTCGCCCATCCAGACGACGAATCATTCGGCCCCGGCGGCACACTGGCAAAGTACGCCGCCGAAGGCGTGGCCGTGCACCTCATCTGCGCGACCCTGGGCGAAGCGGGCGAGAGCGACACACCTGAACCGGACGGATGCGGAGACCTGGCCTGCCAGCGCGAGCAGGAACTGCGCTGCGCAGCGGACATCCTGGGGCTGACGGAAGTGCACCTGCTCGGCTATCGCGATTCGGGGATGGCTGGCTCCCCAGCCAACCTGCATCCCCGCGCCCTCGTGCAGGCCGACCCGGATACGCTGATCGGCCAAGTCGCCGACCTGATGCGTCGCCTGCGGCCCCAGGTGGTGCTCACCTTCGACCCCTTCGGCGGCTACGGCCACCCCGATCACATCGCCATGCACCGCGCCACCGTTGCCGCGTACGAGCGGCTGCCGGACGGCGAACGCCCGCAGAAACTCTACTTCACCACCTTCCCGCGAACCACCCTGCGCTGGGCCGTGCGGTTGATGCCGCTTTTCGGCGTGAACCCGGCGGCGCTGGGCAAGAACCAGGACATCAACCTGCGGGCCGTGCTCGCACACGAACTGCCGGTCACCACACGAATAGACATCAGCGCCTACTACGAGGTCAAGCAACGGGCAGGAGCATGTCACTCCAGCCAACTTTCGGGGCCAGGCTCGTTCTGGGGGCGGCTACCGCGCTGGCTGGTGCGCCGCTGGCGGTCCATGGAGACATTCCACCGGGCCACGCCGCCATTCCGCCAGGGTGAGCGCAGGGAAAGGGACCTGTTCGTCGGGGTTACGTCGGATGGTCAACATACGGGTTGGGGGAGGGGTTGCCAGCACCGCTTTGCTCACTCATATCGCACCGCCTCCGCCGGGGGCACATGGGCAGCCTGACGAGCGGGATACCATGCTGCCACTGCCCCCACCAGTACCGGCACGCCCAGCGCGGGCAGCGCAACCCACCACACCTTCGCGGGCAGCCCCCGGTATAGCAGCCCGTAAGCCGCCAACCCGACTGGCCAGCCCAACACCCCGCCAGCCAGTCCCAACAGCAATCCCTCGCGCACGAAGAGGCCAGCCACCTGCCGGTCCCGCCAGCCCACCGCCTTCAGCACCCCGATCTCCCGCCGCCGGGTCAGCACCTCATCGATCAACGCATCGGCGACCGCCAACGCCGCCACTCCCAACGCGACCGCTGCCATCCCGTAGTGATAGCCCTCGATGTGCAGCAACAGAACCTCCCCCAGCAGCGTCCCGCTCAGGTAGCCCCGCGTCCCCAGCGTTGCCACGCCGAAGAGCGTCACCAGCCCACCGGCCACTGCCATCGCCGCCAGCGCCAACCACAGCCGCCCCCGGCGACGCCACAGCCCCCGCAGGACGTAGGTACCCAGACCCGGCCGCCCAGACGGCAACGCCCCGCCTGTCACATCGCCGCGTTGCAACATCGTAGCTGGCGGGGTGCGCGCCGCCAACAGGGCCGGCACCACCGTCCCCACCAGGCACAGCTCCAGCCCCACCGGCAGGATCAGCGCCGCGTTGGCCAACGGCAGATGCAATCCCAGGAGGGCCGCCACTCCCACCGCCAGCAGGAGCCCCAGCACGCCAGCAACCAGCCCTACCAGCGCTGCCTCGACCAGCAGCGAGCGGAACACGGTGGACGAGCGCCAGCCCAGCGCCTTCTGCAGCGCCACCTCGCGCCGCCGTCCCAGCACGCTCATCAGCGCCGTGTTCAGGATGTAGAGGCTGCAGGCGACCAGCATCACGCCGAACAGCAACAGGTTGCCCCGCTTGACCTGGCGGCCGATGGTCAGGTTGACCCCCTTCTGAATCCACTGCTCCTCCACGTAGCCCAGCGGGGGCGCGTCCTCATAGCCGGGGATGTGCACCAGCACGGGGCGAGGGGAAGAGCCGACCACCACATCTACCTGTAAGCCGGTGCGGGCCACGATCTCAGCGGCGATGGCCTCGATCCGCGCCTGGGCCTCCGGACTGTAGCGGTCAATGCCCCCTACCCGCACCCGCACCGCGCTGATCGGGTCCACCGGGTTGAACAGCCTGGCTGCCTCAAGCGTGGTTAGAACCAAAGGAGGGCGCTGGATATAGCTTTCGGGGTGGAACGTAGGGTGGATGACCACTGGCGGGTCTACCAAGTTGCCGTTCTCATCGTAGCGCAATGTGACCAAGGGAGGATAGTAGGTCTCCACGGGTACATAGACAAGCTCGTTGGACAAGGGGAATAACTTCTCGATGTCGAAAACACCTATAAGCTCCCCGCCAATCTGGGCTGGCGAATCCCTTATCTCCTGTCTGGTGACGGTTCTGAAGCAAACTTGAGGCGTGCAACTGGTATTCGACCCTTGGCAGCTGGCCTTTCCTAATGGCACCGCCTCGAGAACCAATCTCGATGGAGCCCAGGGAACATCCTTTTCCACGTACTGAATTCCTGAAGGTGGGCTGGTAAAGTATGCGAAACCCAGCCACTCATCGGTCCTCAATGATTGAAAGGAAAGCCTATCCCAACTCAATGGCAACCAACGAAACACCTCCTTGTTGGAAATGGTGAAGCTGCTCTGTGAGTGGGATGGCAGTGTAGCCAGGTAGTCAGCTCCTCCTCGTCTCAGTATATCTTCAAGGGTTTCGCTTTCGGCTGGCAATTCGATGCGCCATACGTCCCTCTGGATTTCCGCTTGAACATAGGTATGAGCGTTAAGGATGATAGGGAAGATGTAGCTGTAAATACTCTCATCCATCCCGACAAAAGTGCTGCGGGTTTTCTGAACCGTGTCAGCACTGGTAAAATAGGTTCCTTGTACGATAGTCGAATCCAACCCCACCAGTTTGCTCTCTTGTTCAGGATCAATGGCCGCCATCAAAACTGGGAATCTGTAGGTGGAGCCTAATGCGGAGGGATAATCTCCATCCAGTGCCCATACGTTCAAGCCTTGGGCATAGAGACGCTGCAATTCCTCCACGGAGCGCTCAGCCTCTTGTGCACCGACATAATAGTATTCTTGCCAGACCGTCCCGTATTGGCGTACATTATCCGTCTCCGTGACGGTAATTCTTTCAGAGTAAACACCGGGTTCGTCGATCAACTCTTTGCGCTCCAGGTTCAGCCAGGGTGCAAATCGGATTTTCAGATCGAAGTATGAGAGCATGGCTATTGGCGCTGCCACTTCGACCTCAGGGATGCTTCTGATGGCCTCATACTGCTTGAAGGTGATACCGCCACGGATGCCGCTGAGGTGGTTGGCCTGCACCAGGCCGTATTTCTTCTCGATAGCCGAGCGGTATCCCTGGGGGCGCACCAAGATGTCGTAACTGGTGCGCCAGTAGGCTGCCAGGTCCTGATCCACTGTGATCTGGACGGTCTCGGCGGCGGAGGTCAGCAGGCCGAAGGCCCCACTCACGACCAGCACGCCAAGGAGCAACAGCAGGCTGCGCACGCCGCGCCCGCGCAGAGAGCGCCAGATGAAGGGTAGCATTCTTGACTCCCTTTCGAAGAAGGGCCGGCAAGCCCTTTGGGGACCGGGCAACAGGGCTTGCCAGCCAACTCGGTTCTGCAGCATTACCGCCAGGATGCCCGTCAGCCACTTTTGCCGCTTCATCGCTTTTCACCTCCCTTCCACTTGGATTTCTCGGTCATCTCAGCAGACACTTCGCCACCTCATTCGTGCATACTACCACCTCCTGCTCTCACTCCTTGCTATCCGCCACCAACGCCTCCAGTTGCTCCAGCGTATCGGCAAAGCCCGCGTTGGCGATCACTCCGTCCCCATCAATGGTGTAGAAGAAGGGCGTCCCCGGGACATGGCAGTCCTCGAATACCCCGTCGTCCCAGGTCAGGACCGGAAAGTCGAATCCCTGTTCCTCCATCAATTGCCGGTTCTCCTCCACTGTAGCGTGGGAGATCATCACCACCTGCGATGGCCACCATCAACAGAATGACCACACCCATCAACATCAACAGCAGCACCTGTGTCCGGCTCTCGCTCATCTTCTTCCTCCTGCCTCACACTATGCCCAGCCGCCGCTAGGCGGCCTCCAAACTCCGCTTCCCGCCCAGATTAGCCTGGTCCACGATGGCCCCATCCTTGAGGAAGTAGACCCGATCGGCGAAGGCGGCGACGCGCGGGCTGTGTGCCAACAGCGTTACCTCTATTGCGGCCGCCATCCGGTCAGTTCTCACCTGCGTCAGGACGTCCGACCCATTCTTCGAAGAATGGCCTCAGATCCCGCCCTGCCGCCTGCTGCATGGCCTCCAGGAACCCCTGACCGGTGGCCACGCCAAACCGGTGTCGTTCGTAATACGTGCGCCATCCCTTGAAGAACACCTCGTCTCCGATCTCTTGGCGTAGCGCGTCCATAAACAGGCCCCCCTTGCCGTACACGATGTCAAAGTAGCGCTCGAGCTTGGGGGGAGCGAACTTCCACACCGGGCTGCCCACTGGCGGGTCGTACCCTTCGAGCACGCGCAGCCGTGTCCGCTCATCCTCGTATTCTCGCAGATGTTGCCGCGCCGCTTCCGCGCCCTCTGCCTCCTCCAGATAGAGCATGGTGGAGTATTGAGCCAGCGCCTCGTCCAGCCAGGGCTCGTTGAACACGTCGTTCCCCACCACCCCGTACCACCACTGGTGGGATACCTCGTGTGCGATGACTGGGGCGAGTCGGGCGTCGCCGGGCCGGTAGGAGAGATAGATCAAGCCGGGGTACTCCATGCCCGCAACCCCCGCACTAGGGAAGGCCACCAAGCGGAGCGCGGAATAAGGGTAGACGCCGAAGCGCTTGCTGAAGAGGCTAAATGCCTCGGTCGCGATGGCCAGGATCTCCCCGGCCTGGGGATCGTCGGACAGGGAATAGACGGAGACTACAACGCCATTGGCCCTTTGGCTCCAGACGTGAAACGCTGGGCTCAATGCCAGGGCCAGGTCCCGCACCGGGCTAGCCTCGTAGGCATGGGTGAGCGTGCCATCAGGATTCCGGCTGGTCTCCACCTCCTCGCCGGTCGCCGCGATCACCCAGCCGGCCGGGGCGGTCACCGTGAATTCATATAGGGCACTCTCGCTGTAGACGACATCGCCGCAGAAGGCACAGACGTCCAGCCGCCAGCCGCCCTCCTCGTGAACGGCCAACATCGGGAAGAACGAACTGAGGGTCCAAACGTCTGATGGAAGATCGGCGGGTTGGGGCACTTGGAGTTCGAAGGCCAGGTCCACCGCCACCCGCTCGCCTAGGGCCAGAGGGCTATCCAATGGGAGCAGGGCAGCGGTATCTGAGGCGGTGAGCGTCACGCTTACCGGCCGTCCATCCACGCGGGCCTGCACCACGCGCAGCAGGGTCTCTTGTTGCGTACCCTGGGGCGTCCAAACGGGGCGGTTGGGATAGAGGCGCAAAGCCAGCGTGTCCAGGGAGCTTCCGGTCCGGTTGGTGAACGTGATGTGCTCCTGTCCCACGAGTCGCCTCCCGGCCACGTCGGCTATCAGATCCAGCTGGTAGCGGGGCAACTCGGCCACCACGACCGGCGTGGGTGTGGGAGCAGGTGGAGGTGGAGGCAACGAGAGCGGTGTCGCTGTCGGCGCCGGTGGGGGAATCCCGGCCACCGGTAGCGGCGGAGGGGCGGGGTGACCACCCAACGCCCAGGCGAGGGCGATGACCAGTCCCACGCTCACCGCTCCAGTCAACCCCAACCAGGCCATCGTGCGGCTCAGCGCACCCGCGGGCGACAACCGCTCCTCGCCTCGCAAAGCATCTAGCGGAAGCAAGCGCGCGGCCCGGAGGGCGGGGTAGAGTGTAGCCAGCACCGTCGCTAGCAGAGGCAGTGTAATCCCCACTCCGACGACGTGCAGCCAGGTGGTTACATCCCCAGGAAGCGGGCCATACGAGAAGCGGTACAGCAAGATCGCGAGCGCCGTCCCCAGCAGCCCGCCAGCCAGCCCGATCAGGCCACTCTCCGTCAGAAATACACGGAACAGGTCCTCCCGCCGCCAGCCCAGGGCGACCAGCAGCCCGATCTCCCGCCGCCGCTGGGTGACGTTGAGCAACATCAGTTCGGCCACTCCCAGCGCCGCCGCCAGCAGCGCCACGGCCCCCATCGTCAAGTGATAGGGCCGCACCTGGGTGCGGATCCAGGCCCCCAACAGCGTGCCGTACAGCATGCCACCCAGTCCCGTCAGCGCCAGCCCGGCCAGCGTGGCCACCGTGCGCGCCGGTCGCCGCAGCACCCCGCCCACAGCGTAGCCCAACACGCTCGCTCCGCCGGGCACCCGGCGGCCCGCCTCCGTCTCGCCGGCGCTGATCACAGAGATGGGCGGGACGCGAGCCGCCCACCAGGCCGGCAGCAGCGCGCCCAGCAGGAAGACGCCGCCCCCTAGTGGGGCCAGGAGCGCAATGCGCCCCACCGGTATCGCCAGGGCGAAGGCCCACACGATTCCCACTGCGACCAGGGCACCCAGCGCCCCGCTGAGCAGCCCCAGCACCGGCGCCTCCCCCAGCACCAGGCCAAACAACGTGCGGCTGCGCCAACCGAGCGCCCGCATGAGGCCAAATTCGGGCAGCCGGCCCAGCAGCGAGACGTAGTTGGCGTCGAAGAGGAACAGCAAGCAGGCCACGAGCATCACGCCGAAGAGCAGCCCGTCGGCGCGGTTCATCCCTGTGGTCACCTGCGTCGTCACTCCCTTCTTGACCCACATCTCCTCCACGTACCCCAGCCCCGGCACCTCCCCGTAGCCGGGGATGTGCACCAGCACCGGCTGCGGCGAGGAACCCACCATGATGTCCACGTGCAGGCCGGTCAACTCGACGATGCGCTGGGCCACCTCCTCGATGCGCGCCTGGGCCTGGGGCGTCAGTTCGGAGATGCCACCGACCCGCACGCGGATGGCCGAGATGAGATCCTCTCGCAGCGGTGGGCACTCGACATGTTCCACTTGAAAGTATGGCCACTCTTCCATAGGCACCCACTCAATACACCCTTCCGTCAATAGATGGCGAGCGGTGTCAAGCGTGATGAGCATGTCGGGCGGAGAGACCAGATAACCCCCGGCGTTGAGGGTAGGGCGGAGGGTGGCCGGCGGCTCGACGGGTCGGCCTGCCTCGTCGTACTTGAGGGTGACCAGCGGGGGGAAATAGGTCTCCAGTGGCACCCGGTTGGGCGAGGCACCGTCCAATGCCTTCAGTGCATCCACCTCGAATAAACCCTGAACATGCGCTTTGAAGAGGACTTCCTGTTGGGATCGCGGTTTCAGGCGGCGGAAGATCAATTCGGGAGATCGTCTCCACCTCAGCATATCCATAAGTTCGATAAGGCTCGAGGGAAGCATATCCTCGTTCTCGTGTCGCTCCTCGGTCGGCGTTATGCCTACAGGAATGGCTTCCAGCACCAGTTGGTCCCGGGGCAACCCTTCTGGTAGGTCTGAGAGCACACGATACTGCACCGGGGCAGGCGCGTAGATGGGCCCCGCGAACTCGGGCGTCCAGGCAGGGCCGATCTCCACCTGCCCATCGGCAACTTCCACCCGGGGCGCGATGTTGCGCCACTCCCCGCGCAGAGGCAGCGTCCCCTCCCAGACCACCTGGCGGGGTGCACTCTCGATCTCCTCCGGCCTTGAGATCGCCCGGAGTCCGTCCATCAGGGTGGGCTCGCCGTCAAACACATTCACCTGTTCGATGCGGATACTGATCGTCTCGCTGACGTAGTCGTGTATGTTCAGCAGCACAGGCACAATGGGAATGCCCCTACGATCCAGGAGCGGCGGCGCCTCGGTGGGCAGGTAGTCATCCTCCACCACCATCTGGTCCAGGTGCACCAGGCGAGCCTCCTGTTCCGGGTCCACCGCGGTCAGCAGCATCTTATCCTTAAGGGACGGCGTTTTGACCTGAAAGCCCAAGAAATCAGCGCTACCTGCCGGTAGTAGCCGCAGTCGGATCAATTCCTCACCAAATTCCCTGTTTAGCTGCTCTTCCCACGGCGGAATTTGATCAACAGCCTGATAATAGAAAGCATAGTACGGCCCCGGGAGGGTAGCGGTGAGCAGCTGATGACCGTCCCATATCGTGGCGGTAGCAGAAACGCGGTAGATTCCATCCGGCAGTGGGTCACGGATCCCGACTATCGGCGGGTGCCTTCTCACATAGCCCAGCATAGCGATGGGAGCAGCCACTTCCACCTCGGGGATGCTCTTGATGGCTTCGTACTCTTCGAAGGTGATGCCACCGGGTATTCCGCTGAGATGGTTGGCTTCCACCAGCCCGTACAGGCGTTCGATGTCGGTCACGTCCTCGGGCGGGCGCACCAGGATGTCGTAGGTGGTGCGCCAGTAGCGGCTCAGCGATTGGTCGGCGGTGACGGTGGCGGCCGACGAGACCGCGGCGAACAGCGCGAACGCCGCGGCGATGAGCGTGGCACCAGCCACGACCAGCGCCGCGCGTTCCCGGCGCGCCCGCAAGTTTTGCAACACGAGCTTCAGCATTGCTTTCTCCGAGAGTGACGGAGCCCGGTGGCTACAACATCGGGATCTATCGGGGCTGGCCCCGATAGACCCCGATCAGCCGAATTGCACTAGGTGGCATCCCACCGCATGCTCTAGCGTCGTGCTCGCTTAACATCAAGTGGGCAATTCACCTCATGGACAGTACCACCCGCAGTACTCATCACCTAGACATCTCCAAACTCCACCAGGCACTGACTGACACCATTCGGTACACACAAGATGTGGCGGGTCCCAAGGATCGCCAGTAAAGCACCTCCATTGCCAGCAGACCCTTCCATAGCAATCCCATCCCATCGGTTGAGGGGGGCTGCCCGGACCGGATTCGGTGCCACGAAGGCCATCACCGCTAACACGGACGACGCCACCAGCATCACCGCCAGCGCTCCCATCACAATCCTAGCATGCTTGTTCATTTTTGTTCCTCCTTATCTGAATCGGATTTGACAGGTTTCCTGTTCCCTTTGTCAGATGCTCCTTTCTCCATTTGCGCGCTGCATCACCTCCTTCCCTCACTCCGCGCCGCCTTCCACCAACGCCTCCAGTTGCTCCAGCGTACCGGCGAAGCCCGCGTTGGCGATCACGCCCTCCCCATCAATGACGTAGAAGAAGGGCGTCCCCGGCACCTGGTAGTCCTGTGCCACCGCATCGTCCCAGGTCAGGACAGGGAAGCCAAACCCTTGCTCCTCCACCAACTGCCAGTTCTCGTCGGCAGAGCCCCGCGAGATCATCACCACCTGTATCCTGTCCGCCTCCTGGCTAAATGCCTTCAGGTGGGGATACATCTCAGCACAGTGCGGACACTGGATAGACGAGAAAGTCAGCAGCAACTTCTGCCCCGCAAAGTCACCCAGCGCAACCATCTGGCCCGCTGCGTCGGGCAGGGTGAAAGCAGGCGCTTCCGTCCCAATCTCCAACCCCTGCGGCCCCCTCATCCCCTGCAAAGGCTCCAGCGCCGCCAGCACCTCGCGCTGCAACTGATTCATCCTGACGAAGAGGCCCACGATGGCGATCATCAACGGGATGACCACCCCCATCAGCATCAACAGCAGCACCTGGGTCCTGGATTCGTTCATTTTCCCTCCTTGCCACCAACCTGAGTAAGCCGCGAGGCTCACCCGAGCCCCAACCGCCGCCAGACGGCCTCCAGGCTACGCTCCCCGCCCAGGCGGGTCTGGTCCGCAATGGCCCCGTCCTTGAGGAAGTAGACCCGATCGGCGAAGGCAGCCACGCGCGGGCCGTGCGTCACCAGCACCACCGTGCGTCCCATCTCGTCGCACACCCGCCGCAGCAGTTCCATCACCTGGTCGCCCGCCCGCGTGTCCAGGTTGCCCGTAGGCTCGTCTACCAGCACGATCTCTGGCTCGTTCACCAGCGCCCGCGCAATCGCTACCCGCTGCTGCTCCCCGCCCGAAAGTTGCGAGGGCAGATGGCCGGCCCGCTCCGCCAGCCCTACCCCGTCCAACAACTCGCGCGCCCGTGCCTCCAGGTCGAACTTGCATTGACGGCGGTAGGGGATCAGCGGCAGCATCACGTTCTCCAGCGCCGAGAGAATCGGCACCAGGTTGAACAGTTGGAAGACGAAGCCGATCTCCGCGCGGCGGAAATCGGCCAGCGCATCGCCCTGCAACGCGCTCACGTCCACCCCGTCCACGACCACACGCCCGGCGGTGGGCATATCCAGTGTGCCGAGCAGATTGAGCAGTGTAGACTTGCCGGAGCCCGAAGGCCCGATGACGGCCACGAACTCTCCTCGCTCCACAGAGAGGTCCACCCCGTCCAGCGCGCGCACCTCTGTCCCGTCGCTGTAGACCTTGGTCAGCCCCTCTGTCACGATCATCATCTGTGCCAGTTCACTCATTGCATCCCCCTCCACTCAGGATGTCTCATCCGGCTGGCCCCGCCTGGGCGGACGTCCGCGCGGCCGGTTGACGGGTCGGGGTGGAGGCGCCCGGCGCAACTCGTCCAGCCGGGCTTCACACATATCCAGCCAGCGCAAGTCGGCCTCCAGGTGCATGATGGCGCTTTCCAAAAGCAGCAGCCAGGGTAGTTCGCTCGCAGGGTCGGCCTCAGCGCGCATGCGGGTCAGTTCGTGCATCTCGCCGAGCAACTCCCGCCGCTGGGCCTGCAGCACCTCGGCCGGCGGCACCGGGCCGGAGAAGAGGCTGAGCATGAGTTTGGCATAGAAAGCGTCGCGCAGGCGGTAATCGCGGGACAGCGGTTCGCGGTACCAGCGCTCCAGTTCTGCCCTTCCCTCCTCAGTCAGATCGTAGGCGGTGCGCTCAGCCGCCTCGTCGCCGGATGTGACCTGGCGCACGACCAGGCCGTCCCGCTCCAGCCGCGAAAGCGTGCTGTAAACCTGGCCGGTGTTGATCACCCAGTGATCGCCCAGGACGGCTTCCATCAACCCGTGCAGTTCGTAGCCGTAGGTGGAAGTATGGTTAAGCAAGGCCAATAGCGCGTGTTTGATCGTCACGGTTCCTCCAGTAAATATGTACTGACTACCTATTTTCTGAAATAAGTATATACCGGGTATGCAATTTTGTCAAGGGAGTCAAACGCAGGGCAGTTGTAGATTTCTTGATTTAATGAAACATCTGATGTACACTATTGGCACGTCCCACCGCGCTTGGTTTGCAGGAGCAGTGGGGGCGATTGCTTCGACGAGGTGACCTTATGCGCATCTTCATTACCGGATGCAAAGGACAACTGGGGCGGGCACTTGGTGAGGCGCTGGCTGAGCACGAGCTCGCAGGCTGTGACCTGCCGGAACTGGACATCACCGACCGGGGGGCCATCGGCGCGGCGGTGGCCGAATTTGCCCCCGACGTGGTGATCCACGCCGCCGCCTGGACCGACGTGGACGGCTGCGCCCGCGACCCGGAGCGGGCCTACCGCGTTAACGCGCTGGGCACGCAGAACGTCGCTCTGGCCTGCGCCGCCTGCGACACGGCGCTGGTCTACCTCAGCACCAACGAGGTCTTCGACGGCACGGCGACGGAGCTGTACCGGGAGTGGGACCCACCCCACCCCATCAACCCCTACGGTCGATCGAAGGCAGCCGGGGAGTGGTTCGTGTGCCACTTGCTGACCCGTTTCTACATCGCCCGCACCACCTGGCTCTACGCCCCCGGCGGGCGCAACTTCTCCAACCCACATCGCATCATCCAGTTGGCAGACGAACGTGGCGCATTGAAAGTGGTGACCGACGAGGTTGGCAACCCCACCTATGCGCTAGATCTAGCAGCGGCGATTGTGGCTCTGATCCAAACCGACGCCTACGGTGTCTACCATCTGATCAACGCAGGATACTGTTCCCGCTACGACTTCGTCCGCGAGGTACTGCGCCTGGCCGGGCGGGAGCACATCCCGGTCGAGCCGATCAGCCTGGACGATTTCGAGCGCCTTTCCACCCCGCCCCGTTTTGCGCCGCTGGCGAACACCGCCGCCGCCGCGCTGGGCATTGAGTTGCGTCCCTGGCAAGAAGCGTTGGCGGAGTTCCTGGGCGCGGAGAACGCTTGACAATAATGGCGTATCGCGCTATCATTCGTCCATGATCAAGAGCTTTCGCGACAAAGAAACCCAGCGGCTCTTCTCTCGTCAATTCTCGCGGCGATCTTCCCCAAACTTGCACCGCGCAGCCTGGCGCAAGCTCGCGATACTCGACGCTGCAGAACGGCTGGATGACCTTCGTATCCCTCCTGGCAATCGGCTCGAAAAGCTATCCGGGGATCGAAAAGGCGAGCACAGCATTCGGATCAACGACCAATGGCGGATATATTTTCGGTGGAGCGAAGGGGATGCTTACGACGTCGAGATTGCAGATTATCACTAGGAGACAGAGACAATGATCGAGAGCAAATTTGAACCGGTCCATCCCGGCGAGATTCTATTGGAAGAGTTTCTAAAGCCAATGGGAATCAGTCAATATCGGCTGGCCAAGGATATCAGTGTGCATCCACGTCGTATCAACGAGATTGTCCACGGCAAACGTTCGATTACTGCCAATACAGCACTCAGGTTATCGCGGTACTTTGGTTTGTCGGAACGCTTCTGGCTGAATCTACAAACACGTTACAATCTCGAAATGGAGAAGGATCGTCTAGAGGGGCGGCTCGAAAGAGAAGTCAAAGTTCTGATACCAAGCTCAGCAGCCTAAAGCCGCGACGATTTCCAGCACGCTTCCACTCCGCTTCACGCCCTGAACACCGCCGCCGCGCGGGGCATCACCCTCCGTCCATAGCAAGAAGCGGTAAGAGTTCCTGAACACGGAAGGCAAAGCATAGGAACATAGAAGATGAAACGAGGGCAAGACTTGAGCGCGCTATGGCAACAAATCTCATTGGACTATGAAGAAATCCGCCGAGAGCAAGAATAAGAATGGGTTTCCCTCAATCAGGAAGAGCGAATATACCTGACCGAGCAATTGCTGCTTTTTCTCCAAGAAGCGGAGAGGCTAGAAGAGGAGAGAGCCTGTGCGTGAGGTGCTCCAACAACCAGGGCAAGTGCTGGATGAATTTCCAGAACACGTCATCATCGGTGGAATAGCCGCCACACTGATGGGAGCACCCCGCACCACGGTGGATGTTGACGTGATACTCATGCTCCCCAATCAGGAAGCAGGACGGATCGTTAAGCTATGTGAGCAATATGGATTTCGCGCCGGGCCTGGTGCTGCTGCCAAGTTGGGCGAGGGCCGTCCAGCCAAGTTCGCCTTCAGCCGGCGATTCTCTGTAGACGTTCGATTGGCCTCGTTCAGCCTAGACCAGGCCGCGATTCAACGCGCCCAGGAAATTCCTCTCTGATGGTATTCCATCAAGCCGAACCACGGAACTCTATGAGCAAATCTCCGATCTCCGATCCCCAATCTCCAAATTTCGTCTCCGTTATCATTCCCACATTGAATGGCGCGCACCACCTCTCCACCTGCCTGGAGAGCCTCCGTTGCCAGACTTATCCTCACGTCGAAGTCATCGTCGCCGACAACGGCTCCACCGACGGCTCGCTGGAACTGCTGGCCCGCCACTATCCCGAAGTACGCGTGCTGGCCCTGGGGAGGAACCGAGGCTTTGCAGGGGCGTGCAACGCCGGGATGCGCGCCGCGCGGGGTGAGATTGTCGTCCTCTTGAACAACGACACCGAGGCCAACCCGCGGTGGGTTGAGGAGATCGTCGCCGCTTTCCGGCGCCACCCGGAAGCAGGGCTGGTTGCTTCCAAGATGCTCCTCTTCGACCAACGCGACACCTTCCACACAGCGGGCGACTTCTACCGCGTGAGCGGCATCCCCGGCAATCGCGGCGTATGGCAGAAGGACGTGGGCCAGTACAACCGCGAGGCATACGTCTTTGGCGCCTGTGGAGGCAGTGCCGCTTACCGGAAAGCCATGTTAGAGCAAGTGGGTCTGCTGGACGAGGACTTCTTCTACTCCTGCGAGGACGTGGACCTGGCCTGGCGGGCGCAGTTAGCTGGCTGGCGGTGCATCTATGCCCCCCGTGCCGTCGTCTACCACAGGCTGAGCGCCAGCGGCGGGGGAGTAACCGCCAGCTTCCACGACGGGCGCAACTTTATTTACCTGCTGGCAAAGGACTACCCCAGTGATCTGTGGCGCACCCACTGGCGGGCCATCCTACGCGCGCAATTGCGCATCACCGCCGAGGCGCTACGAGCCTGGCGGGGGGCGGCGGCGCGGGCGCGCCTCCGGGGACAACTAGTGGGACTCCTGGGCATCCCCAAAATGCTCCGCAAGCGCCGGTCGGTGCAAAGTAGTCGAACCATTGATCAAGCGTACCTCGAAAGTATTCTGACCGGGGTTGACGAAAGTCCATAGTGCGGGTATCATACGGATGATAAATCCACAGATGAGGTGTAGCCATAGACCAGGATAAGCCCTTGTTGACCATCGTCGTCCCAGCCTACAACGAGGAACGCCGCCTGCCAACAACGCTGCCGCAGGTAATAGACTTCGCCGAGTCACAGGACTATCCGGTGGAGGTGTTGGTGGTGGACAACGCCAGCACCGATCGCACCTCTGACATCGCACGTGAGATAGCCGCCGAGCACCCGATCGTCTCTCTCCTATTCCAACCCATCCGCGGCAAAGGGGCAGCCGTGCGCAAGGGCATGTTCGAAGGTCGGGGCGAGTACCTCTTTATGTGCGACGCCGACCTGGCGATGCCTATCGAGGAGGCAAGCAAATTCCTCCCTCCCACCCTCTCCGACTACGATGTCGCCATCGCATCCCGCGAGGCCCCCGGGGCGGTGCGCCATAATGAGCCATGGTATCGCCATCTGATGGGTAGGGTTTTCAACTTGATCGTCCGCCTCTTGGCCGTCCCCGGCATCCAGGATACCCAGTGCGGCTTCAAGTGTTTCCGCCGGGAAGTCGCCCATGCAATTCTCTCTGTCCAGAGGATTGACGGATGGGCTTTCGATGTGGAGATTCTTCACATCGCCCAGCGGCGGGGCTATTGCCTCGTCGAAGTACCTATTCACTGGTACTACGGCGAGGGCAGCCGTGTGAGCCCGCTGTACGACTCGTGGAACATGCTGCGGGAGGTCCTCCGCATCCGCCGCAACAGCCGCACCGGCCTCTACGATGAGTAGTTTCAGGCTTTCAAGTTTCAGGTTCCATAGAGTACACAGGTAAACAGATACCTTGGCGGATCTCCAATCCCAGGCTGGGTCTTGACAGGGAAAGGTTTCCGGTATAGAATGATTTTGAAGTTGGGGTAGATGTGCTGTTGTGGGGTGGTGTGAATGGAGTACAAGGATTACTACAAGATCCTGGGCGTGGATCGGAGCGCTAGTGAGAAGGAGATCAAGCGGGCCTACCGTCGGTTGGCCCGCCAATTTCATCCCGACGTCAATCCGGGCGATAAACGAGCCGAGGAGAAGTTCAAAGAGATTAACGAGGCCCACGAAGTTCTGAGCGACCCGGAGAAGCGGGCCAAGTATGACCGGTTGGGCGCCAGTTGGCAGCAGTGGCAGCGTATGGGCCGCGATCCGGGCCAGTTTGACTGGTCCCAGTGGTTCGCCGGTGCGCCGGGCTTCGGTGCGGGCGCTCAGCCGAGCGGAGGGACGCGCGTGGAGTGGAGCGGCGATCTGGGCGATCTCTTTGGCGGCGCGGGCGCAGATATGTTTTCGGAGTTCTTCCGCACCCTCTTTGGCGGGATGGGCGGTGCAGGAAGTCCCCGCACTGCTGATGATTTCTTCCGCCGCACGACCCATAAGCGCACGCTGCGTGGACAGGATATGGAGGCCTCAGTGGAGATTACGCTGGAGGAGGCGTTCCATGGCGCCACGCGTGTGTTGGAGCAGGATGGGCGCCGGATTCGGGTGAAGATCCCGCCCGGAGCGCGAAGCGGGTCAAAGGTGCGGGTCGCTGGCAAGGGTGGCCCTGGTCATGGGAGCGGCCCGCCTGGCGATCTCTACTTGAACATCACGGTCAAGCCACACCCGGTGTTCAAGCGCGAGGGGGATAACCTACGCTGCGACGTTACCGTGGACCTGTACACCGCTGTGCTAGGCGGTGAGGTGCGGGTGCCAACATTGAATGGTGACGTGTCGTTGAAGATTCCCCCCGGCACCAACAGCGGCAAGACATTCCGCCTGCGCGGCAAGGGGATGCCCAAACCACGCAATCCGAAGCAGCGTGGTGACCAGCTCGCTACAGTCCAGGTGCAAGTTCCCCAACGACTTAGCGCCCGCGAACGAGAATTGTTCGAGGAGTTATCCCGCCTGAGGAGCAAGTGAGCAAATGACTGTACGTAGGCGTATAGTGCTTGTGCTGCCTTTGATGTTAACCGTGTTGGCTTGCACTTGCAGTGGCCAGGAGTTCTTTGAGTTACCAACGGCGATCGCGCCGCAATTACCTGCATCTCCACCTGAGTTTGTCGTTACTCCCACTTCCTTGCCGGAGGAGGTCATTGCCGAGGTAGACGCGGAAGACGCCCTGTTGATCAACCTATACCAGCGAGCCAATCCTGCCGTGGTGTACATCGAGGTGCTGGTAAAACAGGCAGAGACGTGGATACCTTTCGGCTCTGGCTCCGGCTTCGTGATAGATGTGGATGGGCACATCGTCACCAATAACCACGTCGTCGAGGAGGCCGATGCTATCCAGGTCACTTTCTCCGATGGCAGTGTAGCCGATGCCCAGATCTTGGGCCAAGACCCGTACTCCGATCTGGCGGTGATCAAGGTGGAGCTTCCCTCTGAACGACTGGTGCCGCTGGAACTGGGCGATTCGAGCACGCTCCAGGTGGGACAGCACGTGATCGCCATTGGCAATCCCTTCGGGCTGGAAGGGACGATGACCGTCGGTGTTGTGAGCGCGGTGGGACGTACACTAACAGCCCAGGTATTGGAAAGTGCCGGCAAGTTCTCCAATCCAGAGATCATCCAGACAGATGCAGCTATCAACCCGGGTAATTCCGGTGGGCCGCTGCTGGATATCCACGGACGGGTAGTCGGTGTTAACTACTCCATCCGCTCGACGACGGGTGCCAACGCCGGTATCGGGTTCGCGGTGCCGGTCAATACGGTCAAACGTGTTGTACCTCATCTGATCGAAGAGGGGACCTATCATTACCCTTACCTTGGTATCGAGGCTCAGACCCGCTTCAGTCTAGCGCAACTGGCAGGCCCACTGGAATTGCCGGTGACGCGGGGAGTACTTATCTCCAAAGTGACCGCTGGGACTGCTGCGGCCCGTGCTGGTTTGCGAGGCGGCGACCAAGAAGTCGCGGTTATGGGGGTGCCCGTCAGGGCTGGCGGTGACATCATCGTCGCCATTGATGGGTACGAACTGCGCGACTTCGATGACCTGATCGCCTATCTGGTGCGCGAGACAGAAGTGGGTCAGAGGGTCGTGTTGACGGTGATCCGCGATGGTGAGGAGTTGGAGGTTCCGGTGACGTTGGGAGAAAGACCGTAGTCAATAAACAATGACCAATGAGCAAATGACAAATGACGAATCCCAGTCGCTAATTGCCAAGGCTAGCGGCTAAAGAAAGGGGTAGAGGCGATGTTCAGACAGGAGGACCTGCGCGAACTGGCAGCGTATCAGGCTGGGACGCCGATATTGAGTGTCTATCTGAACGTAGATCCGACGGAACACACGACGGATGAGTATAAGCTGGCGCTGCGGCAAATGCTGAAGCAGGCAGAAGGATTCGCTGCTCCCGAAGATATGAAAGCTGTGGAGCGATTTTTCGATCATGAGTATGATTGGTCGGGACGAGCAGTGATCGTCTTCTCTGGTGCCAAAGAGGAATTCTGGCGCACGTATTCCTTGGCCGTTCCCGTTGCATCTGGGGTGACGGTGGCCCGCAAGCCTTACGTCTGGCCGTTGGCAGCGCTGGTAGACGCCTACGGGAGTTACGTGGTGGCACTGGTGAATCGGCAGGGAGTGCGTCTGTTGCTTTTTGAGATGGGCGAGTTGCGGACAAGCGATGGATACTTGGGCGAGGAAGTGCGCAAGCTAAAGAAGGGGCGCGGTTCATCGGGAGGGGCGGGACGTAGAGGGGGAGCTCCCGTCTCGAGCCGGCGCGAAGAGGAGGTGGCGCAGCGCAATATCCGCGGGGCGGTCAAGGCGACGAAGCGCTTCTGGCGCACGTACAAACCGCAGCGCCTCATCATCGTCGGCGCCGAACCAACGGTGGCCCAGTTCCGTGAGGTACTACCCAAGCGTTTGCGGGAAAAGGTGATCGGCTCATTCAACGCCGATGTGAACGCATCGGAGTCGGAGATACGGGAGCGCTCGCTAGAGATTTTGCAGAGGGTGGAAGGGGAGCGCGAAGCGGCTCTGGTAGATGCGGTGTTCACGGCGGCAGCGAAGGGACGGAGGGGTGTGATTCGCCTGGCCGACACGCTCGGCGCGGCCCACGAGGGCCGTATTCAAACGCTGGTGATCGCCCGTGACTATCATCAGTCGGGCTACCAGTGCCGCAACTGTGCTTACATCACCGACCAACCTTTGGAGGTCTGCCCCTTCTGTGGCGACGAGTTCACAGAGATTCCCGATGCCGCCGAGGCACTGGTGACCAAAGTGATCGAAGACGGCGGCAAGGTGGAGGTGGTGGACGACCATCCCAAGATAGCAAAGTTCGGCGTAGGGGCGCTATTGAGATACTAGGCTCAGGGAGCGTTGATGACAAAGAGGGCCGCCCTTGCGGCCCTCTTTTCTCAATCCCACTGACTCTGCCGACAGTAACCCCTCTAGCATTTCTCAAACTGGAATCAAACCTGCATATAGTATAATAATGGCTGGTACACAGCGGCCGCGCAGGTCTACCGAGGGGGAAAGTAAAGACGCGGGGCCACTTCGTTTTGGGTATACTGCTCCAGACCACCTGGGCACCGGGTAGTGAGACTGCAAGAGAGACGCAATTGGTATGGTAGTGCTATTGAAATAGCAGAGGGGCTGTTGCATCATAGAACGATACCACAATGGAGGGGCGGATATGGAGATTTTGAATGCGAAAAAGCAATTTGGCTATGGCAACTACGCTTGCTATGCTCGTCAACCTGTTTGGAGCGAGCCTGGCGCCATTGCCGGCTGCTGCTGCGCCACCACCTGCACGTGACCTTGCTTCAGTTGGCGTACTTCCTTCCTGGTACGTCGGCGTTTCCCCGGTAAAGAATCAAGTAGAAACAATCCTCCCCCGCTGGTTTGCCACCGGCAACCGACAACCAGCATCGAGCATCGAGCCTCAAAAATCAAGCCTCCTTCCTGTCTGGTTTTCTCCTTCCGGTCAGTCAACCGGCCCGCTGACCAGCCAACCGGCTTCCGGCGACCAGCATCCAGCATCCAGTTCACACCACACCATCCACTCCGACGACGTCACCATCTCCGGCCCCGACGAGATCAATAACTGCGACGTGGTCACCTTCACCATCGTCGCCACCAACGACCCCGTCACCACTACCAACGTCATCATCACCAGCACGATGCCCACCGGGTTCACGCCGGCCCTGCGGGTCTTTGACGTGGGCACCGTCGGCCCCAACGAGACCATCACCCGCACGGCTGTCTTCAACACAAGCTGTGACGCCGTCTCCGGGCAGAACACGGTCACGTTGACCCAGAGTGGGGCCGCCCCCGTCGTCCGGCGCACCGAGTTCACCCTCCTCCCCGGCGCGATCACCCTGCGCAAGCAGCCGTCCGTCATCCCCGCCGCCGTGGGCGACGTGGTCACCTGGACGGTACTCGTGGAGAACACCGGTTACGGGCGCGTGGACAACGTCGTGGTGACCGACACGCTGGGCACGGGGCTGACCTTTGTGGCCGGCGATCTCTCCGCCTCCTACTCCTCCCTCGCGGTGGGCGAGGTGCAGAGCTTTATCGTCTCCGCCCGCGTGGACAGTTGCACAGGATTGGATAACGACGTCGAGGCCACCTGGGGCTGCCCCGGTCAGGTCTGCCAGAGCCACACGGCCCAGGCCAGCATAGACCTGCAACTGAGCGCCCCCTACCTCGACTACACCCTCCCCACCTTTGAGGTGGATTACTGCACGGGCAGCGGGGTTTTCACCATCCCCGTCGTCAACAGCGGGGCGGGCACCGCCCACGACGTAGTGTTGGACACAAACATGGGCCCCTTCTCCGTCACCGCCCTTTCACCCGGAGCAGTCTACACACCCGGCATCGGCTTCACGTTGCCAGATATCACCGGCACAAGCGACTATGACCTGATCTGCGAACTCACCGTTGACGACCCCTGCGGGCTGGAGACCCAGGGCGGCAACTTTGAGTTCGAGCTGCATTTCGACGACGACTGCGGCAACCCCTACGTACTGCCCGCAAAGCAGGAAAGCTGGAGCCTGGGCGGAGCCGTTCCCTCCCTCAGCATCAGCAAGGATATGCCGGGCGAAATCTACCTGGGCGAGATCGTCTCCCCCACTATTGAGGTGGAGGCTGCCAACCTGAACAGCCCCCTCGTCGTCACCGACACGCTCCCGCCGGGCTGGACGGTGATGGACCCCGACGGAGGCAACGTCTTTACCATCACCGGGCAGCTCTACATCACTTGGACCGTGCCCGGCACGGCCACCACCAACCTGAACCCAGTCCTCCGCTCCCCCGTCACCGACACGATGGGCAACTGCGCCTACTGCGGCACCCAGGCCCAAAACACCGTCGAGGTACGCGCCACCGACTGCTGGGACTGCGAGCTTGCCGACAGCGACACCGCCTCCACCTACATCCAGTGCGAGGACTTTTTGAGCTCCCACGATAAGCAAGTGGCCCCGGCAGCGGCCGAGACCTGCACCGGCTTCACCTACACCAGCACCTACGTCTTTGCCTCCTCGTTCAACAACACTCCCACCTGGGATGGCATGATCTTTACCGACACGCTGGACTACCAGACCTATGTTCCCGGCAGCGCCGGCATCTCGCTCCAGGATGGCGTCCAGAGCTGCACGGCCGTCTTTTCACAGACCGTCTCGAACGGGCTGCTGGTGCTGACCAACATCTCCCCCACTTGCGCCATCACCGTGCCCGGCACGACTATGGTCATCAACTTTAACACCGCCATCACCGCGCCGGCCGGCTGCGACGATCTTACCTTCTACGACTGGTCCTATCTCGACCTGGGCGTGACCGGCAACGGAGTCTGCGGGGACGACGGTATCCTGGAGGAGGGCGTCTTTGTCACCGCCGACGCCCCCCAGATGACGCTGGGCATAGACGGCATTCCGACCAACGTCGAGCCTTGCGCCGAGTATCCCATCACGCTGACCCTCACCCGCGTGGGCGACGCACCCGCCAACGACGTGGCGCTGCGCTTTGACACCGTGGACTATGCCGTGGTGGAACTGCTGGGCTTTGGCGGCGCGACGCCCTACTTTACCCACACCGACGCGCTCAGCTACACCTGGTTCTACAGCGACGACTTTGCCACAGCGACGACCGGCACCGTCTACCTGCGCGTCCAGCGCCACTGTGATGCCACCGGTGGCGCGGTGGCCGGGGCGTGGTACGAGGGCAACTGCGAGGACGACGACGAATATTTCGAGGAATGCCACGTCAGCGCCGGGGCCAATCCTCCCCCGCTCCATCCATCCCTCATCGTCGCCAAGTACCCGGAACTCTATTACGCCGACGGCGACATCGTGACCTGGACGCTGACGCTGATCAATTCCGGCCCCGCGACGGCCCACGACATCGTCCTCACCGACACGTTAGGCTCCGGCCTGCGATACTATACCTCGACCATCACCACGACCCGAGGCTCGGTGGCCGGCGTGGTGCCCGAGGTCACCGGAGGGCGCTGGGTCACGTGGACGCTGGAAGACGTCCCCTCCGGTACCCAGGTCACCATCAAACTCGTGGCAGAGATCGTGGATTGTGACGGCCTGACCAACGAGTTCAGCGGCTGGCAATCCTGCCAGGGGCAGACCTGCCTGCACGAGGGGCCAGAGAGTTCCTACGTCATCCTGCCCACGACCGTGCTCATCAATACCAACAATGCCCTATCCCCGTTGCACACCTGTCTTACCCGCACCATCACCGCCACCGTGCGCAACGCCGGGCTGATGAGCGTCTACTCGACCACCATCACCGAGAACCTGCCTCCGGGGATGCTCTACGTCCCCGGCAGCACCGAGTACGCCGTCGGCACCAGCAGCACACCGCCCGTCACCGGCTGGGTTTCCGGCGGAGAACCGGCCGGCGCGCCCTACGGCCCTCTGGCGTGGGGCTCCAGCCAGATCACCAACCTGGCCCGCCTCTACCCTCACGAGACCGTCTGGGTGCGCTTCGACGTGCGCGCCGATTGTGATTTCGACGGCGGCAACATCACCATCCAGGCCAGCTACGAGGACGTGTGCGGCGACCCACAATCCAGCTCGGCCAGCCACTTTGCGATGGGAGCCGAACCGCCCCAGGTGACCGCCAGCAAGGAGGGCCACAACCTCACCGCCGCTTCCGCCTGGGGCGACCCCACCTACGCCGAGCCAGGCGACGTCGTCCAGTGGCGCATCACGGTGGATAACAGCGGCGGCTCCGGCGCCCCGCTCACCGTCGTCACCGACACCCTGCCCGCCAACACCACCTACGTCACTGCCGATCCCCTGCCCACCTCCCAGAGCGGGAGGCAAGTGGTGTGGGACGTGGGCACGCTCGCCGCTCACACCGCTCAGGTCTTTACCGTCACCGGCGTGGTGAACGCGGGCGGATGCACCGGCACCGAGACGACGAACGTCGTCACCGCCACCTGGGGCTGCCCGGACCCCGCCTGCCGCCGCGAGACGATGGACGCGGCCCGCCTGCGCACGCAGCCGGAACTGGCAAACCTCAACGTGCCCGCGCGCGCGATCAACCTGTGTGAAGGGACCCTGCGGTACGTCTTTAACATCGCCGGGCTGCCGGCCTACAACGTCCGCATCACCGACACACTGCCTGCGGGGCTGGTGTACTCGGAGACGGTGAGCATCAGCGGCCCCTACACCGGCGTGGTGTATCCCACTCCGGGGGTATCGAACCCCACCTGGGTCTTTACCGCCGCCGGGCCGGGGCAGGTGACGGTGGACTTTCGGGTGCAGAACGGCGGCAGCGGCGCCTGCGATAGCTGGTCAGGCTCGCACAATGTGGAGATGACCTACGAGGACTCGTGCGGCAACCCTCTCTCCGGCAGCCAGTCGGGCAACATCACCCGCCAGTCCCCCCAACTCACGGTGGAAAAGACGCCCGCCGAGCAGACCGCCGACGCGGGAGACGTGGTCACCTGGACGATCACCGTGCGCAACACCGGCTCCGGCGAAGCGCCCAACGTCCTCGTCACCGACGAGGTGGGGTCCGGCTTCGACGATAGCCGGGTCATCACCTGGCCCGTCGGCACGCTGGCTTCCGGCGGCGGCACGTGGAGCACGCAGGTCACTGCGACCGTCGCCGCCACCGGCGCGCACTTCAACGTGGTCACCGCCACCGGCACCTGCGGCGGCGGCTGCAATTATGCCACCGCCACCGACGACGCCCACGTCACCTTGCTCACCGACTTTGCCAAAGAGCCTGACACGCAGACCGGCACCATCGGCAGCGTGGTCACCTTCACCTTTGCCTCGTTCCTATCCGGCCCGGATGCCGTCTACGAGAACCTGACGCTGACCGACACCCTGCCCGCGGGATTGGGCTACGTTTCCTCGTGGCTGAGCGCCACCTACGACAGCGATGGCAGCCAGGGTGGTTCCGGGAACATCATCTCCGCCACCCCCACCGTCACCCCCGGCTGGC
This sequence comes from Anaerolineae bacterium, assembly GCA_046760785.1. Classification (GTDB taxonomy): domain Bacteria; phylum Chloroflexota; class Anaerolineae; order B4-G1; family B4-G1; genus JBHIET01. Next base: position 4,443 of record JBHIET010000025.1, on the reverse strand, counting down.
TCGCCAGCGGCGACATCGTCTGGCGGCTGGGCGATCTCTCCGGCACGGTGCGGTTGAGTGGCGTCATCACCGCTATGATCCGGGACATCCCGACCAACCTGGACGGCGTGCGTCGCACCAACACGCTGCGCATGACCTATACCGACGACGGGCAACCCTACGCCTACACCGACACGGCGGACGTGGACATCCTGGAGCCACTGCTCCATCTCTACAAGGACTATATCACACCCCACGGCTGTAGAGCCTTGCGCTTCCTCGACAACTTTAACGACGACAACGCAGCCGGGTGGACCACTACGGGCGGGACGTGGAGCGTATCTAACGGCGTCTACCGGCAGACCGCCAACACCGGCAGCGGGGGGCCGGGCTACGTCGGCGTCTTTGCCTACACCGGCGACACAGGCTGGCGCGATTACAGCCTCGACTTGATGATGCGCTCCACCGACAACGACCTCTTTGGCGTCATCTTCCGCCACCAATCCGACGACACCTATTACCGCTTCGCCTGGGGAGAGGATTATGGTGGGACGGGCCGGCGGCTGGAGCGCTTTAACGGCGGCGCGCCCACGACTCTGGCATCAGACGCCACGCCCTACCGGCGGGGCCGCTGGTACCACGTCGAGGTGCGGGTGGAGGGAGCCTGGATCCGCGTCTACGTGGACGGCGCACTGCTCTTTGACGTGGTGGACTCTGCCCCGCTGCTCAGCGGCAACGTCGCCCTGTACAACAACTATAACGCGGGCACCTACTTTGACGACATCAGCGTGGATCGCCTGGAGGAAGAGGCCTGCACCGTCGGCGCGGGCGACCTGGTCACCTACACCCTCACCATCTCCAACCAGGCCCGGCTGCCCGGCTACGACCTAGTCGTCACCGACGTCATCCCGGCCGGGATGAGCCTGGTCACCTACACGCTGGAGAGCGACGATCCGGCCTCGTCGGTGACCGCCGCGCCCTCCCCCGGCGACACGGGCGCCCTGGTCTGGAACGTTGACCAATTGACCGCCACCTCGCCCTTCGACCCGAGAAACCACACCGCGCTCACCCTCACCGTCGTCCTGGCCGTCTCCGACCTCATCACCGCCAACACCGTCCTGCCCAATCGGGCTTCGCTGGCCTACGACAACTGGGAGGATGACGGCGATGTGGAGGGCAATCGGTACGGCATCAACATCGAGCGAGATTACAGCGGCGGCTCTCACTCGGCCGCCGTGCGCACTGTGGACGGCGGCATCGTCAAGGCGGTGACCCCGCCCACGGCCACCCTGGGCGACCTGGTCACCTACATCATCAGGCTGCCGGAGCCACCTATCACCGCCACGCTCTACAGCGTCGTCGTCAGCGACGAGGTGGACGGGCGGTTGCTCCTCCGAGGCGTGGACGGGCCTGGTGGGAGCGTGACGACGGCGGGCAACACCTTCACCGTCACCTACCCCTCCATACCTCACGGGGAGCAGCGCGCGATCACCGTCACCACCGTGCTCTCCGACCCACTGGGGGCCGTCGCGGGCGACGCGATCACCAACGTGACCACTCTCTCCCACACCGCCGGCCTCACCGTGAGCAACCGACCCGTCTTCACCGTCACCGAGCCGGCCCTGAGCATCATCAAGGCCAGCGACCCGCCGACGAGCAACACGGTGAGCACCAACGAGAGCGTCACCTACACCGTGCGCATCACCAATGGCTCCGGCGCTACCGTCAGCGCCGCCTACGACGTCGCCTTCACCGACACGCTCCCCGTTGGGATGCAAGACGGCACGCCGGCACTCGTCGTCGTCACGCTGGACGGCGCGCCGGTTCCACCCGGCGACTATGCCTACGGCTACAGCGCGGGCGTCCTCACCGTGACCTTTACCTCCGCCTTCAGCATCCCCGTCGGCGGCGTGCTGCTGATCCGGTACGTCGCCACGGTGGACGCCGACGTGGGCGCAGGCTTGCACCTGACCAACCGGGCCGAGGTCACCTGGTCCAGCCTGCCCGGCGACGTGGACGGCGACCGGGATTACGGCCCTGTCAACGCCACCACCACCGTCCACACCCCGCTGGCGACCGGGTTGACCAAAGGGGTCACCCCGCCCACCGTCACCATCGGCTCTCGGGTGATCTTTACCGTGACCCTGCCCGCCCCGCGCGTGGGAGCTGTTCTCAACAACGTCGTCTTCACCGACGTGGTGGACTCCCGCCTGCAGATTGACGGCGTCAGCCCCAAGGCCTCCTACAGCGGCCAGGTCGTCACCGCCTACTTTTCCACCATCCCCACCTACACGCAAGAGATCGTCGTCATCACCGCCACCGTGCGCGACCTGGTCACAGTCACCAATGGCACCCAGATCACCAACGTCGCCGCGCTCGATTACACGGCCAACCCCAGCGATACGATACCCTCCAACGTCGTGACCGTCACCGTCATCCTGGGGCGCATCGGCGACTATGTGTGGGTGGACCTGGACCGTGACGGCGTGCAGGACGCGGGCGAGACCCCCATCCCCGGCGTGATCGTGGACCTGTACGATTCCGCCAGCGGCGCCTACCTGGGCAGCGACACCACCAACGGCTCCGGCCTCTACCTGTTCGACGACTTGCCCTTGAACGTGACCTACACGGTGCAGCTATCGCAGGTCAACTTTGCGCCGACCGGCCCGCTCTACCCCTACACCCACACCCTCTACCTGGGTGGCGCACCCTTCGACAACAGCGACTCCAACGCGACCCCCAACGCGCTGTTTGGCGGCTTGGGCTACGCCGTCACCACCACGCTCACCTCGGCCATCACCCAGGACCTATCGCTCGACTTTGGCTTCTACGCAGCGCCCGGCCTGGAGATCGTCAAGACGGTCGCACCGGGCGCGGCGGTGCGCCACATGCCCTTCACCTACACCATCCGCATCAACAACACCGGCCGGGTGACCTTTACCACTATCGCGCTCACCGACACGCTCCCGGCTGACTTTTACTACGTCCGCGGCAGCGGCGTGCCGACCAATCCAGACACCATCGCCGAGCCGCTCCTGGTGTGGAACGACCTCGTTCCGCAGGTCGGCCTGCTGCCTCCCGGTGAGAGCGTCACCGTCACCTTTGCCGTGACCGCCACACCCGGCATCACCGGCACCTACTGGAACATGGCTACGGTGACGGTCACCACCACCCCCGGCGACGTTCTCACCGACACCGACGATGTCTACGTAGACATCAGAGGTCCGGAGGTGGAGATCAACAAGATCGTCGCCGGCATAGATCGGGACGAAGTGCAGCCCAACTATGTCACCTTCACCATCGTCATCACCAACGTCGGCCCCAGCGTGATTGACCGGTTGCCGCTGCTCGATCAGTACGACCCCTACTACCTAAGCTTCCACAGCGCCACGCCGTACCCGGAGCAGGACAACGACGACGGCTCCTTGACCTGGAACGACCTGACCGGCCCCGCCCCCCACGGCTTTGGCCGTAACCTGCCGCCGGGCGAATCCCTCCGCATCACCACCGTCTTTCGCGTCGCCCACGACATCAATGTCACCACCACCAACATCGCCACCACCACCAACGTCGTGGACGCTTACGACAACCCGGCCAACGATGACGACGAGGAGGAGGATATTGGAGGTGAGGGTGAGGACGGCATCCCCACACCGGTGGAGGTGCGCTACTTCCGGGCCGTGGCGGAAGAATCGGCCGTGCGGCTGGAATGGGCCACGGCTGCGGAGCTGGGCATCGTCGGTTTCCACGTCTATCGCGCTCCGAGCGGTAGCCTTAGCGACGCGCAAACCATCGGATACTTCCCCGCCACCGGCTCCGACAGTGCCTACAGCTACCTGGATCGGGACGTGACGGTGGGCCGGACCTACTGGTACTGGCTGGTCGAGGAGGTCGGCTTCGGCGATCCCGACACCTACGGGCCGGTGCAGGGCGGCTTCGGGGTAGATTCGCTGCCGTATCGGCTCTACCTGCCGCTCGTCCTGAGCGCTTGCCCTGAGCGAAGCTGAAGGGAAGCCGAAGGGCTTGTCCTGAGCAACGTCGAAGGGCTAATCCAAAAAGAGTGGGGGGGAGCACTCTGCCGCATCCTTCGACGATGCACATGATGGCCTGTTGCCGCGCTGGACAGATCAACACTCCGAGCGCTGGTCGGGCTTGCGGGTGGGATTCTCGGCGGGGTCGCGCCACAGATCGAGATAGCGCAGGTGATGCAAAGGAGAAACACGAATACTGGCCTTTAGGTGGTAGTGAGGACAAAGAGGGCTGCTCTTGCGGCCCTCTTTTTCTTTCAAGTTGGACGAATTTTGGTGCTGTCCAGAACTTGGTGCTGTTTGGCAGGATGTGGTATACTTAAACAAGTGTGTGCAGGAACTATAACATCGTAGGCTGGTTACTACTTTGACAATGTCAGATTCTGGACTCTGGCAGATTTCGGGCTTAAATGAGCACAAATCGCTATGATACAAA